>JBGFSC010000049.1:0-113280 GCA_041694815.1 Elusimicrobiota bacterium | reverse complement strand
AAACCTTGCTTGAGCGAGCCTCGCTTTTCGATCTGCTCCACCTCAACCCCAAAAGGCTCGACCGCCTCAGGCGTCAAGACCTCCAGCTATGCCTCCAACTTTAACCGGACAGGAGTGAAACCGAGAGGTATTTGAAGAAAATCGACCTAGAGATTCTTCAGCTTTTGGAAATTTGGGGTGCGCTCGGGCTAGGACAATTGGAGGGGTTCTTCCGAGATGATATCGAAGTCGAAAAGATTTCCCAGACGGTTTTCAACGAGCGATGCCGTTACCGTGGAAAATTTTACCTTCGGATTCGGCGGCTCGAGCGCAAAGGCTTGGTCGAAACGCGGGAGTCGTCGTTCACCAAACTTGTTTACCAATTGACCCAAAAAGGCCACGCGCTGGCCACTCGCGGCCTCAAAGACCCGCCAACTCGCCCTCAGTTTACCGCGCCGGGCATGCTCCGGCACCGGATAGTTTGCGGGGGAGTAGGTCTCTTTATCTCTCGGTTTATTGGAATCCCCGTTCAAAGCGAGCGCCAGGCCTATTTCACCCTGCTCAAGAATCTGGGCAAGAGGCCGGTTGGCTATCACATTCCCGACCTCATCGCCTTTGGAAGTCGCGGTCGCTGCCCGATCGAAGTCGAGCTGAATGTCAAAAGTTCCGCCTCCTATCCTCCGATCATCGATTTCTACCGCGATGCGCTTAGGGGCAATGATCGCCTGCTTTACCTGCTCGAGGATACCAACGAGACCGGAAGGCTTCTACGATTCGCCAAGAAGGAGGCGGCCGATTTTCTCTATGCCTGCGACCTGCCGACCTTCCGCCTCAGTCTCGGTAAAGCCGCTTTTTTCAACTGCGAAGAAGAGGGCTTCGTCCTCGCATGAAGATCATGCCGATTCATATGACCTTTGGGAATTCCGCCTGGACATCGCTTTGGGACGGCTGGCATTCCGTCCTTGGACTCATCGGCTTGGCCGCCTGGTACTGGATGCGCGCCGGGAAGAAAATATCCGGCGGCCAAGGCGGCCTGAGTCTCCCCAAATCGAGCCTTTCTACGGCCAAATGGCTTAAGACAGCTTTGGGCGCGCCCAACGCGACGACGCTTATCGGCGTAGTTTCGACCGGCGGATTCTTCAAGCGCGCCGAGCCATGGGTCGTCGGCCAAGAGCACCGCGAGCGCCACATGCAGATTGTCGGCCCTACCCGCTCCGGGAAATCCCAACTTCTTTTATCCATTTGCGTGCAGGACATGGCGGCTGGACGGCCCGTATTTTTGATGGAAGCCAAGGGGGATGTCTCTGATTTCGAGCAGTTCAAGGCTCTCGCGGGCCTGGCCAAGCGCACAGACGATCTGAGGTATTTTAACCCCGCCGATCCGTCTTCCTCGATGACTTTTAACCCGATCCTGCCCATTCCCGGCCAGGAGCTAAGTTCCCTCGCCAATCAAATCTCGCGGGCTATCGGCCGCGAGCCCGGCGGCGGGGGGGATTCAGAATATTTCCGAGGGCTGGACTATGCCCGAATTCAGAATATGGCCGAAGTGTTTATGGCAACCGGCCGGGCCTTCACGCTCCGGGATGTTTTCTTCTACTTCGAATACGAAGAATGCCGGGAGCAGGCTTTCCGGTTATGCCCGGACAAGCGCCTGGTTCGATTTACCCGGCGCCAATTCGACGGCCGGCCGGACACGAGCGCGCTGACATCCAGCCTTCAGCCCTGGATTTCGGGAGATCTCGGCAGGCTGCTCAACAGCTACGCGCCTCAAATCCGTCTGGAGGAGATCTTCGAAGGCCGGCAACTCGCCTACTTCGCCATTCCCATCGGCCACCTTCAAGTACAGGCGAACGCATTGGGAAGGATGGTGATTGCCGGACTGTTATCCGAGGCAAGCCGTCGGCAGCGGATGGCCGTAAAGCCCACGCCTGGGGTGATCATCTTAGATGAGTTTTCTAAGTTTGCCACCCCGGCCTTTTCCGATTTCATCTCCACCGTGGGTTCGGCCCGGCTGTGGACGATTTTCTCGCACCAGGACCTCGGCCAGCTCAAGAAGGTCGTCGGCACGCCGCCGGATGCGTTTTTTTCCGAGCTCTTTTCGAATAGCTCGGGATGCAAGGTCTTTTTCCATCTGCCCCATCCGGCCGACGCCGACCTCATAGCCCGAGCGGTCGGGACTTTCAGCAACTTCAAGGCGACCGAGATGTACGAGGGGGGATCTTCCAGCGGGCGCAAGTCGATTCGGGAAGTCGAGGAGTTCTTCTGCCATCCGAATGTCCTGCGCGGTCTGCCTCCGGGAGTCGCCGTGGCTTGGGGGCATCGTAAACGAGCGGTGATCCTTTTTACAGCCGCTGCGCATGAGGCGCTAACTGGGAAGGAAGCGGCCGCCCTGCCGAAAGTTCAGGGCGTATTAAAGGAAGGACTGGACCTGGCCTCGGCGGCGCCGGCAAGCCGCCGGGGAAATCGTGATTTTACCGGCTCTCCAGCCGGTCCCGCGGGGGAAAGATAGCCATGGTGCACGGCCCCTTCTCCCCTCTCCTGCCGACTCCGTCTCGAAGGGCGGCGTCCGCCGGGGAGGGGAGGAACAAAGGGGGATTCTTGTACATATGGCGAAAACTAGGAAGGAGCTGGACGGTGATGAGCGTGACGGTAAGGAAGTTGCGGGAACGCAGGACGTTCCCGCTTCCAAGCCGAAATACAAAGTCATGTACAGCGTCTGGACCGTTGGCCAATACCCCAAGAACTTAGGGGTGGCGTTTGGTTATGACAACGGGAATATCGACGTCGTTGCGCCTGCCTGGCCGAATGACGATAGGATGCGGCTGGTGATCAAGAAGGAAAACGACGGCAAGTAATCGAGCTCAGTAAAGTCACAAGGGCCCGGTGAAAGAGAAAACAATCTCCTTCCACCCCGCGGGCCCGACTGGAGAGCCGGAAAGAGAGGATGAGAACTATGCGAAAGAAAATAATGGTAGCGGCGATCGTTTTTCTAGGGCTGGCGTGGGCCGGACCAGGCTTTGGCGCATCCTACGTCCAGCAGGCATCTTTTCCGATGCCGCTATCGATCGGCTGGATCGATTCGGACGCGGCCAGCAATCTCTACATCCTGGGCCAAAAGCCCGGTTCAACCGCCTATTCGATCGCCAGTTTCCAGACGCAAAACATCGAGCCGCTGCTCTCCTTTGATATGGGAGCCTCCAAACCGATCGCCTTTAGCGTCGAGGCTACGGGAAATCTAAACGTGCTGAACCTCGATATGACGACCGGTGTTTTTTCCCTCCTTAGATACAGCAACGTGGGCTCGTTCCTTGGGCAAGTCACGATTCCCTACACGATTACAAAAGATTACGCCTACTCGGCGGCGATAGACAAGATCAATAAGCTGGTTTATATCACGAAATTCTGGCGCATACGCCCCTGCTTGGATTTAATCGGCGGCTGCTCCGGCCCGCCGCCCGGCACGCCAGGCGTCGTCTACCAATACAACTTTCAAGGCAGCCTATTGAGGACGATTACGCTCTCCGGCGATGCCTATTCGGGAACCGGCTGTTACCAGCCCAAAAGCCTAACCATGGACTGGCAAGGCAATCTCGTCATCGCCGATCCCGTATGCCATCACCTGCTGAAATATGGCTCGAACGGAACGTTGCTTAACGACGTCGCGATCGCAGACCTCTCGCCCGGCAGAATATGGACCGACAATGCCTCAAATCTCTTTTCCAGCCAGTTTATCTGCTCGGGATCCTCCTGCTTGTCCGGAATCGTCAAATACGGCTCCGATGGAACTCGACTTACGGATTTTACCACCGGCAACACCACCGGCCTGCCCGTCGGCGTGGCTTGGGATGGACGCATCGTCTACCTGAGCCCGGCGACCGGCTCAACGTCGCTGCAGCGCTTTATTTTAAATTCGCCTCCTAGCGTGGCGGTTCAAACGGCGCCGATTGGCTCCGTTCTGCAACATTCCAATCAGGCTTCCCTAAACTGGCAGCCGGCGGGGGATTTAGACAACGACTCGATCGCCTACTCGGTATACCTTGGGCCCTCCATTAGCGACATGCCGCTCGTCGCCAACACGGGCAATACTTCCTTTCAAACGGCCGGCCTTTCCTTCGGCACGCCTTATTACTGGCAGATTGTGGCGCAGGATTTCTATCTCGGCCTGCCGCTTCAGACAACGCCGGCTCCCATTGCCGGCTTTAACCTCAGCCTGCTCAATAGCGCGCCCGGAGCCTTCTCGCCCATAGGCGGAGCCGGCGTGGCCCTCACCCGGTCTACCTCGGTCCAGCTCGCCTGGCAATCCTCGATAGACCCCGACGGTGATCCCGTCGCCTATGACGTATATTGGCGTCCCGCGGCTCAGCCGAGCCCAATATTGCTCGGCTCGACTCCCGATACCTCATGGACGATGTCTGAGCTATCGTTTGCAACGACCTATTATTGGTCAGTCACCGCGCGCGACTCCTTCGGCGCGGCTCGACCTATGGCCGGCGGCGAGCAATCTTATCTCCCTATATTCAAGAACTCGCCTCCCGGCTCTTTTTCGATTGTTTCCGGTACCGGAACAGCGGCCACGAGGAATCGCTCCGTCGATCTTTTATGGGGACCGGCAATCGATCCCGACGGCGACCCTGTCACCTACGATTTCTATTGGCGTGCGAGCTCCCAGCCCGCGGCTTCGCTACTTCACTCCGGGCCGGAAACCTCGTGGAGCATGACCGGCCTTGAGTTCCAAACGACCTATTACTGGTCGGTCTCAGCGCACGATCCCTATGGAGGAATCACGCCAATCGCCCGAGGGGAGCAGCCATATCTGCCGATCTTTAAGAACTCGCCTCCCTCGCCGGTAATCTATCAAAGCACCGCCGCGGCTTATTGGCAACACACCTCGTCACCGAGCATCCCTTTAAGCTGGGCCGCGTCCGCTGATCCAGACCAAGACCCGGTCGCCTATCGACTCGAGGTCAAAACCAGCAGCGGAGCGTGGCCCAGCCTCGATTTTACGAGCGCGGGCGGCATTGCGCTCGACGCGTTGTTTGAAACGACCTACTACTGGCGCGTCTCGGCAAGCGATGCATACGGCGGCGTATCTACCGGCCCATGGGTGAGCGCGATCGTTCATCTCGCCAACCGGCCGCCCTACCCTATTGTCGCCCTATCCTCCGCCTCGATTGCAAGCCGGGCGACTACTTTTAACCTGGAATGGAAAGACGCCGGTGATCCGGACGGAGACCCCGTGTCCTATAGCCTTTTCCTCTCGACCGACCCCGCGGCGCAGGACCTGGTTCAGAAGGGAGCCGAATCGAGCTATGTCCTCAATTTCCAGTTCGGCACGGCTTATTATTGGCGCGTATCTGCTGCCGACGGCTTCGGCTCGCGTACCGAGGGACCGCTCAACAAATTCTTTCCAACTTTTCAGAACTCGCCGCCTGCGCCGCCGAAGGTCGCCTCCGGTGCCGGCTTGATGAAGCAGCATGCTCGTACTCCGACGGCCACGCTCAGCTGGACTCCGGCTGTAGATGCCGACGGCGATACGGTTGCCTATCGCCTATATTGGGGCAGCAGCCCGGCCAGCTTGGGCCTCACGATGGAGAATGATTCTACTTCCTACAGCGTTCCGGGATTGTCTTTTGAAACGACCTACTATTGGCAGGTCGAAGCCTACGACGCCTATTCGGTAAGCACGACGCCCATCCAGAGCCTCGTCGTCTCGCTGCAGAACTCGGCTCCGCAGCCGTTCGGGGTGGCGGCCGGAGCCGGTCAAATAGTCACGCGCAGCTCAAGCCAGGAATTTTCCTGGCAACCTTCCGTCGATCCCGACGGGGACCGAGTCGAATACCGCTTTTCGATAGGGCTGGACTCCTCTAGCGTAGCCCGCGGGCTCAACGCCGTGGTCCTCTCTACTACATCATACGTGCTGGATTCTCTGTCGTACGGCTCAACCTATTACTGGAATGTTGTGGCGGTCGATCCGTTTGGCGTCCGGACCCCGTTATCGGGCGGGCTGCAGCGCTTTCTGCCGATCTTTAAGAATGAGCTGCCCCAGCCGGTCGGTGGGGCGACGGTCTCCCTTCCGAGCGGCGAGGTTAAGAGCTCAAAAAACAGCCTGCGGCTCGTCTGGCCAATCTTTGTAGATCCGAACGGCGATCGCATCAGCTACACGCTTTTTCTAGACGGCGTTCCGGTCTATAAAGGCGCGGCCAATTCGTTTACCCTTGCGGACTTAAATTTCCAGCGGGCCTACGCTTACAGAATCGAAGCGATAAACGAGCACGGCGCCATAGCTGAGGCCGGCTCGGGCCTGTTCACACTTGCCGTCGAGTCGGCCCAGCCCGAGCCCTATAGCTACCCCAATCCCTTCAGGCTGGGCCAGGGAACCAATTTCGTCTACACCACGCTCGCCCCGGTAGAAGGGGTAAAGATATCGGTCTATTCCGTCTACCAAAACCTCGTCTGGCGCCAAGAAACCGGCCCGCTTAGCGCCGGCGTCCATGAAATCCATTGGGACGGCCGAGACTTAAACGGCCGGCGGGTTTATAGCGGCTTCTATATCGCCATGATAGAGAGCCCGCAGGGCCGGCAGACGATCAAACTCGTAGGGGTGCGCTAATGGGAATTCTAATCTTGCTGCTCTCTTTGCCGGCATGGTCGATGCCATCCGGAAGGACGCATTTTCTTTCCTATGGCCCGGGCGCGGCGGAGGAAGCCGTCGGCGGGGCTGCGGTCGGCATGAGCCAGGGCCCGACAAGCCTCTATTACAACAGCGCCGGCCTTGCCAAAGGCCCTGCTGCTGCCAGCGCCGAATGGACGCGCCTGGGTCCGGGCCTGTCTTATTCGTGGATCGGCGCCTCAGCCGATCTCAAATACGCCTCATTAGGTCTTGGCGTGATCAATCTCAGCCTCGGAGATATCACTGCCCGCTCGAACTTAAGCGATCCAGGAGCCAGCATATCCAGCTATCAGCGAGCCTACCTTCTGGGCTCGGCGCGAGAAGTCTCGCCCGGACTTTTCTTGGGCAGTACCCTAGGGCTTTTGGACTACAACCTGGCCGGCTACTCCTCCCGAGCCATCTTCGGAGATATCGGCTGCTCCTACAGAATAATGGACAAGCTCACCGCCGGGCTATCGATCAAGAATTTTTATTTCTCGGGCCTGAGCTTTGGCGGCGAAAGGGAATATTACCCGAGAGAGATCCGTCTCGGCGGTTCCTGGCAAGTGCGTGGCGTCGATATCCTGGCCCAAGCCGCGAAGATTTTGGATGGGTCGAGCCCTAATGTTACCGTGGGCGCGACCTACGCCCTTTTTAAGCTCTTTCGCCTGCGGGGAGGTTTTGACGGCTACCCGGCCTTCGGCTTCGGTCTCAACGCCATCGGCGGACGGTTTGCCATCGACTTCTCCTATCAAGCCAGAGCCATCAATTCGAGCCAACGAATCACCTTGAATTACCTCTTCAAGGCTCCCGAGGCAGTTCCGCCGCAGGACGCCTACTCGGAGCTTAGGCAGCGCTCGGATTCCTTGGCCTCATATTTCACCGAGGAATCCAAGCGCCTGCTGGAAACCCGGGACCGCCGGGCCGGCGAGGCTCTCAAGAAGCTCTTGGCGCTGGAGCCCGGCAACGCAGACGTCGCGCAGGCTCTTTCGGCCGAGGCGGGTGAAACGTATCGCGCCCTCAGGCTGACAAAATGGGCTCTCACACCCTGGGAAAGCCGCAAGCGCCGGCATTACCTGCGCTTTTCGGTTAGCTTCGCCGAGGGCTCCGCCCGCGAAGCGTGCTTAACCGGCGCGGAGTTCCGACGGAAATGGCCGACCGACGGCCGAAGCCGCCTGATTGCTCAATTTCTGGCATATCGATGCGAAGCGAAATGAAAACGGAGGCGCAAATGACCCAACAGACGTTGCCGGCAGTACGCGTAAGCTCGATGGAGCCGCCTAACGGCGAAAGCAGGTCGACCAAGGCGGTGGCGGCAATCCTCATCGGCGAGCAGTTCGCCGTGCGCGGAGTCCGCGTCGTGGAAGGAAAGCAGGGAGGCCTGTTCGTCTCGATGCCCAGCCGCAAGCTCAAGGACGGGACTTACCAGGACATCTTCTGGCCCGTCACCAAGGAAAGCCAGAAGCATCTCAGAGACGCCGTGATGGAGGTCTACAACGGCCGGATCGCCAAGAAGGAGGAGGTGTTTCAGTGAAGAAGGCCGCATGGCTGGCTGCGGGCCTGCTCATCTGCTGCTCGCCTGCCTTCGCCCAGTCGGAGACGACGGTCGTGCGCGGCATCAATGAGGTGCTGCGGCTCATCATCACGATCGTCGGAACGCCGGTGTTGGGCTACGGCCTCGTTCGCGGCTTCGTGGCCCATGCGGCGGGCGATGAGGACGGCATGCGCACGGCGAGGAACGCGATCCTGGGAGGTTTGGGGATCATGTTCACCTTCACCCTCGTCAAGCTGATAGTGCAGGCGGCAGGCGTTGTCGGCTACTAAAACGTACCGGAACATCTCGGCCAAGATTCGCATATTGGGCCTCGAGGTGGGTGATTGGGGAGCCCTGGCGGCGGTGACAGGGCTCGTGTTCTCCGTGAGCAGTAGCTTGCTCCTCAATGGAGCGTTGGTCTCGGCGCTTTGGGCCTGGATGAGCCAGGTCAAAGCTAAAAAGCCCGAAGGTTTTACCAGTGCCTATTTGAGCTACCGGGGCTCCCCTAAAAGGCTCTTATGCGAGCTGGAAATCAAAAATGATGCCTAAAACCGGGAAGCTCTTTGAGTACATAAATCTTTGGGATATCGGCCCGGACGGGATGCTGATGGGCTGTTCGGGCGAATTGGGCTTTATCTATTCGGTTCTTCCCTCGCAAGACGTTACGCTGCTGCATGACAGCGGCCAGGAGCAATGGATCCGAAATGCAAGCCGGCTGCTCGAAACAATGCCGGCGCGTACTTCGATGAGCGTCTTAGTCGAGGTCGGTGCTTCACTCAACCCGCATGTCGCGGCTATCCAGCAAGAGCTGAATGGTGACAAGGTTGTAAGCGCCATCCTGCGTTCTAAATTATCGAGCCTGGGAAGCAGGCAGAGGCTTAAGACGATCCATCTATGCTTGAGCGTCCATCCCAAGGATTTTCTGAAAACGCCGCTTTTGAGCAATTTCTTCTTTCCTAAGAGACGCATCCTCAGCGGATACGAGGAACTTAAATCGCAGCTCGCCACAATCGACGGCATGCTGGCGATTCAGGCGCAGGGGATGGAATTGCGACTGGAAAAGCTGGGACGCGAGAAGGTCTTGGACCTCTATTGGAAGCGA
The DNA here is from genome assembly GCA_041694815.1 of Elusimicrobiota bacterium. Lineage (GTDB taxonomy): Bacteria > Elusimicrobiota > Elusimicrobia > UBA1565 > JACRDR01 > JBGFSC01. The sequence goes on along the minus strand of JBGFSC010000049.1, from coordinate 104,016 downwards.
CTCAACCCCGGAAAGGCCGGAAGGGGCATTGGCTTTGGCGGGTTGCGGCCATGGCTGACCCCCAGAAGCCAAATGGCCGCAAGCCCCGCCGAGGAGCAAAAAGAGGCCTTCTGGCTTGACGGCCGCTATCACCGCGCGGTCAGCCTCTTTGCGCTGGGCGATCAAATTGAGCTCGGAGGCGTCGACCGCCTCATCGCCGGCGCCCCAGACGATACGATCTTGGCTTTCAATTTTATGGCGCTAGAGCTTGAAGCCGCGCTCGATCTGGCCAAGTCCAACGCCCGGCGCGCACTTGGGCTTTCCTTTCTACAGGGAACGAAGAATTACGAGGCCGTCGCCAGAAGTTCCGAGCTCGATGAGCTCATCACCCTGGTCCGGTCCAAAGGCGAGCGGCTTTATCTGTTCTCGATGAGCGGTTTGGTCCAAGACCGGGATCTTAAGGCAGTAAAGGAAAAAGCCAATAAACTTCAAATGCAAATTCGCGAATGCCTGGGTGCTGAAGCCATCACCGAGGACTTTTTGCACAAGCGCCTCTTTTGCTCGACCTTGCCGCTCGGCCCGCAACTACCCCCAAGGCGGCATACGTTGACCGGCGAGGCCTGCGCGCATCTAGTACCGCTGTCGGCACCGTGGCCGGGCTCATCCTCGTCTTCCGGGGTGCTACTAAAAAGCCGCGAAGGGGAGCTTGTCTGCGTTGATCCCTTCGAGGGCGGAACGCCGCGGCATGGCATCGTGATCGGCTCTACCGGCTCCGGCAAGAGCTTCGCCATGAACTATCTCGTAGGCAGCCTCTTCGTCATGGAGCCTGCCGCCAGTTTCACCGTCATCGACATCGGCGGAAGCTACAGGCGCCTTTGCAAAGCCCTGGGAGGCGATTATTTCGAGCTGACCTTATCCGAGAAATTCGCAATCAATCCTTTTCCCGAGAGGCAAACGCTTGTAGGCGAAGATAACAGCTTCGATCCCGATATGCTGGGCTACCTCTGCCTTCTTATTGAAAAGATGCTGGAGAAAAGCGACCAGAACAAAAAGCGGATCATCGAGGCGGCGCTTAAAGAGCTCTACCAGTCGGAATGCAAGGAGGCCCCTCTACTTCGGGATCTGCGCACAGTCCTGGAAAAGTCGGGCGACGATCCGGTCGATCGAGCCGACGCCCTGGAAATTGCCCGGGCCCTGAGATTCTACACCGACGGCATCTACGGACAAATACTCAATCGGCCGAGCGCCGTGCGGCCTTTTGTGGGAAGGTTCACCGTTTTTGATCTGGCCGGCCTCAAGGAGCACAAATGCCTCCAGGCGATTATCGTGTTTTTAATCGGCTTCGGGCTGGGCCAGCAAATGAAGGACAGGGCGGCTAAGAAAGTGGTCGTCTTGGACGAGGCCTGGGAATTCTTCAACGATCCGACCGCCTCAGAGCTGATCTCTAGGCTCTATCGGACTGCACGCAAATTCAACGCGGCGATTCTGTCCGTCTCCCAGAGCCCGGTCGATTTCTTGAAATCGGCGGCCTCGACCGCGATGCTGGCGAACTCTTACTGGAAAGTCTTCCTGCGGCTGGACATGGGGCACGAGCAGCTATCTGGGTTTGGCCTCAATGACAGGCAGATCGAGGCGATAAAGTCCTTGGCCATGAAAAAACGCTCTTACTCGGAGATGCTGGTGGTCTTCGGGGAGCGTTCGAGGGTTTTACGGATTCAGCCGAGCTCGCTGGAGTATTGGCTGGCGACCACCAATGCCGAGGAGTGCGCCAAGGAAGCCCAAATGACGGCCGTCCGGTCTGACGATCCGCTATCGGTAATTAAAGCCTTGGCCAAGCAGGAGCCAGTCTATGCCGCGTAGTTCTTATATCTCGGGGAAATACTTGTTCAAGAATTCGCCGGGTCTTAGGATTTCAATGCCCTGGAAAGTGCCGAGCGGCCGAATATGGTGCATATTGCCGGTCACGAGAATATCCGCTTTAGCTTTAACCGCGCATTCTAGAATACGGTTATCCGAGTCCTTCTCATGGATGATGGAGATATGCCGAGCCGGCTCAATGATTGTCGCGAAGTCTTTGACGTACGCCACTAGCTCGGCAGCCTCCTCGATAGTCAGAGCCGCCTTCTTCGGCAAGTTGCGCTCGAACTCTTCAAGAATAAACGGGGAGAGAAAGACCTCGAATCGATCCTCCTCCACTAGATCCCAAATCCGCCTGGTTCCGAGACCCCTATGCCCCAGCGCCGAGATGAGGATGTTGGTGTCGAGTACGACGCGGAGCCGCTTAGGCTCGCCCTTCATCAATCATGCGCTCAACATCTTCCAGGGTCTTGATTCCCTTTTCTTCCAGATTTTTGGCCAGTTTTTGCCGCAACTGGTTAAACCTCTCCCTTCGGCCAAGATAGGTCCTCAAGGCCTCCCGGATAAGCTCAGACTTGCTGCGCGACTCCGCCTTGGCAATCTTGAGCGCCTTTCTGGAAAGCGGAGGGGGAAGGCTGACCGTCCACTGTGCCGTATTACGTTCCATAGCGTTGCCTCCATGGTGTCATTACATAGTAATGATAACAGAAATACGGAATATCGGCAAGGCCAGGGAAGTTCTTGACCGCAGGGAAGGGATTGCCCATCCGCTATCGGTGATTAAAGCCCTGGCCAAGCAGGAGCCCATCTATGCCCTGTAGACTTCTTCGTGAGTACCAACAGAATGGAATATAAGGGTCTTCGGAGGAAGGTTGGCGGGTTTTCCTGTCTCTTCTACCACCGAAAAAATGATGCGCAAGGAATAAGTCAGGTGCGCGGAGCGCAAGCCTTTGAGGGGCCCGACCAATGGCTCGCTCTTGCAGGCGATATAAGGCGCCTGGGAAATCTGCTTGATCTTTTTTTCAAGAAGTTTTTTGAGATGCCGGTATTTCTCGGCCTGCTCAAGAAACTCAGGGAGGTAAAGCGGCTTATAGACTGTGGAAGACCTCTTTGTGAGTTAAAAGCCGCGCTTTTTGGCGAAGCTGCTTGCGGGCGCGCTGGATGGAAGCGGTGAACTCTTTGTTGGAAAGAATTTTTAGGGTCTCGGTAATACGTTCCCAATCCTTCAAATCGAGAATGACAGCCTTCGGCTTGCCGTTGAAGGAGGCGATGTACTCCACGTGTGGTAGTGCAAGGCGCGCCATATTGTCTCCTGTTTCAAGTTTAACAGACTTGCCTCGGCGAATCAAGTTCTTGCGCATTTCTATGATTTTCCTGATGTTTTTATTCTACTCGCAGTCTTCGTGGGCCTTTATCGATGCCGTCGTCAGCGGCGCTCGGACCGTCAAGGACGAGGCCCACAACCGCATCATCGAAAACCAGCTTGTCCAGCTCATCATCGCCGCCAAGCAGAACTATGACGCCTCCATGAGCATCTACAAGGAAGTAAAGCGCCTCAACGAAGGCCGGGGTCTCGTCCGAAATATCGCCTCCGACCTAGGACTCAAAGCCAAGCAGATGGCGGAGGAGGAAAAGGACTCATTCGAGGCGGCCTTCGCGTATCGAGGCGATTCGCCGATTGATCGCGATATCGATGAACTTAAAAGAGGCATGCGGCGATCCGTAGAAAGGAAGGGACTGGCCGTCGTCGACCGCTACGGCACGGCCTTGGATCAGGAAACCGCGGCCTATGCCGAGGCCCTGAAGATTGCCGGCGAGCGCATTCGCTTGAGGCGCCTGCGCGGCCAAGCCGGCAGGACCGAGGGGGTCAGGATCGCCTCCGTGGCGCCTGATTTGAACGCCAAGGCTCAGGGGCTGGAGCTGCAGGCGTTCTCTGATTCCTTGGAGGCCTTAAACGAGCTTGTGAACCTGCAGCTGGCCCAAGCCGCCAAGGAAAAAAAGACCGAGATCCAGCTCGGCAAGGAGATCAACGAAGCCTTGAAATTCCTTTTGGATCGAAAGGGAGTCGCGGCGGCGCTTGAGGAGTCCTTCTATATGGTGAGACTCTCCCGGACGCCGGCGCTTCTGCTGCCCACGCGGCGATTGGTCTCGCGCCTGGTGGCGATGCTCCTCGGCCTTCTCTTGGCCGCAGGACTCATTTACGAGTTTTCTCAAACCAAGGGATTTATTCCCGAAGTGCTCGGCCTGCCTCTCGTGCTCGTGGTATTCGGGCTGATCTTCTACGACAAGGTTTTCGTCGCCTATTCGATCCTGATGGACACGATGGAGCAGACGATCAGCTCGGGGCAATCCATCGCAAGCACTGCCCTTCAAATGACGTCCCAAACGAGTCTGAGCGATTACGCCATGTTCGGAACGAGCTGGACCATGCGCGGCCTGTCCTTGCTCTTGGGATACATGACCTGGATCATTTTGATCGTATTTCTCTGGGTTCGTTTCGCTTTCTTCTGCCTCATCTATGCCGTGGGGCCTCTCATGATCGTCTGCTCACTCTTTGAGCCGCTGCGCGGAATGACCAAGGGTTGGCTGCTGGCGGCGGTTCAGGTGGGGCTTTGGGGCCTCTTCATGCGGATTTTGGTGCTGGTAATGCTTAATTCCGGCATCTCCGGGATGCTGACCCCATCGGGATCGACGATGAAGCCCATTTTCGCAAGCCTCGTCGTCAATGTGGTCTTTGCGATCTTTTCGGTCACATGCCCCTATTTCACCCACCTTCTGATGTCGGGGCATATCGCCGAAAAGGCGATCGGCACCGTTTCCGCCGGAAATGCGGGTTTGGCGAAGGCCCGCCACTGGGCTGCGCAAAAGATGACCGCCGGAGGGAAAAAGAAAGATGAAAATCATCGACACCCTTCATAAATTGAGGCCTTCGCGAGACCCTGAAGGAGGGTTAGAATCGATTTTAGACATTAAGCGCGAGAACCTCTTCCTGCGATGGCTATCCGTATTCCTTGCGCTTTGCATCCTTGGGCAAGTAGTGGTTGCCCTTAAATCTCCGGCCTATACGGTCCCGGCGCAGGCTATAAGCAAAATCGAATACGTTGACATCGGCTTCGAGTCACGATCCGAGGAGCCCGCGCCTGCGGCCAGCAGTGAAACTGTAAAGGTGAAGGAGCATGAGGCTGGAAAACGGATTAAACATCGTCCGCAGGTTCCAGAGTCTGCTGATGATGCGGCGCCTCAAATCGCCGAAGCGAAACATGAATCGCCACGCGAGTCGAGGTTCTGGGATTTGCTTGAGAGCATCCGGAAGGACCCGGCGCGCGAGATACTCGAGCGCAGTTGCGAGTCCGCCGGTCTGACCTTCGTGGCGCATGAGGTTTCAAACAAGATGCTTCATTTCGAACTTAAAAACGAATCGCATCGCTCGATCTATCTGCCCCAGGTCACGGGGCCGGCGACGATGCAGGTTTTAATCGAACGCCGGGTGATTGAATCAAACGTAGGCGCCCGCGGCGTCGTCATTTTCGGTGAGAAGCCAAAAAGGGCTGAATTGAGCGTTTCGGCGGCTAATCTTCAGCCTTTCAAATGCCGTCTGGAGCTGCCCTGATGAAAATCTTGGCCCTCTGCTTAACCCTGTTGCCGCTGCAAACAGCCCTGGCCGGGCCGTAGTCTCAGCCCCCGCCGTTTCTACCAACGGGAACAATGCTGAGGGTCACCCTGATCAATGCGATATTCTCTTACAACCTTGCAACCCCGGTCATCGCGGAATTAGACGGCGCCGCGGTCTTCAACGATCGAACGGTCCTGCCGGACAAAACCAAGCTGCTGGGGCGAGCCCTGATCCTTAAGAGTCATGACAGGGTCAATATCGACTTTAGTCTCGCCGTTCTGCCCGACGGCCGGGAGATTCCGCTTGCGGGGATCGGGCTTTCCCCGGATGGCTCGGCCGGCATCAAGGGCAAGGTGGAGCAGCACAAGGATTCCTTGGTCGCGTCGGCGGCCCTTAAGGGAGCAATCTCCGGCACCGCCGCAATCGCGGCTCAGGCGGCCGATCCCATAACCGTTTCGGCCAGTCAGTCCGCCGCGCAAGAGACCGTAAGGGCCATCGACCTGAGCAACGAGCGTATTGATACGTCCATTTGGATTCCGGCATTTACGCGCTGCCTCGTCTACCTCGATCGGAAACTAGAGATTGCGCCAATTGAAAAGGAGGGGAAGAGTGAATCGAACAAAAAGTCTTGAGGAGATATTAAGCGAGATCGAGGCGATCGAAAAAAGGCTCAACCGGCCGCTTCCACCGGCGCCGCCTTCCCCATGGATGAGCAAAGCGCCCGTAACGCAAGTCCATAAGAAGCAGCTTGCCGTGCTTCCGGCAACCGCCACATGGCGCGTTAAGAAGTTCGATGACGTCTTCTATGGATTTAAAGGCAGGCCAATCGTTTTGAGGATGGAGCACGTGCAGGAGATCGACCGCATCCGCAAGGAATTCAATTCAGGCAGGCTCCATGGCGGTCGGGACGCCTTGACATCCACGGACGTCGTTAATAGCTGCGTGGATGCGATCTTCTCGCACCCAGGAATTCCCTTCCATCTGCTCCGGGATTCTGGCGACTTGGCGCAGTTGATTTGCGACCACATCCACAAAACCGCAGTGAGTTATTGGAGACGATTCAATGAAATCTTTTGACCAACCAAAAGGCGCGACAGTGTCGATAAAAGAAGCCCGAATCACGTTTCTTTCGCGCTGCGCCGCCCTCAACCTTGTCGATGGGACCTTGGCCTGGTACGAGAATATTCTGCGCAACCTGGGAGAGTTTCTAGCGGCCAACTCGATTCAGGAGCTATCAGCCGTCGAGCCGATGCACCTGCGGGAATTTTTATCGCATCTTCGACGTCGCGGGCAGTCCTCTCAGACGGTTTACCGTACCTTTGGCGCCTTGCGCTGCACCTTTCAATTCTGGCATCGCGAAGGGCTTTTGAGCCGCAACCCTATGGTTTTGGTCGAGCGGCCGCGCAAGGAGAAACACCTGATCAGGCCGTTGACCGCCGATCAAGCTTCCAAGCTGATCGAGCAGCCAGATGCTTCGACACTCATCGGCTTGCGAGATCGCGCTCTCATGATGCTCATGATCGACTCGGGTCTGCGCATTTCGGAGGCTCTTTCTCTGGAAACGAGCCGCATCGAATGGATGAGTTGCACCCTTACAGTCATGGGTAAAGGCCGCAAGGAGCGGAGCGTGCCTTTTTCGGCCAAGACTTGCCAGGCACTCCTGGAATATTCCCGCGTACGCGCGCAGCGCTTCCCTGGAGGCACTCACTTTTTCGTGGGCCGTACGGGCAAGGCGTTGGAGAGAGGACGGATTCGGAAGTCCATCAACCGCTACGGCAGGCAGGCCGGCATCCAGGGCGTTCGGGTCTCGCCGCACACGCTGCGCCATACGTTCGCGGTCTTCTATGTCCGCAACGGCGGGGACACCTTCAGTCTGCAGGAAATTCTCGGGCATTCGACCTTGGAGATGACCCGGCATTACGTCCACCTGGCGCGTCGCGACATCGCCGAGCAGCACAAGAAGTTCTCGCCGATGGAAGGCCTCTTGGGAGGAATGCGCAAGCAGATGGGCGCGGCGATGGCATGAGCCGGCCTTTGGTTGTGTTAGAAAAAGAGGCCATAGTTTCTAGCATAATAATAGCACCTGGCTATTGTCCGAAATATGTGGTATATTGCGGACAGATGCCAGCAACTCGCGGACCCGCCCTGGGCTTGAAATCGCATATCCTTGGCCGGATCAAGGCACGCCCAGCATTTGTTTGGACGCCCATCGATTTTCTCGACATCGCTCCCCGTGCGGCCGTAGATAAGGCACTACAGCGGCTGACCAGTGACAAGGTGCTGGCGCGCCTTGACCGAGGACTCTACTATCTCCCTAAAATCAATACACTCACCGGCGTTACGGTGGCACCGGGGCATGCGGCGGTAATCGACGCCGTGGGCCGGCGCGACCAGGCTCGTGTCCTCATTGACGGTCTCACCGCCGCCAACGATCTGGGATTGACGACCGCCGTACCTGCTCGCATCACGGTGCTGACTGATGCGCGCCTGCGGCCGATTCGTCTAGGAAAGCAACATATCCAGTTTCGGGAAGCGGCTCCCAGCCGGCTCTATTGGGCGGGCCGTCCGGCAATGCGCATCGTCCAGGCGCTCTATTGGCTCCAGGATATCTTGGGTCCCGAGCGTACGGCGATCATTAAACGGCTTCGGCGTAATATCGGCGATCCATCGCACGGCGCCGAACTCCGCGGCGACTTGCTCACGGGTCTTCCTACTCTCCCGAGCTGGATGCAATCGGTCGTTCGCGAACTCTTAGATTTAGGAGCGTCGACGCGGCAAGAAGACCGCCAGCCGCGCGCCGCCAAGCGCATGTTGCGGGTTCGTCGATGAATGCCGGCTATGCGGGTATCCTTGCGGCGTCCAAAGACGAGCGGCGCGGGCTCTTTGCGGCGACGGCCAGGCGGATCGGCACCACGGAACAGAATGTAGAAAAGGATTTTTGGGCGTGCTGGACTCTCGATGCGCTGTTTCATCAATTAGCTCCCGGCGGCCCCCGATTGCTCTTCAAGGGCGGGACTTCCCTTTCCAAGGCGTTCGGGCTGATCCAGCGTTTTTCAGAGGACATTGATATTACCGTGTTCCGGGCCGATCTGGGCCTATCATCTTCCCCCGAAGAACTCGGAAAGCTGACCGGCAAGAAACGCCAGGCCTGGCTTGACGCCATCAAGGACGGCTGCCAACATTACATCAAGGATATTCTCCAGCCTCAACTCCAAGGCGTTCTCGCCGAGACGATGAAGGCCGCCGGCATTGGCGCTGGTGACACAGGCGTGCTGCTCGATGATTCCGATCCAGATGGACAAACGCTACTCGTGCGATACCCGAGCGCCGTAACGACGGGTGACTCCTATGTGCATCCCTCCATCAAGATCGAATCCGGCGCCAAGTCGGCACTGGACCCGAACGTGGCGGCGACTATATCGCCTTTCGTTGCGGCTGACGCGCCGGGGAAGCAGCTCGGCATCAAAGGCGTCAGGACGATCGAGCCGGCGCGCACATTTTGGGATAAGGTGGTCATCCTTCACGGCCTGCGCCGGTGGTTCGAGATTCGCGGCGAGTTGCGGCAGGAGGGGCAGCGAGTCTCCCGCCACTATTACGACGTGCATTGCTTGCTTGCCGGAAAGAACGCCGAGGCGATCGCGGGCAATCTACCGCTGGCCTCGGAATGCGTCCGCCATGCCCGAATGTTCTTCAATCGGCCAGACTTTGATCTCTCCAGCGCGAAGCCGGGAACCTTTGCTTTGCTGCCGACACCGGCGATGCGCAAGGGCTTGGAAGAAGACTATTCGCGCATGTCCGGAATGATCTTCGGAGCGACCCCTTCGTTCGATGAGATCACGGCATCGGTCGGTCGGTTAGAACGCACGCTAAACCAGCCGGCCGCCTAAAAACGACTGGTTCTCAAAAACTCAAAATTGACTTGAATTCTGGCGTCCTTCTGTTATAATTCTCACAGAGCCCCAAGGTTAGCAGTACAACCTTGGGCGATGGAGGGGCGGCCTCCGACGGAGGAGGCCTGAACCGAGGACCCGAGGCTCATAACCTTGAGGTCGCTGGTTCAAATCCAGCCCCCGCAACCATTTCAGCAGTTTCTCGACGGAGAAAGTGAAACCCCGGTGCAAAGCACCGGGGTTTTTTCTTTCCAATCGAGCGTCAGCGCTTGTTCGTTTGGTCGAGCGCCGCGCGCAGGCCGCGCGCGAGATCCGCGACCGGCGCCGCGCCCCAGAAATGCAGGAAGAAGATGCGGGGCTTCTCGGTCGTCATGTGATTGTGGATCGCCGTGACCTCGATGCCGTGCCCGGCGAGCGCGCGCACCACGCCGTCAACCTCGTTTTCCAGCATGGCGAAATCGCCCGACACGGCCGCCCGTCCCTTCGAGCCCTGGAACGCCATCCAGGTATTGAAGCCGAGGAAAGCGCTGACGGGCGCGCCCATGTCATTGAGAGAGACATCCGGGCGCCCGATCACGACCCGGAAGACGCCGTCCTTGAGTTCTCCCTTGTGGCCGAGCATTCCTTCGATCTCCGAGGGATCAAACGAGCTTCGGGCGACGCGCTGGCTTGCCTTTAGGCGTTTCTTGGAACGGACGCGGCGCGCCTCATCGAGCGTCGCCCGGACCGCGGCGCCGACTTCCTCGATTTCGCCTGAGCCGCCGACGTGCATGAACATGACCTTCGGCTTGTCACGGAGGAAATGATTGTGGAGGGCGGTCACGGTCAGGCCAGCCTTAAGCGCCGCGCGTTGAACCGGTCCGACCTCGTCTTCAAGAAGAACCAGGTCCCCCATGGCCATCACATGCCCGCCATGGCTCGTGAAGGCCACCCAGGAGGTGAGCCCCATGGGCGGCGTGATCGGGAACCCGTCGACGTTCACCGACAGGTCCGTTTGGGGCAGCGACACCTTGAGCTCGCCGGCCTTCTCGGATGGCTTCACGCCGATGAGCGCCTCCATCCGGCTCGCGTCGAGGGCGGCCGAGGTGGGGCAAGCGCAGAGCAAAACAGCGAGGATGGCGTTTCTCATGAGCCGATTATGGCGATGCCTTCATGGCGGCATCTTACGAGGTTTCCGAGCCGGTGGTCAACGACGAGGGAGGTGGCTTGGTGGAGGGATATCGCGGCCTATGACGAGCTAATGAAGAACAGTTATAATGGGACTCGCGGTACAAGGAGGCTTCATGGAACAAAAAAAGGAAGGGGGCTGTTGCGGGATTCGCTGCGGCTGCTGCGTCTGCCAGGGCATGAAGGCCTTGGTGATGCTGATCATTGGCGGCGTGATTGGTTTCTTCGCCGCCAAATGCTGCATGATGCGCAAGATGTGCATGCTGAAAGGCGATCAGGCCCAGATGGAGAGCGCCGCCCCCGCCGCGCCGGCCGCCCCCGCAGCTAAGGCGACGCCGCCTAAAAAGACCAAGTAGTTACGGAGTCGTCTCCTTCTTATTTTTCCTAAGCGCGTCTACGACGCGCCAGCAAAGAATCGTTACACCGCGATTATTCGCTTAAAGGCGCCGTGCTGGTATATTTCCAGCCACCATGAGGCTGGGTTGGGCGCTGTGCATGACGCTCGCGACGGCATCTCCCGCCTTCGCTCGTGAGCTCAGAGAGTCACCTTCCGCCCTCGCTCCAGGGGGTGGCTTCTTCGTCGATCCCGCCCTCTCCTTGCGCCAGCTCTACGCTTTCCCGAATCCGTCTCGGCGAGGGCAGGCGGTCACCATACGCCTGCAGACCGGCCTCGCGGAAACCGCGCTGCTCAACATCTACGACGTGGCGGGGCATCGCGTGCATAGCGCCGAATTTTCGCCGCCTCGGGTGTTCGACGACGGCAACGGGAAAGGGCCGCAATACACCTACGACTATGAGTGGGACGTCAGTGGGGTCGGCTCCGGGATCTACATATATGCCGTGACGATCAAAAAGCCCGGGGAAGGCGTGATCAGCAAGACTGGAAAGGTGGCGGTAATCAAATGACGGCCTTCGCGCTGGTCCTCGCGCTCCTGTTGCTGCCCGTTTTTGCCTCGTCGCAGGAGTCGGCCACCTTTCTTAAGATCGGGGTAGGGGCGCGGGCGCTCGGCATGGGGGGCGCCTACACGGCGGTGGCCGACGATGTCAGCGCCGTCGCGTGGAACCCGGCGGGGCTATCGGCGATCGCCTCGCGCGAATTTGGGTTCATGCACGCCGAGACCTTAGGGAGCACACGCTATCAGTTCCTCGGCTACGCCCAGCCGACTCGAGTCGGTACCCTGGCGGCCGGCTTGCGGAGACTGGGGCAGGGGGCGATCGAGGGGCGGGATTCCATGGGCCGGCCGAACGGCAGCTTCGTCGCTCATGACACCAGTATCGACCTCGCCTATGGCCTTCGGCTCTCCGAGCGTTTCAGGATGGGGACCGGCATTCGGTATGTGACTAGCCGCATCGCGGAGGCCTCGGCCAACGGCTACGGCATCGATCTCGGCGGGCTCTATCGGGCCGGACGGTGGGGGCCGGGCGACGTGCAACTTGGGATCGCCGTTCAAAACATCGGCCCTGGGATGAAATTTCTAGACCAGGGTTTTCCCATGCCGCTGGCGTGGACAACGGGCCTGGGATATAAAGTGGCCGGCGGTCTGATCTTCGGGTTGGATTACCGGTATCGCCCGTACGCGAAGGCGTCGGAAATTAATCTCGGGACCGAATACGCCTTGGTGGGAGGATTCATGTTCCGGGCCGGATACGCCTCGGCGGCGGCCTTGCCCGGAGGCACGGGAATCGCTGGCATCCAAGGCCTTGCCGCGGGATTCGGCTTGGTGGGATACGGCTACAGCCTGGATTATTCGATCACGCCTTTCGGCGAGCTCGGCCGTGTGCACCGATTTTCCTTCGCCGCGAGATTCTAATCGATCGTCCAATGCGTCGTCAACACCAGCACGTGGAATATGCTGTCGGGTCCGCTTGGGCGGTTGAGCCTCCAATGCTGATAGCCGAACTCCGCCTTAGGCCGGCCGCTGCGCATCCTGCCGACGCCCAAAAACAGGCGGTTTTGATCGAATCCCTCGGCCGGGCCTCCCGGGGCCGATGGAAGATGGAGGAATAATTCGTCGGAACCTACTAGGAACCAAGGACCGTTGCCGATCGGCCGTTCCACGCGGCCCATGATGCGCCCGCGCCAAGAGAGGCCGCGCGCTCCTTCCAGCCAGCGCTCTTCCAGCCGCGCGCGGCCGAGCAGCGTCGAGCCCATGACGGTCTTAAGGAAAGTTCCCTGTTGCCAGATCCTGTGCTCCTGGGATACGGCGCCCAAGTCATTGCGTACCCACGCGTATCCCGCGTGCGCGACGACGCCCTTGGAAACGGACCAGCCCAGCCACGGCCGTATCAAGAGATGGTTGAGGCGGCCGAGATCGCCGCGGACGCGCGGATTGATCTCGAGCAGAGCGGAGAGGCGTCCGCGCCGCGGGAGGTGGATGAAGGTCGGAGTCCAGTACTGCATATCCTCGGTGGACCTGAATTCGGCGGCTGCCGCTACCGAGGAAAACAGCAACGCCGGTATCAGCGCGAGCGCTCTCATGGCGGATTATTGTATGTCATCTTCCCCGGCCGTTTCATGAGGTCACAAAAATTTGATCAGGATTTGAGTGGACCCTCCCGCGCGTTTTCCTCATACTGGACGCCATGGGCTCGGACGCCGTCAAGATCTACGAGTTCCGGAATTTGACGCTCAAGGAGGTCTTTCTGTCCTCTTCCAGGTCGCCTCTGAAGAACCCGCCGGAGCCCTGCGCGCATTGGGATAAGCAGAAGCACGACATTGTCGTGGCCGAGATCGCCGGCAGCGTTTCCGACGAATACGTCGAGCCCTACATGCGCAATTACCTGAAGGTTCTGGCCTCCCAAGGGTGGAAGCCCGTCTACCGATGAGGATGGTCGACGACTACCATGACTTAGAGCGCCCCAAGAAGAAGGAGGGGCTTGAGGTCCTGGTCCGTTCCACTCGATTCGTTTATCGGGTCATGAAGGGGCATTGGAAATTCATCCGGAGGCAGCCCAAGAAGGCCCTGCTGTTCGTCCTCTCCGTAGAGCCGCTCGTAACGGGGCTGCTCCGATTTTATTTGATCTGAAGCGGATTACGACGCCCCGCCAAGGAACGGTTACACGCTGATTATTCGGCGAGCCCGCGCTCGCTGCTATAGTGCTTGCCGGTATGAGCGGCGCGAAGCTTTCCTTGCTGCTCGCCGTACTAGCGGTCCGGGCCGAAGCCTCGGGCGTCGAAGCCGCCTCCTTCCTGGACATACCGGTCGGCGGCCGCCCGGCGGCCCTCGGCGGGGCTTACAGCGCCTTGGCGGCCGACGCCTACGCCCCGGTCTGGAACCCGGCGGGCCTGGGGCTGCTGCCCGGGCGGCAGTTGGCCGCCATGCACCTGAGTTATCTCGAATCGGTCGGCTACGAGTTCATCAGTTATGTCCATCCCCTCCGCCGGGGAGGCGGGCTGGGAGGCTCGGTGCAATTATTGCGTCCCGAGCCGATGGCCTTGCGCGACGCCTCCGGAGCGGAGATCGGAAGCTTTTCCTCCTATTACGGGGCCTATTCCATCGCGTATGGGCGCCGCGCCGGCAAGGCCCTTTCCTTCGGCGCGACTGTCAAGTGGATCGACGCCCGCATCGGCGACGCGTCCGCGGGTGCTGCGGCCGGCGACGCGGGGGCTCTATACCGAATCAGCGCCCGGGTGCAAGTCGCGGCGGCGATCGCCAACGTCGGCTCGAGGATACGCTTTCTCCACGCGCGAGACGAGCTGCCGCGCAGCTACCGCGTCGGGGTACTTTTGAACCCCACCGCCGGAGTCCGCCTGGCCGCCGACGGCTTTTACGACCGCGGGGGATTGCCGGCGGGCCGCCTCGGCGCCGAATGGTCGCCCTTTTCATTTGTCTTTTTGCGCGCCGGCTATAGGACGGACCCGACCCGCGAGCTCTCGGGGCTCTCCGGTGTCACGGCCGGGCTCGGGCTCAACCTCTACGGCCAGAGCTTCGACTACGCATGGGTGCCCTTGGGGCGTCTCGGCCAGACGCAATACTTTTCGATCTTGTTCTCCTTTGGAAGCGGGGGCCAGAAGCGATGAAGGAAGCGCTTTGCCTGGTGGCTATTTTCGCGTTCGCCTCGCCCGCCGCGGCCCGCACCTTGGTGAGCCTCACCTTCGACGACGGGACGGCCGATCATCTCCTGGGAGCCCGGATGCTGGAGGAACGCGGCTTTAAAGGCACCTTTTACGTCAACAGCGCGCGCATCGGCGCGAGCGGGCTCTACCTTACTCTCTCCGATCTGCGCGCGATCTCGGCCGCGGGCCATGAGATCGCCGGGCATACCTTGCACCACCTCAACGTGGCGCGTCTTTCCGAGGCTGAGCGGCGGCGCGAGATCTGCGAGGACCGTTCGCAGCTACGCTCCTGGGGCTTCGATGCCGTCTCCTTCGCCTATCCCTTCGGCGCCTCGAGCGAGGCCGCCGAAGCGACGGTCCGCGAATGCGGCTACTCGAGCGCTCGGGTCGTCGGGAGCCTGGCCTGCCCGAGTTGCCCCAAGGCTGAGACCGTGCCGCCGGAGAACCCGTACGTCGTGCGCACACCCAGATCGGCCAGGCCTGACACGACGCTCGGGGAGTTGCAGCGTCTCGTCCTGGACGCGGAGCAGGCTGGAGGCGGATGGGTCCCTCTCGTGCTTCACCGGCTCTGTGAGAGTTGCGATCCCTTCGCCCTGAGCACCGGCACCTTGGCGGGGTTCCTGGATTGGCTCAAGGAGCGCGAGCCGCGGGGGACGCTGGTGCGGACCGTCGCCCAGGTGATCGCCGGGGAGGCCGCCCCGCCGCCCGAGGTGGTCCTGTCAACGCAACCGCCAACGACGCCCCCGATGCCGACGCATGAGTATTGCGCCGACGGCATCGGGGAGGGCTGCCGCCCGTTGCGTTCTAGCGAGACGGCCTCCGTGCCGGCCGTCGAGCCGCCTTTAGCCTCTGAGGGGCCGGGAAAAAGCGTCCCGCTGCTTACCTTTCTGGAGCCCCGCTCGGTGGCGGCGGGAGGGCCCGAATTCGTCTTGACCGTATTCGGGCAGGGCTTTTCGACCGATTCGCGGGTGGAGTTCAACGGTGAGCCGCGGCCGACCCATTTTGCGAGCTCTTCGACGATACGGGCGGGCATTCCCGCCTCCGACATCGTCTCGAGCGGGACGGCCCGCGTCAGCGTATTCGACCCTTCCGGGCGCTCGAACATTCTGTCCTTCGCGATCGCCCCGTCGCCTCACCCGCATCCGTCACTGGCGGCCGACCTGGGCGGCGCGAGGGTGTTTCCAAACCCGTGGCGCGCCGACACCCACGCGGGGATCGCCCTCACGGTGGACCAGCTGACGCCCGGCAGCGAGGTGCGCATTTACACGATGTCGGGCCGATGGGTGAGGACGATCAGCGCCCCGGCCGGGGTCGGCCATTGGGATTTGACGGACGACGCCGGGCAGAGGGTGGCGTCGGGGATTTACCTGTACCTGATCTCGGATACGCAAGGGAGGCGGCGTAGCGGGAGCTTTGCGGTGGTTCGTTGAATGGATTTTTTGCCGCGGCTTCGAGGTAAACGGCAATTTTTACGCGCTTTAAGCGCGTGGGCTCGGCGCAGACGACCGCGCCGAGCGCGGAATATTCGCGAAGATGGTGCCAGGGATTGACTTTCGCCTAGGCGAAAGTCAATCCCTGGCACCGCGCGAACGTCAAGCGCGACGAGTCACGCGCCCGAGGCGCGTATAAGTCGCCGTTCAGAAGTTATAGTTAAGAGATATCCTATGCGTCTGCCCCACCCCTCCATAGGGTAAGAACGCATAATCGATCCCATACCCGCGGTAGCGGAAACCCAGGCCCATCGAAATCCCGCTGAATCCATCGATGCCGCCGATGGTCTGGGAGCTGAATCCCCCACGGGCGGCCAGGGTCCAAGGCCCGATGGGCGCTAGCCGGTATTCCACGCCGACGGCCGCGAAAGGCCGGTCAAATTTCGGAAAGACGGCGTCTACGGAGGCGCTCCAATGCTCGTCGATCCGCAAGGCGCCGGCCGCCCTCAAGGCGAAGGGAAGCTCGTGGGAGACCTGATCGAACTTCAGCTTCCCGCCCATGTTGACGGCGGTCAGGGCCCACCGGAAGCGCTGGTTGAAATACCAGGGCGACAGCAGGCCCAGGTCCACGGCCGCGGTCTGGGCCCCCCGGAGTATTTTCGATTGGATGAACTTGCCGCTGCCGCCCACGGAAAAGCCGGCCAAGGGCGCCGTGAATCCACCGCCTAAGGCATGCGCGTAGCCGATCGACAGCGCCAGGTCGTACGGCGAGAAGGTCCCGATATCGGCGCCCGCCGCGTCGGTTTGCGCGATGGGTCCGGCGGAGAAATACTGGAAGCCGGCGCCGAAAGCGCCGCGCCGGCCCAATTTCTGCCCGTAGGCGCCATAATTGAAAATACTCGAGTCGATGTGGGAGGCGTGCATGAAGCCCGCCGAGCGTCTCTCGATGCCCGTGAGGCCCGCCGGGTTCCAGTACAGCGCGCTCGAGTCGTCCGCCAGGGCGGCGAAGGCGCCGCCGAGGGAGACGGCGCGGGCGCCGACATCCAGCTCTAAAAATCGCGCCGCAGCTATGCCGCGGGAGGAGGAGGAAAAGCTGCCGGCGCGGGCGGCGGGGGCGCATAGCAGCAGGGCCGCGAGGGTCCACATTCGCCTCATCGTTGTATGGCTACCTTGAAGGTGCGGCGCTCCCCGCCGCCTTGCGCGTAGACAAAATACACGCCGCTGGCCACCAGCGCGCCGGCCTCGTTGGTCCCATCCCAGGAGGCCATGCCCGCGGCGTCGGCCGACAAATCCTTGATCAACACGCCCTTGAGGTCATAGACGCGCAATCGGGCGCCGGCCGGCAGCGAGAGGAAGGTCATGCGCGCATGCCCCTGGGCCGGGAGCAGCGGGTTGGGAAACACCCGCGCGTTGGAGACCCCGGAGGCGGGGCTGGCCTGCATGATCTGGAAAAGGGAGAAGTGATTCGTGGCGGCGCTCACGCGGTTTAAGGCCGGGTCCGGAGTCGAATCGAGCGGGATCCAGGCGTTGCGCCACGGGTCGAAGCGCGCGATGATCAGCCTGGCCTCGTCTAGCCCGGCGACATCCGAGTCCCGGTACGAGATGCGGATCGGAATCTCGGCGGAGGGCTGAAGCGGCGGCGACAGCGAGACGTCGAGGCCCACGCCCATGGCGCGGAGCCCGATACCCGGGGAGGCGGGAATCGGCGCTGCCGGAAACGTGGAGGGAGATGTCAGGGTGACGTTTACGTCTTGGGCGAAGGCTCCCGGAGGCACCTGCAGATCGGCCGGTCCGGACGGGGGGGCGATGGACACGGATCCTCCCGAGGGGCCGATAGCTGCCGTCGCCGAGCTGCTATCGCCCGCTCCCTGGCCGCTGCCGGGAGCGCTCGGAGGCGCGGGTTCGGGTTGCGGGGTAGGAGCGGGTGGCGGCTGAGGATCCGGCTGCGGCCCTGGTTCAGGAGTCGGGTTCGGCGCCGGAGCGGGATCGGGAGTGGGGGCTGGCGGGGGAGGTGGCGGTGGGGGAGGTGGCGGCGGTGGGGGAGGTGGCGGCGGTGGAGGCGGTGGAGGCGGAGGCGGTGGAGGCGGCGCGGCAGGATCGATCTCCCGCACGCTCATTTTCTTGTAGATAAGCCCGTTGCTTCCGACGTTGTCGCTTCTCCAATAGACGGCGATGTTGGGCTTGGCGGTCGGAGAGCCAGGACGCTGATCGCTGTTGGTCAGGCGCAGGGCTGGATTGATCCCGGACGCGCAGGGAACACCACCGACGCCGAAATTCGATCCGTTGTCTTCGAACTCGTTGATCTTGACCCATTTGCCTCCCCCCGCGCCGTCGGAGCCGTCGTACCAGGATTCGAGCTTCACATTGCCGTTGGGAAGGTCGTAGACGACGAGCTTGTAGCCGATCCATTGGTTGTAAGGAAGCCCGCCCGGCCACTGGGTCTTATTTAAGATAGGGACGGAATTGGGGTGGCTGGTCTCCTTTTCGAAGTCGATATGCCCGTCGTAACGGAAGCGCGCCCCGTTGCCCCTGGAGTCGCAGCGATTGGAGGTCTCGGATCCGCCTACGACGCCGTGATTGGTACGCGCCACGCCGACCACGCCGCCCCAAGGGGTGCCGCTATCGGAGACGCGCTTGGCGTAGACCGTCATCTCCACGTTGCGCCAGCTCTTCTGCAGCGCCGGGTCGAAGATGTAGAGGCGCGGCACCGGCCCGGAGACGGCCATCTGGCCTTGTCCGTCCACGGAGTAGGTCGCGTCGCCCTTGCCGTTGAACCAGGGGTCCCGCGGGTCCTGTCCCCACGTGAAGCTGCGGGCTGCGCCGGTCCATTGGGAGAACCATTCCTTCCCTCCGGAGACGGTGGGGTATATTTGGGCGACGCCGAATCGGTCGTTGACGGCCGAGGCCGAGCCGGCGCATAAAGGCAGCAGAACGGCGCAAAGAATCGTCGCGGGTCGCGCGCCCATGCCCCACAATGTTTGAAATAGTGCGGAGGATAGGAAGAGGCCGTTAACAACGGCTTAACAATCTGGAAGAAGGAGCAGTAAAACCGCTTTAAGGAACGCCGCCGAGTAGCAGTTGATTGGCGGCCGCCGCCAGCACCAGGTCGGCCGACGCCTCGTTTTGCTGACTGCGGATGCGCGCGAGGTTTCGCAGGGCTTCCCGCACGTCCACGAGAGGGCCTTGAAAGGATAGGTACCGGCGTTTGGCGAGCACCAAGGCCTCCCTCGCTTGAGAGAGCTGTCGTTGCAAAGCGGCCAGACGGACGCGAGAAGTCTCCAATTGCTCGTCCCAACGGGAATGCTCGAGATCGATCATCAGCCGCACCGAGGCGCGCTCCTGTCGTCGTTCCTCGGTAAATCGTTGCGCCCGTTCGATCTCCGCCGACTGGCGAAAACCTTCGAAGAGCGGGAAGACAATGCCCAGCCCTCCGGAATAATTTTTCCTCTCCACCAGCCGGGCGCCTTCCATGGCGCCGACGCTGCCGACGGCGGTCAGGCGGGGGAAGCGGAAGGCGCGCCGTTCCAGCACGCCGGCCTCCGCGGCGGCCAGCTCCGCCTCGGCCACGTCCTCCAAGGGATTGTTTCCCGGCGTCATGGCGGCGTCCGCCTCGGACAAGGACCATGCCGGAGGAGAGGAAAATTCATCCGCGCCCGCGCCGATAAGCGCCGCCAACCGGCGCCGCGCTCCCTCGTAGCGGACCCCGAATATGGCGGCCGAGGCCTCCGCGTCTAAAACCTGATCTTCGACCAGCAGGCGCTCGACGGGGCTGTGTTGGCCGGCGCGCACCAGGCGTTGCACCGCCGCCGAGACCTCCCGCATCTCTTCGGCGAGCTCGATCCAGAGTTCCCGCGCTCCCCTTTGACGAGCGCAGTCGAGGAACGCGTTCGCGGCCGCCAGATCGACGCGATAGCGGACCAGGGCCGTGCGCGCCTGAGCGGCCCGCAATTGCCGGGAGGAGACGGTGACGCCGCGGATATTGCGAGCGTCAAAGAGATCGAGGCGGCCGACCAGCGCGGCCGTGGGGCCCGTGCGAAAAGGAGAGCCCGGCAAGCCGGCCAGCCATAGCGCGCCGTTGGAGCCGATGAAACCTCCGCTGTGGATCGCGTGCAGCTCGAGCGCTGGATAGAGGGCGGCCTGACGCGCGGATTCGGCGGAACGCGCCTGTTCCTCGCGCGCTATGGCCGCGCGGATATCCGGGCTCGCGGCTTCGGCGCGCCGCAGGGCATCCAGGAGAGACAGATCCGAGGCGCTCGCTGAGGCGGCGACGAAAAGGAGGAGGGCGGCGCCCCTCATCCGACGGTCGCGACGGTGTCGGGGTCTTGCTCCACGGGCCGGGGCGCGGGATCGCGCCTGAGGGCGGCATAGGCTACGGGCAGCACGAGCAGCGTCGCGAGGGTGGCCGCCCCGAGTCCCCCGACGACGGCTCGGCCCAACGGCGCCGTCTGGCTTCCGCTTTCGCCCAGGCCTAGCGCCATCGGCAGCATGCCGGCGATCATCGCGCCGCTCGTCATAAGAATCGGGCGCAGGCGCCCCTGGGCCGCGTCGAGGATCGCCGCGGCGCCATGCAGTCCCTCGAGCCGCGCGCGCTCGGCGAAGCTAACCAGGAGGATCGAGTTGGCGATCGCGATGCCCACCGCCATGATCGATCCCATGAAGGATTGGGCGTTGAGCGTGGTTCCGGTGGCCCAAAGCACCGTCGCAGCCCCGCCCAAAGCCGCCGGCACGGGGGTCAGCACGACGATTGCGAGCCGCGGAGACTGGAAGTTAGCCGTCAGAAGCAAAAACAGCGCGACAATCGTCAAAAGGAGGCCGTTCTTGAGACCGTCGAACATCTGCTCCATCGGCTTCACCTGGCCGCGCAGCGCGATCCCGATGCCTTTCGGGCGCTGGGTCTCGAGTTCTTTGAGAGCCGCGCGTACCTGCGCGGCGGCGCGACCAAGATCCTGGCCATGGATGTTCGCGGCGACCGTCGCCATGCGCTGCATATTGTAGCGGGCGTATTCCGCGACCGTCGTCGTGGACACGATTTTCGCGAAGCGTCCTAGCGGCACCGAGCCGCCATTGACGGAGACCGGCAGCGAGGCCAGGCGATCCGCCGAGGCGAGCTTGTCTCGCTGGAGCTCGACCTGCACCTGATAGGCGATGCCGCTTCTAGGATCGGCCCAGTAAACGGGCGTGCCGTAACGGCTCGACGAAGTGGCGGCCGTCAGGGCGCTGCCGACCTTCGCCGCGGTAAGGCCGGAGAGGCCCGCCTGGACGCGGTCGATCTCGACGGCCATCGACGGGTAGTCCACGGCGGGGGAAAGCCTCACGTCGCGCAGCGCCTGGATGCGCGCCAGCCGTTCGCGCGCCGCGCGGGCGAACGTTAGAGCGGCCGCAAAATCCGGTCCGGTCACCGCCACCTCGATCGGCGCGGGCGCGCCCTGGCTCATGACCCGGCCGATGACGTCCGAGGCCTCGAAAGACACCGCAAGATCGGGAAGCTCGCGCGCGAGCCGCTCCCGCAGGCGCTGCTTGAAAGCCTGGATTCCGTCCGCCGGCGGCCGGAGGAGTGCGACCTGGAATACCGCTTCCTCCGGGCCGGCGGTCCATAGGTGGATCGAATTAATCGGAAAGCTCGGAGGCTGCACGCCGACGAACCCGACGGAGACCCGCACTCCTCCGGACTCCTTATCGATCGCCTCGAGCGAACGCCGCGCGAGGCGTTCGGTCTCCTCGATCGCGGTGCCCGTCGGGGCGCGGAGCCGGATCTGGAACTGGTCGAAATCCGCCGCGGGAAAGATTTCGCGGCCCAGGTTCGATCCGGCCAGGGCCAGGACCGCCGTCGCTCCCGCCAGATAGCCGGCGAGCAGCGCTCTGCGGCGCGGAATAAACCGTTCCAGCGCGCAGCCATAGCGCGAGCGCCAGGCGGCGAGTGATCGGTCGAGCGGCCCCGCATGCGGGGCCGCCGCTCCCAAGGTCGCTGCGGCTAGCACGGGGACCAGGGTGCTAGAAAGCAGATAGGAGGCCAGCATCGCGAATCCGACCGCCAGCGACAGCGGCGCGAAGAGGGCCTTCGCGGCTCCCGTCATAGCGAAGGTCGGCAGGAAGACGGCGAGGATCGCGAGCATCGCGAGAAGCCGGGGCATGGACGTTTCCTCCGTTGCCGCCAGCGCGGCCTGGCCCAACGACGCCCCTGCCGCTCGGTGGGCGTGTATATTCTCGATGGTCACGGTTGCCTCGTCCACCAAGATGCCGACCGCAAGAGCGAGACCTCCGAGCGTCATCACGTTGATCGTCTGCCCGGCGAGGTTCAGTCCGACGGCGGCCGCGAGCACCGCCAAGGGGATCGTCAGCGCCACGATAGCGGAGCTGCGGGCGTCGCCCAGGAACAAGAGAATCATGAGCCCCGCCAATACCGCCCCGAGCGCGCCCTCAGTGAGCAGCGAGCGGATCGCCCGACGCACGTAGCCGGACTGGTCGAACTCGTAATCGATCGAGACGTCCTCGGGCAGCACGGACCTGAACTTCTCCATGTTGGCCCGCACCGAGTCCACCACCGAAAGGGTCGAGGCGTCCGAGCGCTTCGTCACGGGGATATAGACCGTGCGCTTGCCGTTGACGAGCGCGAACCCGGTGGGGATATCCGTCGCGTCCGCGACCGAGCCGACGTCCCGCACAAAAACGGTGGGTGAGGTGCCCAGCCGGAGAGGCACGTTTTCCAGTTCGCGGATGTCGCGCACCACGGAGTTGCTCGGGATCGAGGGATAACGGTCGCCGATGCGCAAATTGCCGGCCGGGGTTATTACGTTCGCGGCGGCCACCGCCTCCGCCACCCGGTCCGGCGAGACGTGGAAGCGGCGCAGCTTCTCCGGGTCGAGCCGCACGACGATCGCCCGGGCGCTCGCGCCGAAAGGCGGCGGCGCCGAGACCCCCGGCAGCGTCGCGAATAAAGGACGCACGCGGTTGAGCGCTAAGTCCTGCAGTTGGCCGACCGTCCGCGACGGACTGGCGAGCACCAGATTCCCTACCGGCACGCTGCCGGCGTCGAAGCGCATGATGAACGGAGGAACGGTCCCGGGAGGCATAAAAGCCCTGGCGCGGTTGGCGTAGTTGATCGTTTCGGCCAACGCTTGGGCCATATCGGTGCCGGGATGGAACTCCAGCTTGATGAGAGCCACGCCCTGGATCGATTTGGATTCGACATGCTCGATGCCGGTGACGTATAGGAAGTGATATTCGTAGTAGTAGGTGAGAAATCCCTCCATCTGCGCGGGGCTCATCCCTCCATACGGCTGGGCGACGTAGAGGACGGGAGTGCCCAGGCTCGGGAGTATGTCCCGCGGCATTCGACGCAACGAAACTGCGGCGCCCAGCACCAACGCCAGAACGAGCACGAAAACGGTAATAGGCCGGCGCAGCGAGGCGCGCGCGAGGCCGGGGCCGCCCAGCTCGCGTTCGTAGGAACTGTCCAAACGCATCGCCATAGGGTACCGGCACGCCCTTGTTCCAGCGAGGGCCTAACGGCTTATGGCCCGTCTGGGTCCTTGGACAGGGGTTCGTCAAAAATTATTTAACGCCGGCGCATGGACTTCCCCGCTTCACGCCAATAGAATGACGGCGTGCGGGACGTTTCCATTCTATTGCTCACGCAGGGCTTCTACTATATCCTGACGGGCCTGTGGCCGCTGCTCAACTACAAGAGCTTCGAGGCGGTCACCGGGCCCAAGACGGACGTGTGGCTGGTCAAGACCGTGGGGCTTTTGATCGCCTCCATCGGCGCGCCGCTGGCCTTGGCCGCCTTCGCCCAGCGCCCGGTCCCGGAGATCGCGATCCTGTCGATGGCCTCGGCGGCCGTCCTGGCGGGGGTCGACGTCGTCTACGCCATGGGGAGGGTCATCTCGCCCATCTATCTGCTAGACGCTGCCGCCGAGGCCGCGCTCTTGGCGGGCTGGGTCCGCCTGGGACTTAAATCCCTCTAGTACAGGACTAGCTCAACACCGGCTCGTCGCCGGACATCTCCTCTTCCGATTTTCGCAGGCCTCCACGCTCCCTCTCGCCTTCGCTCGCCGGGATCTGGGGGTTCATGCGCCGGCGCGTGTGTGCGCCCCGAGAGCCGTGGGCGGTCCGCTTCTTGGTCGTACGTTTTCTGGCCATATCGCCTCCTTAATGAATGCCACAAGCCTCTTCGTCAATTCCATTATAAGACGGCGTTGGCGGAAGGGCGTGAAGAATATGTAACGGTTTCGTCACATTCGTTTCCTCGCCAATGGCTTTCGATTGTGCTAAGTTCTCGAACGATGGCGCCTTCCGCGCTCGCGCGACGCTCCAGCGGCGTCCTGCTGCATCTAAGCTCCCTGCCCGGGCCGCATGGCGTCGGGGACCTGGGGCCGGAGGCTTACCGCTTCATCGATTTCTTATATGCGGCCTCCCAGCGCTGGTGGCAGATGCTGCCCGTCAACCCGCCCGACCCCTTGGGCTCCCCCTATAACGCGCTCTCGGCCTTCGCCGGCAACCCGCTGTTCATCAGCCTCGAGTGCCTGGTCCAGGACGGGCTGCTCGGAGGAAAGGTCCGCGCGCTGCCCCAGGGTCCCGCGGATTTCGAAACGGCCCGGGAGGCCAAACAGGAGGCTTTCCAAGAAGCCTTCCATGCCTTCGAGCGGCGCGGCGCCCACGGCCGATTCGCGGATTTTTGCCGCCGCAACCGTTCCTGGCTGCGTGACTATTCCCTGTTCATGGCCCTGCGGCACGAGAGCCGCGGCCGGCCTTGGTGGCTCTGGGACGCCCCCCTGCGCGCGCGACAGCCGCGAGAGCTCGCCGCCGCCGAGCGGCGTCTGCGGGAACGAGCGCGTTTCGAGAGCTTCCTGCAATACCTGTTTTTTTCGCAATGGTCGGCGCTCAAGGCCTACGCGGCCCGAAAAGGGATCTCCTTCATCGGCGACGTGCCGATCTTCGTTGCCCGCGATTGCGCCGACGTTTGGGCCCATCCGGAATATTTTTGGCTGCGCGAGGACGGCAGTCCCGAGAAGGTGGCCGGGGTGCCTCCCGATTATTTCAGCAAGGACGGGCAGCTTTGGGGCAATCCGCTCTACCGTTGGGATCGCCTGCGCGAGCGGGGTTATGCCTGGTGGGTCGAGCGGCTGCGCCGCGGCTTCGAGCTTTTCGACGCCGTGCGGCTTGACCATTTCATCGGCTTCCACAACTATTGGGAAATCCCCGCCGGCGCGAGGACGGCGCGCGAGGGGCGTTGGGCGCCGGGGCCCGGCGCCGAGTTCTTCCAAGTCGTCGGCCGGAGGTTGGGGGGGCGCCTGGAGCTCATCGCCGAGGACCTGGGAGTGGTCACCGGCGGCGTAAAGGCCCTCCGGGACCGCTTCGGCTTCCCGGGGATGCGCGTGCTGCAGTTCGCCTTCGGCAAGGATCCCGAGGCGAAAAATTACCTGCCGCACAACCACCCTCGCCGCTGCGTGGCCTATACGGGGACCCACGACAACGACACGATCGTGGGCTGGTTTAGGGACCGGGGGTCGGCGCGCAGCACGCGCAGCCGCGAGGAGATCCGGCGCGAGAGGGAGCGCGCCTTATTTTACCTCGGCTCCGACGGCGCCGAGATCCATTGGGACATGATCCGGGCGGCGCTGCGCTCGCGCGCGGACGTCGCGATCGTGCCCGCGCAGGATCTGCTGGGCTTGGACTCTCGCGCGCGGATGAACCAGCCCGGCAGCCGGGCGCGCTCCAATTGGCGCTGGAGGCTTGAGCCCGGAGATCCCGGCGCCGCGCTCGCGCAGCGGCTGCGCCGAATGACGGAGGCTTACGGCAGGGGTTAGTTATGGCGCATTGGTACAAGGACGCGGTCCTCTACGAGCTGCACGTGCGCTCCTTCTCCGACTCCGACGGCGACGGGATCGGGGATTTCCCTGGGCTCGCCTCCAAGCTCGACTACCTCAAGGATTTGGGCGTCACGGCTCTCTGGCTGCTTCCCTTCTATCCCTCGCCCCTGCGCGACGATGGCTACGACATCGCCGATTACATGGGCGTGCACCCGTTCTACGGCACGCTCGACGATTTCAAGAGGTTTCTGGAGGCGGCCCATCGGCGGGGACTGCGCGTCGTCACGGAGCTCGTGCTCAACCATACCTCGGACCAGCACCCCTGGTTCCAGCGCTCGCGCCGCGCCGCGCCCGGCAGCCCGTGGCGGGACTTCTACGTATGGAGCGATACTCCGGAGAAATACCGTGAGGCCCGCATCATCTTCAAGGATTTCGAGCCGTCCAACTGGACCTGGGACCCGGTAGCCAAGGCCTATTTCTGGCACCGATTCTACAGCCACCAGCCGGACCTCAATTTCGACAACCCCCAGGTCCGGGAGGCGATGCGGGGCATCGTGGATTTCTGGCTAGGCATGGGGGTCGACGGCCTGCGCTTGGACGCCGTGCCGTACCTCTACGAGCGCGAGGGTAGCAACTGCGAGAACCTTCCGGAAACGCACGCCTTCCTCAAGACGCTGCGCAAGCACGTCGACGAGAAATATGGCCAGCGCATGCTCCTGGCCGAGGCCAACCAATGGCCGGAGGACGCCGCCGCCTATTTCGGCTCCGGCGCCGGGGACGAATGCCACGCCGCCTTCCACTTCCCGCTCATGCCTCGCCTGTTCACTGCCCTGCTTACCGAGGACCGTTTTCCCGTCGTCGACATACTCGAGCAGACCCCCTCCTTGCCGGAGGCCGGGCAATGGATGCTCTTCTTGCGCAACCACGACGAATTGACGCTCGAGATGGTTACCGACGTGGAGCGGGACTACATGTACCGCTTCTACGCCCAGGACCCGCAGGCCCGGCTCAATCTGGGCATCCGGCGGCGTCTGGCGCCGCTGTTGGGCAACGATCGACGCCGCATCGAACTGATGATGGGCCTGCTGTTCTCGCTGCCGGGGACGCCCGTGCTCTACTACGGCGACGAAATCGGCATGGGGGACAACATGTACCTGGGGGACCGTAACGGCGTGCGTACCCCCATGCAGTGGAACGCGGACCGCAACGCCGGCTTCTCCAAGGCCAACTCGCAGCGTCTTTACCTGCCCGTCGTCATCGATCCGGAGTACCATTACGAGGCGCTCAACGTGGAGGTCCAGCAGAACAACGCCCAGTCGCTGCTCTGGTGGATGAAGCGCTTGATCGCCCTGCGCAAGCGCTTCGCCGGCGCCTTCGGCCGCGGAACCCTGGAGATGCTCGCTCCCGATAACCCTAAGATACTGGCCTTCCTGCGCCGGCATGAGGGCCAGGACCTGCTCGTCGTGGCCAATCTCTCGCGCCTGACGCAGTACGTCGAGCTGGACCTATCGGCCTTCGCGGGCCGCGCCTTAAGGGAGATGTTCGGCCGCACGCAGCTGCCGGCCGCCTCGGAGCGGCCGTATCCCTTGACCCTGGGGCCGCACTCCTTCCACTGGTTCTCCCTCGTGCCCGCGGCCGCCGCGGCGGAGGCCAGGCCCCCCCTGCCGGCGCTCGAGACGGCGGGCGAGTGGGACGCCGTTTTCGAGCAGCCCGAGCGCTCGGCCCTGGAGGAGACCCTGGCGGCCTACTTGTCGGAAAGCGGCCGGCTGCCGGGCCGCCAAGAGTTGTCGGTCCGCATCGTCGAGGTGTTGAGGGTGAGCGCGCATTCGGCGCTCTTGTTGTTGGAATTGCGCCATCCGGACGGCAGGCGCGAGCCGCTGTTGTTGCCGATCGGCTTTTGCGCTCCGGGCCGCGCCGAGGCGCGCCCGGAGCAGTCCCAATTATTTATCGCCCCGCTCAAGACGGCGAAGGGCGAGGGTTGGCTCTGCGATGCCTCGGCCCAGCCGGAATTCGCGGTCTCGCTGCTTAAATCCTTCGCGGTCGGTCCCGAGTTCGCCGGCGAATGGGGGCGCGCGGAGGCCGCCGGCGAGCAGGCCTTCGCCGGGCATTGGCGCCCTGAGGACGCCTCCTTGGAGCCGGCGGCGCGCGTCGGCACCAAGGGTTCCCGGTTCGTATTCAAGGACCGCTACCTGCTCAAGCTCTACGCGAACCCCGAGCCGGGGGCGGACGCCGAGGCGGATGTCACGCGTTATTTGGCCCAAAAAGGCTTCGCCCATATACGCCCCGTTTTAGGCACCCTGGAATACCGGCCGCATCGGGGCGCACGGCTTCCCTTGGGAGCGCTCTACGCCTTCGTCCCGGCCCCTCGCAGCGCCTGGGAGCACGCCTTGGATTCCCTGGGCCGCTATTTCGAGCGCGTGCTGACCCTGCGTTCGCCGGGTGCTCCGGCCGCCGCCCCCTCCTCCGACGGGACGGTGCTGCGCCTGGCCACCCAGGAGTTTTCCGCCCAAGCGGTGGACCTCATCGGCCCCTTTCTCGAGGAGGCGCGGCTCTTGGGCTCACGCAGCGCGCAGTTGCACCGCGCCTTGGCATCGGGCGACGGGCCTGCCTTTGTCGCCGAACCCTTCTCGGCGCTCGACCGGCGCGAGACCTACCAGTCGATGCGGACGATGACGCGACAGGTCTCGCAGGTGCTGCGCCGCAGCCTCCGGCACTTAAACGATCCGGTGCGCGCCGACGCCGAGCGGGTCATCGCCCTGGAGGAGGAGGCCCTCAAGCGCTTCAGGGCGGTGATGGACCGCAAGCTCACGGGGCGCCGCATCCGTTGCCATGGGGATTACCATTTGGGGCACGTGCTCTATACGGGTAAGGATTTCATCATCACGGGCTTCAGCGACCGACGCTCTAAGCAGTCGCCGCTCAAGGATGTCGCGGCGATGCTGCGCTCCTTCCACTACGCCGCCGCCTCGGCACTGGCCGGGCGCGCGCCCGGCGTGGCGCTGCGGCCGGAGGATCGCGGCGCGCTGCTGCCCTGGAGCCGCTATTGGCGGCGCTGGGTCTGCGGCGCGTTCCTGCAAGGATATCTGGCTGATATTAAGGGAGCGCCCTTCATGCCCGAGACCCTCGAGGAGTTCGATCTTCTCTTAGGCGCCTTCCTGGGGGAGAAGGCGGTCGAGGAATTAAATTTCGAGCTCAACCGCCGCCCCGAATGGATCTCGATCGCCCTTCAGGAGATGCCGGCCCTGCTCGAGGCCGTGGGGTACGCCGTCTAGCCTGCCGTACTACGGCAAAAAACAACGGACGCGGCGCCGACCGGTGTGTCGGCGCCGGACTTCGTCGCGCTTCGCGCGACGAAGTTCGAGGTTTCTCGCGAGTATTCCGCGCTCGCGCTAATCCCGGCACCCGAGCCGCTTCTCTAGCTTGGAGCAGGCTATTCGCAGATGGAAATGATCGTCGTGGCCGCCCACGGGCTCGGAGGGGGGCTTAAGCGCGGCCGCGGCGCGATTGAGCAATGTCGGGCTTTCACCTCGGGCCGCGCCGTGCCGCAGCAGAACCGCCCGTATCTCCCTGCGCACGAAGAGATAGGCGATGCGCCCTCCCAGCCGCGGGCTCTCTAGCAGCGCGCGGACCAGGGCCCAATTGCGCTCGACGTCGAGGCGCCCGTCGTCGCGCCAGAAGAAGGCGAGATCGGCGTCGCGTCCGTTCTGATGGGAACGATGCTCCTCCAGCGGGCCTCCCCACGGGGCCGAGAGGGCGCAGATCTTAAGCGGGGCGCTCGCGGGATCGTTCCGCTTTAAGGCCTGCGCCAATTCCTTGAGGCCGGCCACCAGGTCGTCGGTGCCGAATCGGTGCCGGCATCGCGGGGAAAGCTCGAAGCCGAGCCCGGAGGGCGGCAACGCGGCCGGGTGGCGCAGCCTGCCCTCATAGGGCAGGCCGATGGACTGGCTGGGCGGCTTGCGGGCGCGGCGCGGCCCGGCCTCCGAGGTTGCGGCAAGGAGTAGGGGCAGCAGAACGGCGAGAGCCGCCGCGGCCATGGAGCGTCATTGTAACGGGTGAAGATGAAGCCCTAGTCCAAGACATGCGACGTTTGCTTGAAGGCGCTCGAGATTGGTAATGTGTGGCGATGCTGGCCCTAGTCCCCGAGGCGATCGAGCAATATGCCGTCGAGCACAGCGCGGCCGAGTCTCCGCTGCTCCAGGAGCTCGTGCGCGAGACCTACGCCTCGACCGAATTGCCCCAGATGCAGGTGGGACGGCTCGAGGGCGCCTTCCTGCGCCTGCTGGTGCGCCTGACGCGCGCCAAGCGGGTGCTCGAGATCGGGACCTTCACAGGCTACAGCGCCCTGGTCATGGCCGAGGCCTTGCCGCCGTCGGGCAAGCTGGTCACCTGCGACATCGACCCCAAGGCCACCGCCATCGCCAGGCGTTTTTGGGCGCGCAGCCCGCATGGCAGCAAGATCGAGCTCAAGCTGGGGCCGGCGGCCGAGACGCTCAAGAAGCTGCGCGGGCCCTTCGACATGGTATTCATCGACGCCGACAAGCTCAATTATATCCGCTACTGGGAAGCCTGCATGCCCAAGGTGCGCAAGGGCGGCCTGCTGGTGGCCGACAACGTGCTCTGGGGGGGCGGGGTGCTGCACCCTAAGGAAGAAAGCGACAAAGCCTTGGCCGCCTTCGGCGATCACGTGCAGGGAGACCGCCGCGTCGAGTCGGTGATGCTCACCGTGCGCGACGGGCTGACCTTGGCCTACAAGAAATAACCCCGGCGTTTGTCGCCGGGGTTATATCCCTCCAATCCTTATTTCTTCGCAAACAGCTTTTCCAGGCCCCTTCCGACCATCCGTCCGGCGAGCGCGCCAGCGGAGGTAAAGGCGGAGACGCCCCCCATGGCGCCGAATATGGCATGCCAACCGAGTTCAAGCAGATTCAACTTCTTGCTTTCCAGGGGGTCGTTTTTATTAATGGCGGTAAGAACCCCCGCTCCTATGCCCCCGAGAACCATCCCACCAAATAGCAAAGGATTAAGAAGGAGCAACACCGCGCCGGCCATGGTTCCAGCAAGCGTTCCGAATGCGACCATGGCCTTCGTGCCGGTGCTGAGAGGCTCGCCTTCCGAACTCGCGGGGGCAGGTACCGCCGTTTTCTTCACGATCTTCCCTTCGGCTTTCTTGATGCCTACAGCGGCGTCTTTGGCGCCGGGAGCGCCAGCGGATACCCCGGCTGCGGGGGCAGAATTGCCGGCGGCGCTTCCGTCGAATGGTTGTCGGGCGTTGGCCGACTGTTCCTCGGGCGCTCCGGCGAAGCCCTCTTCGGCTCTGGCGCTCGCGGGAAGCGTCAAGGACAATATTAAGGCGGCTAATACGGCAAGATCCGATAACTTTTTCATGTTCCTCCTCCTACCGTTTCCATTATACGGGCTCGGGCTTGGCCGCGCCTGAGCCGAGAGGCCTACGCACGTGGCGTCATTGGGCCTAGGGCCGGTTGGGCCTTTCGGTCCTGAAATCAGAACTGGATGAGGTCGAATCGAAACCTGTCCTCGGCGAGTTCCCGGCCTGCCAGCGGCCTGGGCCTCGAGGCCTTGTCGGAGAGAAGCCGCTTTTTTTGGAGCGCCTCTATTTGCTCCGGGTTTCTCCATGTGTGGATGCGGCCGTCATGGCCGCCCGTGATGGCATTTTTCCCATCCGAGGTAAACGAAGCGTAGGTCGCCTGGGAAGGAAGTTTGATTATTTGTAGGACTTTTTCGGTTTTCACGTCGAAGATCGCGACGGTGTCGCGGTCGTCCGATACGGTAATCACCTTCTTGCCGTCGGGGCTGAATGCGGCCGAAAAAACCGGGCCGGGATGACGCATGCACCGGGAGGGACGCTTACCCGTTAGCGCGTTCCAGACGATGGTGGTGCTGTCCCAGCTGGCCGTGACCACACGCGAGGCGTCCGGGCTAAATTGCGCCGCCAGGACGGCCCCGAGATGACCCCTCAGCAGCGTGAGCTTCTTGCCCGTCGACGCGTCCCAGATGATCGCGTCACCTCTCGTATGATAGTTGCTCGTGACGATCTTGAGCCCGTCTCGGCTAAACGACGCAAACTCGAAATCCTTTCGGTCTCCGCCCAAACGCATGACCCGGGAGCCGTTTCGCGCGTTCCAAAGGGTCGCCGTCTTATCGAAGCCGATCGTCAGGATCTTAGAGCCGTCGGGGCTGAAGGCGGCCTGCCTAAATTCTTCAGCGGAGACGAAGGCCTGCAGCAGCTCGCCCGTGAGCGCGTCGCGCAATTCAGCCCTTCTCGTGTCCCAATACAGGGCGATGATTTTCGAGCCGTCGGGGCTGAAAGTCATTTCACTGACCCATCGCACGCCGAGATCGAGGGTTTTGAGCGGCTTTTGGAGTTCCGCTTTCATATCGCTCAGCAATCCGGCGGCGGCGTTGCAGGCGAACAGCGATAAAAAATAGAAAAAGAGGGGCATGCGTTATTGGGAAAGGGTCTGCAAAAAGAAATTGAGTTTAAACCGATCCTCCGCCAACTCGTTTCTGGTTGGTTTCGGATGTTCCGCCCTTCGCGATAAATACCGTCGTTCAATCGCCTTTATTTGTTTCGGGTTTCTCCAGGTGCGGACCAGGCCGTAATGGTTCACCGTGACCGGATTTCCCTTCCGGTTAAGCGCCGCATAGAGGGCTCTGTCGTAAGGATTCCGGGAATCTACGGAAACATCCAGGGTTTGGAAGATTTCCTTTGTTTCGGGATCGAAGACAAGAACCATGTCATTCGACAGTGTGATTACCCTTGTCCCGTCATGATTGAAAGCGGCCGAAAGCACCGCACTCGGATGACGCATGGCTTTCAACGGTTCCCCGGTGACCGTGTCCCAGATAAGGGAGGTCCCATCGTTGCTGGCCGTGACGACGCGAGTGCCGTCGGGATTAAAGTGCGCGTCCATGATGACGCCATAATGTCCGCGAAGCCTTGTCACGCTCTTGCCCGTGGAGACGTCCCAAATGACGGCTTCCGGAAGCGTGCCGGAGTGGGTGGTAATTATTTTTGAACCGTCGTAGCTAAAGGACCCTGATGAAAAATCATGCCGACCCTCTCCCAGGGTCAGAAGTTTCTTAAAAGTGCGTGCATCCCAAAGGATGGCGGTGTTATTGACATCAATGACCAATACTTTCGAGCCGTCCGGGCTGAAATCCGCTCCGACGAGACCGGGCAAGACGAAGGTTTGGAGCCGGCGGCCCGTAAGAGCGTCCCAAGCCTGAGCCTTGCGGGATTCCCATTGCACCGTCACGATTTTAGATCCGTCAGGACTAAAGGCGAGGCAGCTCACCCATCCGCTGTTGAGCATGAAGTCTTGGGTTTGGCTCATCGCCGTTCGCATCTCGGTCAGCAAACCGCCTTGGGCCCAGACGCCAACCGTCGTGAGGAATAGCCAGCCAAATAGACATCTCATTCCTACATTTTGGACCCCGGAACAGCGGTTTGCCTGAGGCAAAGGGCCCAGAGGCCCGTAGGTCCTGTGGTTCCATTGGCAAGGCCGAAAAAACCTGCTACGCTTGGCGCATGCGTCCGGAGCGATTCAGTTGCCGGATCTACGGAGTCCTGCAGGACGGCGAGAGGGTATTGTTGACCCGCAGCCGCTTCATCGACAAGGAATTCGTCAATTTCCCCGGCGGGGGGGTCGAGCTGGGCGAGTCGCCCCTGGAGGCCCTGCGGCGCGAATACGCCGAGGAGACGGGCATCGAGATACGGCCCGTGCGCGTGCTCTACGCCAGCGAGGGCCTGCACGTCTCGAGCCATTTCCCGATGCAGATCGTCAGCCTCTTTTGGCTCGTGGAGCGCGGTGCCGGAGAACTGCGCCGCGGCGGCAACGGCGACGACGTCCTCGATCTTTTCTGGGCCGATGTCGACAAGATCCCCACCGAAGAGATGTTTCCGTCCGACAAGGAATTCGCGCAGCGCCTGCCGGCCCTGCTTAAAGAAGCAATGCTGCGCTGATGCGCCTAGCCCCCACCTTCGTCGCCCTCGACTTCGAGACGGCCGACACCTTCCCCGACAGCGCCTGCGCCGTGGGAGCCGTCCGCTCGGTCGACGGGCGCATCGTGCGCCGCCACCGGCGGCTAATCCGGCCGCCGCGGCCGAGCATGCTGTTTACGCATATCCACGGCATCGAATGGAGGCATGTGCAGAGCGAGCCGAGCTTCCGCGAGATCTATCCCGAGCTGCTCGAGACCCTCCATGGCGTCGATTTCATCGCGGCGCATAACGCCTCCTTCGACCGCAACGTGCTGGAAGCCTGCTGCCGGGCGGCGGGACTTAGGCCCCCGCGCGCGCGATTTCTGTGCACGGTCCAGCTGGCTCGGCGGGTCTGGAATCTGCGGCCGACGACCCTCGCGCACGTCAGCCGCTACCTGGGCGTAAAGCTCAATCATCACGAGCCCCTCTCCGACGCCGAGGCCTGCGCGCAGATCGTGCTGGCCGCCTGGCAGGACGGCGCCGAGCTGATCCAGGCATGAAGCGCGACCCCTTCCTGGAAGCGGCCCTCGAGGAGGCACGGCGGGGTTGGGAGGAAGGGGGCATCCCCATCGGCTCGGTTCTTGTCCGCGAGGGAAAGATCATAGGCCGCGGGCATAACCGGCGGGTGCAGCAGGGCGACCCCATGGCGCACGCCGAGATCGACTGCCTGCGCCAGGCCGGACGCATCGGCGCCTACGCCGATACCGTCCTCTATTCGACGCTGATGCCCTGCTACCTCTGCGCCGGCGCGGTCGTTCAGTTCGGCATCCCGAAGGTGGTGGCGGGGGAGTCGACCACCTTTGCCGGCGCCAAGAATTTCCTGGCCGGCCACGGCGTCGAGCTCGTCGAGCTGCAGGACGCCGACTGCATCGCACTGATGCGCCGCCTCATCGCCGAGAAGCCCGAGCTCTGGAACGAGGACATAGGGCGCTAAGCCCTAAAGTCCCACCCCACCTTAGGTCTATTGTCCGTGTTCCCATAGGCCCTATGCCTCAGGTGCTTGCGCGTGACGCGTGCCACTCTTTAAGGAAACCATGCGTCCAGCGCTTATCGCCTTGCTCCTTGCGGCCGCCACCGCGCATCCCGCGCGCGCGTCCCACGAGCAGGATAAAGCCGAATCCGGCCGTTCATTTGGCGAAGGGGTTCCAGGGGCTTCTGCGGCCGGCCAGAGCGCTACTGCGGCTAAGAGCGCCGGGGAGGAGCTTACAGCCGTGTCGGCGGCGCTCGCAACGGCCAATACGCTCCCGGTGATCATCGCGACGGGTCGTGCCGCCATTCCCCAACCCTCCTTGCCCACACGCCGTAGGGAATGGCCTAAGGAGGAAGGGCGTTGGGGAAAAATAGTCGCGACCCTTGGGGCTGGCGCGGCCCTCGCCCCCACCCTTTTCCTGCTCGCTAACGTCCCGAGCTTTCTAACATTGGCGGGGGTCCTGGCATGGAGCGGGTTTGCCGCCGGCTTCGTTAGGATTGTGCTCTCGAGCCAATCTAAATTGAACATGAGCTTGAGCGCCGCCCTTGCGGTAGCGGGAGCCTTATATCTTGAATTCCCACCTATAGGAGTTTTACTTGCGGCCGCAAGCGCGGCCTGGGTAAGTCACTTATTGTTAAATCGGATTGCTTCCAACGGAAATCGTATCGGTTTGGCGTATGCCCTGCTCGGTCCCATGACCGGATTAATATTCGGATCTACGTTTCTCGTAGCTGGGGGCGCGGGCGTCGGCAAGAAACTGGGAGCCGCCCTCGGACGCTGGCTGGATCGCCGATGAGAATTTTACTTTTAGGCATGCTCCTGGGGGTTCCGATCGCCGGTTTTTGCGATTCCTTAGAGGGGGCGAAGGATGAGTCGGGAGCTCTTTTCGGGGACAAACGGGGCGTAGGAGCTGCTCCCATCGAGTTGGCGGCGCTGGCGGCCGGCGGGAAGCAGGCATTGCTCGCGTCCCTGCCGGCTTCCGCTCGCCTTGCCATTTTTCGCAGGAGGGTTCCCGTCGTTATCGCGCCCCGCGTCAGCGTCCCGCCGCCCTCCTTGCCCACCCGCCGGAGGGACTGGCC
Organism: Elusimicrobiota bacterium; assembly: GCA_041694815.1. Taxonomy (GTDB): domain Bacteria; phylum Elusimicrobiota; class Elusimicrobia; order UBA1565; family JACRDR01; genus JBGFSC01. Next base: position 68,163 of record JBGFSC010000049.1, on the reverse strand, counting down.
CAAGGAGGAGAACCGCTTAAAGAAGCTCGGGGCGGCGCTCGGAGCGGTCGCGGCCGGGCTCGCCGCCGCTTCCATGATCGGGGCCGTTCCTAGTTTCGATCTCTGGACCCGCATTTTCGTATGGAGCGGCCTTGCCGGGGGTTTCGCGGCCGCGGTGAGCGGCACCAAACACGGCTACGGCTATTGGCATGCGCTCGCCAGCGGCGCCGTAGGGGCGGCGTGTCTCGTCATCATCAATCATTTCCGTCTGGATATCCCGCCGGCGTACCTCTTGTTCAGCGCGGCGAACGCCGCCTGGATCAATTTCCTGTTGTTGAAGGGTATCTCCGTCCAGGGAACGGGGCTAGCCGTAAAACCGGGGCTCGGCTTTCTCGTCTTCGGTCCGATGTTGGGCTTGATGTTCGGCGTCTTTTCGCTGCCCGCCGCAGGGGCGGTCGCCAGCAAGAAATTAGGCGCCGCGCTTGGCCGCTGGTTGGATTCGAGATGAAGGCGCCTATTCTCGCGATCTCGTTGCTGCTGCCCGCCGCCGGCGTTTGCGGCTCTTTGGAGGAGGCTAAGGTCGCCTCCGGCGCTGCGTTCGGCGAAGGGCAGGTAGTCCCTGCGATAGGCGTGGACGCGGTGGCTCTGGCCGCCGCGCCGACGGCGGCTCCTGTAATCGCCGCCAAGGCCGCCGCGGTCCCCGCGCCCTCGCTGCCGACCCGACGGCGGGAATGGCCCAAGGAGGAAAATCGATGGTCAAAGCTCGGGGCCGGACTAGGCGGGATCGCGTCCGCTGCAGTGCTGATCGCGGTAATGCCCGCGACCGGCGATATCCTTAGGGTGCTGTTGGCCTGCGGAGTCGCCGCTACGTTTATCTCCATGATGGGCATCAGCCGCAAAGTTCGGAAGCAGCCCTACGACCCCTTCGAATTGGGCGTTTCGCTCATCATTGGCGGCATTGCGGGAATGGCTACCTGTCCTGGTTCGGCCGCGCCGATCAGCGGGCAGCTCCTTGTGGGAACTGCGCCGTATCTGGCTATAGGTGCCGTCGTCACCGCCTTGGTGGGGCGGCACTTGAGTCTGTACATTGAGGCTCAGTACGCCAGGCGCGTTATTCCTCAGATTAAGTTCATGTTCTTAAGGGCTTGTCTGATGTCCGCGCTTCCCCTGAGCGCCGTGCTATACGAAGCGGGACAAAAATTCGGGCGATGGCTGGATCGGCGATGATCGCGCTTCTCCTTTGGCTCTTTTCGGCGAGCGCCTTCGCGGACGATCTGAGCTCGCCGGAGGAGCTGGCCTCGCTTTTCGACAATCGCGCGCGTTTGGCGGCTTCTCATCAGGGCGCCTTGGATGAGGCGCTGACGGGGCAACTCCCGAGGGTGCAAGTCATCAAGAGCAACGTCGGCCGGGGGGCGCCCGTATATTCGGCCATCTTGACACCGGATGGGGCTGAACTGTTGTTTGTGCAGGGCAACTCCATTCATAGGAGAGACCTTCGAGGCGGCGGCGCTTCGAACTATGAACGCAATGGCTTTAGGGGGAAAATTCTCCACATCGGCATGAGTACCGGAGAGCTGGTGGCGGCCACCGATGATGGGCAAGTCGTAGTATGGGACAAGTTGCAATACCTCTGGGCGTCGCTCTCAAAGAGATCGCTCGTTCAAAAAGGAATATTGTCATCTCCGATCACAGTCCATTCGGCCGAGTTCAGCCCCGACGGAACCAAGATCGTGTTGGCCCAGTCTAATCACAAGGCGGTGATTTGGATGCCCGGGGCGCAGAAGAAACTGGAGCTTAAGGGCCATAAGGCTCCCGTACGCTACGCCTGCTTTAGCCCGGACGGTGCGAAGGTTCTCACGGCCAGTTGGGATAAAACCGCGGCGCTCTGGGACGCACAGACGGGGCAAAAGATCCGCGAATTCAAGGGCCATGCGGATTTCGTCAACTTCGCCTCTTTCAGCCCCGATGGGACCAGGATCGTCACCGCCGGCGCGGATCAGCTGGCGATCGTTTGGGACGCCGAGTCGGGAAAGCCCTTCCAAACCCTGCGCGGGCATTCCGGCCCCGTCACAAGCGCCCGATTCGATCCCAAAGGAGAGTGGATCGTGACGGCCGGGGCGGACGCCCGGGTGCTGGTCTGGGACGCGAAGACGGCGGCCCTGCTCGAAAGCTTCGAAGGGCACGAGGGCACCGTTTGGTCGGCCGCCTTCAGCCGGGACGGCTCCCAGCTGGTGACCGCCAGCGATGACACGACGGTCCGGGTTTGGAGAATCGGCATCCAGGAGGTCAATCGGGCGGCCATGGAGAAGCTCAAACGGGTGCTGTCGGCCCCGGCCGCGGAGGCGGCCAAGCCCGAAAACGGGCGCTCCGACAGCGCCGAGGAGAGGTTTAAACTGTAGTCCGAAGGCCCTGTCCGGGCGTGGGACCATCAGCCCATGACGTTTTTGAGCCTTTGCGATACAATGAGACTCGGAGAAAGTGTCGATGCATAGACTTTATGCCCTATTGAGCGCGGCGCTCCTTTCCACGGCGGCCGCCGCCGAGCCGTCCGCGGAGGCCCTTAAATACGGCGCCGGGCTGCGGTTCGGAGAAGGCCGCCCCGCGCCCGAGAGCGCCGCGCCGGCCTCGGACTTCGGTTTAAAGCGCACGCCCCCGCTCTCCGTTTCTCCGGTAAAACAACGGAAGGCTTCGCCCATGCCGGCGGTATTCTGCGAGGGAGAGGCCGGCGGGGAAGAGCCGCCCGCGCCGCCCCCTGACGGCGGCGATGGGGAAAAGAAGGAGCCATTCCATAAGCGGCATCCCAAGCTCGCCGCGGCCATGGCCGTCGGGGGGGCGCTCGCCGTCATTTTAGGCGTCACCGGCATCGGGGGCGCCGTCTTCGGGCCCGCCGTCGGAGCCGTATTGGGGGCGGGCCTCTTGACCATCGCCGTGGTTGGCGTGCTCGGCACCGTGCTCGTCGGCCTCATCCTGCATTCGCTGCAGGAGCGCCGCAAGGGCGAAGACTCGGACAATAATCCTAACGGTTAACGGCAGCTTTTACGCGCCCGAAGCGCGTAAATGTCTATTCCCATTAGTCGTTAAAAAGGGCATATTCACGCGTCTAGGCCTTTTGGCCTAGGTCGAAAGACTGTAGGCATTAGGCCTTAAGCCTCTTTTTGAAAAAGCAGAGACGTTCTATAGTAGGATTAAATTTGGTGGAGGTGGGGATGGCGATAAAAAAAGCAATCGTATTTGGAATCTTCCTGATGGGCGGCATTGCAGACGCCCGGCAAGGTTTTCGAGTGTATACGGCTAAAGGCTATGCGGGCGGCTCTATTGAAGAAGCAATCAATGCTTGCGTGGATGCCAGCTCCATGCCAGGGAGCGGGCCTTTTTTAGGCATGCGCAGGGCCGAATGTTCTCGGGAAGTTAAGGCGCCTAAGGGCATACCGATTTGTTACGCGGACGGATACGCGGGAGGATCTGGAAGCATAGTCGACTCCGTCCGTGCCTGCGTTGATGCGCGCATGAGGCCGGGGGCGGCGCCGTTCGCATCCCAAATCGAAGCCGAATGCCGCCGTAAAGTCCGCTGCAAGGGCGGGTGAAAAGAAAACGCCCGAAGCTTGGCTCCGGGCGTTTTCTTTAGACTTTTTATAATAGACAGAGCATCTCGCGATACTTCGGCAGCGGCCAGAGCTGATGCTCGACGAATTCCTCGGCGTGGTCGCAGGCCGAGCGCAGCACGGCAAGCGCGTCGACGCCCTTGGAGGCCAGTAGCTTCGCCTTTTTCTCGAGGCTTGTCTCGTCGCTCTCCAACACCGAGTCCACCGAGCGGACGCCATCCTCGATTGCCGCCAACAGCTTGCCGCCGTATTGGATCTTGGCCTTGAGCAATTTCCCGCCGCCCTTGGAGGCCGACTCCAGCGCCTCGGCGGCCCGGCCGAGCTCGCTGATATAGCGCGCCAGGGCCGGCAAGGCGTAGGTCGTGCTAAGCTCCTTGAGCAATTTCAGCTCGATCTCCTTGGTCTTGGCGTAGGCCTCGAGCTTGATCTCGTATTTGGCGTGCACCTCGCCGCTGGTAAGCACCTTGTACTTCTCGTAGAGCGCCACCACGTCCTTTTCGACGAGGGTCTCTAAGGCCGCCGGCGTGTTCTTGGCCGCGGAAAGCCCGCGCTTGGCGGCTTCCCTGTGCCATTCGGCCGAGTAATTGTTGCCCTCGAAGCGCACGCGCTTGGTGTCGCGCACCACTTCCTTGATGACGGAGAGGGCCTTGTCGGTTACGTCGCCCTCGCCTAGGCCCTTTTCGAGCTTCTGCAAGACGACGTCGAGCCCGTAGGCGACCACCAGGTTCAAGGCGGTGGCCGGCTCCGAGCAGTTCTGGGAGGCGCCGACCGCGCGGAACTCGAACTTGTTGCCCGTGAAGGCGATGGGGGAGGTGCGGTTTCGATCGGAATTATCGAAGACCACCGAGGGCAGGCGCTTGATGCCCAAATCCAGCGCGGCCTTGGCCGTGTCGGAGGTGAAGCTGCCCTTCTCGATTTCCCCCAGGAGGCGGTCGAGGTACGAGCCCAGGTACACCGACATGATGGCCGGCGGCGCCTCGTTGGCCCCGAGCCGATGGTCGTTGCCGGCGTCGGCCACCGCCGTGCGCAGTAGGGCGCCGTATTTCTCCACGCCGGCCAGTATCGCCGACAGGAAGACAAGGAACTGGATATTCTTCTTGGGGGCGGCCCCGGGCTCGAGCAGGTTGTTGCCGTCGGAATCCATCATCGACCAGTTGAGGTGCTTGCCGCTGCCGTTGATGCCCGCGAAGGGCTTCTCGTGCAAGAGTAGTGCCAAGCCGTGGTCGTCGGCGATCTTGCGCATGATTTCCATCGCTTGGAGGTTGTGGTCGATGGCGAGGTTGGCCTCCTCGAAGATAGGCGCGATCTCGAACTGGTTGGGCGCGACCTCGTTATGCCGGGTCTTGGCCGGGATGCCGCGCTCAAATAGCGCCGCGTCGACGTCGGCCATGAAATCGAGCACCCGAGGCTTGATCGAGCCGAAATAGTGGTCCTCCATCTGTTGGTGCTTGGCCGAGCTGGCGCCGAATAGCGTACGCCCCGAGTAGATGAGGTCGGGCCGCCGCGCGTAGAGCTCCTTGGGGATGAGGAAGTATTCCTGCTCCGGGCCCACGGTGACGCGCACGTACTTCGCCGTGCGGTTGCCGAAGAGCTTGAGCACGCGCAAGGCGCGCTCCTCGATGGCGTGCAGCGAGCGCAGAAGCGGCGTCTTCATGTCGAGCACCTCTCCCGTATAAGAGAGATAGACGCTGGGGATGACGAGGGTCACGGCTTTCCCGGTACGCAGGAGGAAGGCGGCCGAGGTGGGGTCCCAGGCCGTGTAGCCGCGCGCCTCGAAGGTGCTCCGCATGCCTCCCGAGGGGAAGGAGGAGGCGTCGGGCTCGCCCTGGATGAGCTGCCGGCCCGAGAAGCGCTGGATGGGGGCGCCGTTGCGGTCGATGCTTAAGAAAGCGTCGTGTTTCTCGGCCGTCACGCCGCGCTGGGGCTGGAACCAATGGCAGAAATGGGTGGCGCCGTGGCTAATGGCCCACTCCTTCATGGCGTGGGCAACCTCGTCGGCGATCTCGACGTCGAGCTTCTCGTTATTCTCGATCGTATCGAGAAGCTTCTCGTAAACCGATTTGCTCAGATGCTTGGCCATCACCTTCTTGCTGAAGGTGGCGCTGCCGAATGTCTCTGCCAGCGTGCGCGCCTCATGCGCGCCGCCGCCGTTTTTCAACGCGCCCCCGTTGGCCAGGGTCTTGATCGTTTCCTCGACGAAGCTGCGTTCCGGTAGAGCCATGTTTCCCCCTCGCGGCAAATATGCACGACCTGCATAGAATAGCCCTTTTGAGGCATTTTTGCAACCGAAAGGCGTCAAAAATACGTAAAAATTGAGTCATAGAATGTAAAATAGGCCATTTTTATCCATTTTTGCAGTCCTGAGTTCCAACTTGGATGGGCTTGGGCCTTTCGGGCCGTGTCGGCTCTCGTATATAATGGAGCCGTGGCGATCAGCGAGAAATGCGTTCGTTGCGGCGATGCCTTCGAATGCGGGCGCCAGGAGGCGAAATGCTGGTGCGCCGAGCTGCCAAAGGCGATGCCACTAGAGGCCCAAGAAGGCTGCCTCTGCCGCGGCTGCCTGGAGCGGGAGATCACGGCCAAGGCCTCCGGCGGGCTGGGGCTGGCCGTGGGCAGGGCCATCTTCGGCCTGCGTGAGCGCTGGCGGCGCTTTATTAAGGAGACATTAGGAATGGATACGAAAACGGCGGCTCCAGGAAAAATTTATTCCTATGAGGTGAAGACTATCGAGGGCGCTGCTAAGTCGATGGCGGAATACAAGGGCCAGGTCCTGCTTATCGTGAACACGGCCTCGGAATGCGGCTTCACGCCCCAATACGCGTCCCTGCAGATGCTGCACGCCAAATACAAGGACAAGGGGCTGCGCGTGCTGGCCTTCCCGTCCAACGATTTCGGCGCGCAGGAGCCGGGCGCCGATGCCGAGATCAAGCAGTTTTGCTCGACGCGCTATAACGTCTCCTTCGAGCTCTTCTCCAAGATCCCGGTGAAGGGGCCTCAACAGCATCCGCTTTACGCGTTCCTCACGCAGGAGTCCGGCCACAACGGCGCGATACCGTGGAATTTCTCCAAGTTCCTCGTCGCTCGCGACGGGCGAGTGGCCGGGCGCTTCGGCCCCGAGACCGACCCCCTCTCCAACGAGCTCACCGACGCCCTCGAATCGCTTCTTTAGGGTGCCAGGCATCCACTTTCTCCACTTTGTTGAAATTCTCGGATTCTCATCGAGAAAGTGAAGAAAGTGTAGAAAGTGGATACATGGCACCCATTGTTGCTACAATGCGCGCCATGGCTGAAGACGCGGGCGACCCGAAGAACAAGACCGTCTTGATCGTAGATGACGACGAGTCGATCCTGAACCTGCTCGAAATACTCGTCAAGCGCGACGGCTTCAAGGTGGACACCGCGGCGACGGGCGAGCGCGCCTTAAGCCGCCTCGAGCGCAATCCCCACGCCTTGCTGCTCGACCTGATGTTGCCTGGGGGTACCACCGGCTTCGAGGTGCTCAGGCGCATTCGCGAGTCCAAGCGCCCGGCCATCCCCATCATCATCGTCACCGCCTACGCCAGCGACCCGGCCATCAAGCAGGTCGAGCAGGACCCCAACGTCGTCGAGATACTCTCGAAGCCCATCAACCAGGAAAAGCTCCTGGCCGCTCTGCACAAGGCGCTCAAGACCCGCGCTCCCCTGCGCGAGCCCAAACCCCAGAAGCCCGTCTGATGGAAGAAGCCGCCTACCGCGCGGCCCGCCGGAGCGCCGTTTTGGCCGAGCCCGAGCTGGGCGTGCTCTCCTTCAAGGGTCCGGACCGCCAGCGCTTCCTGCAGGGGCTCATGAGCAACGATGTCGCCTCCATGGCGGCGGGGGGGGCCCTCAAGACCTGCGTGCTCACCCCCAAGGGCAAGCTCGTCGGCGACCTGTGGCTCTACGAGCTGGGCTCGCAGTTCCTGACCCTGCAGCGTCCCGCCGCGACGAAGCCGGTCATGGACGCCTTGTCGAAGCCGCTGATCCTCAGCGACACGGTGATGGAGGACTCGAGCGTTCGTTGGCGGAAATACTTCATCGGCGGACCGAAGGCCGCCGAGATCGCGCACGCGTGCGGGAGGGCGGCGGCGCATGTCCTGGATTATCCTGACTTCGGCCTTTCAGGAAAGGTACTGCTCGGCGACGAGGCCCTCGGCAAGGCGCTGGAGTCGGCGCTCACGGATCATGGCGGGATGGCGGCAGGCACGGAGGCCTTGGAAACACTGCGAGTGGAGGCCGGCATCCCCGCCTTCGGCGTCGACGCGGACGCCGAGACGCTGCCTCTCGAGGCGAATCTCGAATCCGCGATCAGCTTCACCAAGGGCTGCTACATGGGTCAGGAGACCACGGCCCGAATCAAGAATTTCGGACACGTCAACCGCGGGCTCGCCGGCTTGCGCCTATCGCGCCACGTCGCCGCCGGCTCGGCGGTGTTTATGGGGGGCAAGGAGGTCGGCCGAGTCACCAGCGTCGTCGACTCGCCCAAGCTCGGCGGCCCCTTGGCCCTGGCGATGCTGCGCCGCGAGGCGATCGAGGCGCGGACGCGGCTTCAGGCGGGTGTCCGGGAAACGATGGCCGACGCGGAGCTCGTGGAGCTCCCGCTCGGCGCTAATTAGCGGAAGAAGCGGCGGGCGAGATTGCGGATCAGCTCGCCCCAGAGCTTGGGGTTTTTCGCCGGGCGGCTATCGTCGCCTCGCGCGATGCGCTCCTGGTGGTTGCCCCAGCCGTAGATGAATTTCCCGAAAAACGGCAGAATCCCACCCAGGCCCACGACCGTGAGCAGCGGCCCCTTGAGCCACAGGGCCGTAGGCGCTAGCATGCCGGTGAAATTGCCTATGCTCTGGATCAGGCCCCCGTTGCGCTGCCAATCCCTGCCGGAGGCAAGGAGCTTGGCGTCGGCCTCCGACAACGGCACGACGGCGCCGATCGTCTCGAGGCCACGCGCCAGGTCCCGACGCCGCCTCTCGAAATCCTCGGGCGTCTTGATGTCGCCGAAGGCATGCAGCTCCAAGGAGAGGATCTGGATGTTGGAAAGGAAGATGCCGTTGGTGTTGCCGAAGGGATTAAGTTGCTCGAGCAGATCGCTCATCACGATGACCGCCGGATGAAACATGAACTGGTCGATGAGGTTGGCGCCGTCGAAGAAATGCTCGGCCATGGCGCGCGCGTCCTTGAACATGCCCAGGCGCAGCGCCGTCTCGAGCGCGGTCAGGCGGTCCGAGTATTTTTGGAGTAGCTGATTCTGACGCATGAAGCCGCGGGCGGCGCTGATCTGACCGAGGATGTCGCCTTGGATCTCTTGGGGAGGAGCCACGCGGGAAATCGCCGCGGCCACCAGGGTCTGGGCCTCGACCGGGGGAATGCCCACGGCGATGGCCAGGGCCTTGAGCTGCTGGTCCAGGATGCGGATTTTTTCCGGCTCTATGCTGTCTTTATTTTCGAGCGCCTCCAGCGTGGCCGAGACCTCCGACAGGTAGGACATGGCCTCCTTGAGGGCGCGGAATTTCTCATCGAGGGTGCCGTTTCCCCCGTTCTTTTTCCATTCCTCGTATCGCGCGCTGGCCTGCGCGAACACCCCCTCGACGGCTTGGACCTCGGAGGACCAGAGTCCGCGGCTGTAAACGGTCTTTATTTGTCGAAGGATGGCGTCGAAAAGCTTGGCCAGGGCCTTGCCGGGGTCCCCCGGAGAGGCCTGCTCCGACATCATGCGCAGTTTGTGCCCGGCGACCGGGTCTCCCCATGGCGATTTGGAGGCGGAGCCGTCGTAGAAGGCGTCCAAGGCCTCGGCGCCCTCGATCGGCTCCCATCGGCGGAGTTTGCGCTCGAATTCCCGGTAGGGCGAGCCCTGCTCCGCCGCTGCCTCCGCGTGGACGACGGGCGGAGCTATGGCTGCCGGCGTGCTCTTGAGCACGCCGCTGCTCGCTAAAACGGCAAATAGAGTCAACATCGGATTGGTATCGGCGAGTGAAGCGATTGTAGCAGAGAGGGTTTCGAGCATGGATGAGGCGCAGGACCCAGGTCGATACGAGCCCTTCGGCCTAGGATGCTCGCGGGTGGAGAATGTTACAATGCGCGCATGATCGGCATCGGCGTCATCGGCGCCGGGCGCATCGGCCGGGTCCATGCCTTGAACCTTTTCCGGAGCGTCGGGGGCGCCCGCCTTCAGGCCGTCTCGGACATCAACCTGGAGGCCGCCCGCGCGCTTGCCTCGGAGGCCGGGGGGGCGCAAGCGTTGGCCGATCATCGCCCGATGCTAGGGGACGGCAAGATCGAGGCGATCGTCATCTGTTCCTCCACGGACACCCACGCCCGGCTCATCGAGGAGGCCGCCGCGGCGGGAAAGCACGTCTTCTGCGAAAAGCCCATCGACCTCGAGATTTCCGCCATCCGCCGGGCCCTCGCCGCGGTCGACAGGCATGGAGTCCGCCTGCAGGTGGGCTTCAACCGGCGATTCGACGCGCAATTCAAGCGCGTGGCCGAGCTGGTGCGCCGTGGCGAGGTCGGCTCGCCGCAGCTGGTGCGCATCACCAGCCGTGACCCGCAGCCACCGCCCTCGGAATATATCCGGGTGTCCGGAGGGCTGTTTCTGGATATGGCCATCCATGACTTCGACATGGCCCGCTTCGTGATCCAAGACGAAATCGAGGAGGTCTATGCCGCGGGAGCCGTGCTCGTCGATCCCGAGATCGGGCGCTTGGGAGACGTGGACACGGCGCTCATCACCCTCCGCTACAAGGGAGGGGCCATCGGCGCCATCGATAATTCGCGAAGAGCGGCTTACGGCTATGACCAGCGCGTGGAGGTGTTCGGCTCGGGAGGCTGCGCTAAGTCCTCCAACGTCGGGCCCAACGGCGTCGAGCATTGGGGGCCCGAGGGCTCGCGCAAGGACCCGCCGCATCATTTCTTCATCGAACGCTATGCCCAGGCCTATCGTGACGAGATGCAGGCCTTTGTCGACTCCCTTCGGGACAAGGCCGCGCCGCCCGTTGGCGGCGAGGATGGGCTCCAGGCCGTGCTGCTAGGGCTGGCGGCCAAGAAATCGTTCCAGGAGAAGCGCCCCGTGCGCCTGTCGGAGCTGGCGTGAATAGCCCGGCGCATATCACCCGGTTCCGTGATGGCTTCCCTCCGGGATTCACGGCGGTGACCGAGGAGGGCGAACGGGAATGCGACACGGGCATGGACCTCGGCTTTTGGAAGCTAAAGGCCGGCGATACGATTTCCGAGACGCACCCCAAGGAATCGGCTTGGCTGCTCTTAGGCGGCGAGGTGGAGGTCGAGGCGGGAGGCATCCGGAGCCGCCTGTCGCGCCGCTCGCTGTTCGAGGAGCAGCCGACCGCTCTACACGTGGGGCCGTCGACGCCCGTGTGTATTAAGGCGTTGGGCGATGTGGAATGGGCGCTGATGCGCGCGGAAAACAGCCGACGCTTCGAGCCCAAGCTGTTCCTGCCCGAAGGGCTTGAGTCCGAGTACCGCGGTAAGGGCTTGGTCCAGGAGGCCGCGCTGCGCAATGTCCGACTCATCTTCGATTGGAACAACCGGCCCCAGGCCAATCTCGTCCTGGGCGAGGTGGTCAACTATCCGGGGCGCTGGTCGAGCTACCCGCCCCACACGCACCCGCAGGCCGAGATCTACCATTACCGCTTCACCGAGCCGCAGGGCTATGGGCACGGCGAGCTCGGCGAGGAAGTCTACAAGGTGCGCCAGCGCGACACGCTCAAGATATTGAACTGCGTCGGCCATGCGCAGGTCGCCGCCCCGGGCTACGGGATGTGGTATCTCTGGGTGGTGCGCCATCTTAAGGACAACCCGTACCGGGGCTTTAAGTTCCTTCCCGAGCATGAATGGACGCTCGATCCCAAGAAGCAGGGGTGGCGGCCGCCGTTATGAGGACGATCCGCCTGACGATGGGCCAGGCCATGGTGGAGTTCCTCAAGCGGCAATACGTCTCGCGCGACGGCGCGGAGCATCGGCTCATCCGCGGGGTATTCGGGATTTTCGGCCACGGCAACGTGGCGGGCCTCGGCCAGGCCTTGGAGGAGCGCGGCGGCCGGGAGCTTCCCTATTTCCAGCCGAAAAACGAGCAGGCGATGGTGCATGCCGCGGCGGCGTACTCGAAAACCCTGCACCGCCTCGGCGCCATGGCCTGCACCAGCTCGGTCGGCCCCGGCGCGACCAACATGGTCACCGGCGCGGCGGGTGCGACCATCAACCGCATCCCGGTCCTCCTACTGCCCGGAGATATCTTCGCCAATCGCCGGCCCAATCCGGTGCTCCAGCAGCTCGAGTTCCCGCAGAGCATGGATGTAAGCGTCAATGATTGCTTTAAGCCCGTCTCGCGATATTGGGACCGAATCAACCGTCCCGAGCAGATCCTAGCGGCGCTGCCCGAGGCCATGCGCGTGCTGGCCGACCCCGCCGAGACCGGGGCGGTGACGCTCTGCCTTCCCGAGGACGTGCAGGCCGAGGCCTTCGACTATCCGGCGGCCTTCTTCGAAAAAAGGGTCTACGCGGTGCCTCGTCCGCAGCCCTCGCGCGAGGCCCTTCGGGAGGCGGCGCGCTGGCTGCGCTCGGCGCGGCGGCCCCTCATCATCGCGGGCGGTGGTGTTCACTATTCGGAGGCGACCGAGGCCCTGCGCGCCTTCGCCGAGCGCCTGGGCATCCCGGTGGCATGCACCCAGGCGGGCAAGGGTGCTCTGCCGGATTCGCATCCGCTCTGCATCGGCGCCGTCGGCGCGACGGGCAATTCGGCCGCCAACCGCCTCGCCCTTAAGGCCGATCTCGTCCTGTCGGTGGGCCACCGGTACTCCGATTTTACCACGGCCTCCAAGACGCAGTTCCAGGAACCAGGCGTCCGCTTCATCAATATTAATCTTAACGCCTTCGACGCCCGTAAGCACGGGGCGCTGCCCATCGCCGCGGACGCCAAGGCCACGCTCGAATCCTTGGGTCGGGCACTGCAAGGGCATAAAATCCCGCGAGCCTACGCGGCGGAGATCCGCGCGGCCAAGGAGGACTGGGAGCGCCGCTATGCCGCGATCGTAAAGCCTCCCGCAGGCGCGCGGATGTCGCAGGCCGAGGTGATCTCGGTACTCAACGAGGCGCTCGATGAGAACTCGATCCTCGTGCACGCCGCCGGCGGATTGCCGGGAGACCTGCATAAGCTGTGGCGCTCGAAGGCGCCCGGGGACTACCATTCGGAATACGGCTATTCCTGCATGGGTTACGAGATCGCCGGGGCCCTGGGGATCAAGATGGCCCGGCCCGACCGCGAGGTCTACGCCGCCGTTGGGGACGGCAGCTACCTGATGCTCAACCACGAGATCGCGACCGCGGTGCAGGAGGGCCTCAAGATCACGATCGTGCTGCTCGACAATCACGGCTACCAGTGCATACACAACCTGCAGCGGCACACGGCGGGGCCCGGCTTCGGCAACGAGTTCCGCCACCGCGAGGCCGCGACCGGCCGATTGACCGGGCCGACCCTCGCGCTCGACTTCGTCTCCAACGCGGCGAGCCTAGGGGCCGCGACTTGGTCGGCCAAGGACCGCGACTCGCTGGCCCACGCCCTGCGCGAGGCGCGCGAGCAGCCGCGCACGGCCCTCATCCACGTCCCCGTCGACCCCGACCGCTTCGTGCCGGGCTTTTCCTGGTGGGATGTCCCGGTGGCCGAGGTCTCCAGGCCCGCCTCGGTGCGGCGCTCGCGCGCGGATTACGTCGCTAAGGCGAAACGCCAGAGGTTTTATTACTGAGATGAAGGTTCGGATAGCGGCCCAGCCGATCGGTTGGAGCAACGACGACTTCCGGGATCTCGGCGGCTCGATCCCGCTCGAGCAATGCTTGAGCGAGATGCGCGAGGCCGGCTACGCGGGCACCGAATTGGGCCATAAATTCCCGAGGCAGCCCTCCGCGCTCAAGGCCCTTTTATCGCAACACCGGCTTGCGCTTGCTTCTGGCTGGCATAGCTGCTACCTGCTTTCGAAAAGCGTAGAAGAAGAGGGAAAAAGATTCCTCGAGCACGCGCGCTTGCTCACGGAGATGGGAAGCCGCGTGGCCATCGTGGCCGAGTGTAGCGGGCGCGTCTACGAGCGCAGCGGGGTCCCGCTGCGCTTCGACGCGCAACCCTTGACGCAAGAGCAATGGGAGCGCCTCGCCTCGGGGCTCGAGCGCCTGGCGAAATTGGGAGAGGGCCTCGGCCTTCAGACGGCCTACCACCACCATATGGGCACGGTGATTCAGAACGAGGCCGAGCTCGACCGTCTGATGTCCATGACGAGGAAGCTGCGCCTGCTCGCCGACACCGGGCATATGGCCTTCGCCGGCATGGATCCGGTCTCGGTCATCGGGCGGCATTTGGACCGGGTCGTCCATGTCCATTTAAAGGACGTGCGCCCGGAGGTGGCCGAGAGGGCCCGCGCGCGGGGCTATAGCTTCGAGCAGGCGGTGCGCGAGGGCGTATTCACGGTGCCCGGCGACGGGTGCATCGATTACCGCCCCATTTTCGAACTGCTCAAAAAGAAGGATTATGAGGGTTGGCTGGTGGTGGAGGCCGAGCAGGACCCAGCGAAAGCCAACCCCTTGGAGTACGCCCGCAAGGGCCGAGAATATCTCAGGAAGGCCATCGGATGCTGACAAAGACGAAGAAGGCGACGCCGTTGGGAGGGACCCAGGCATTGGGGGTCGATTTTTGGAACGATTCCTGCCACCTAAAAGAGCTGCGCGACGCGGTAGAGCAGGGGGCCGTCGGCGCCACCTCCAACCCGGTGATCGTGGGCTCGGCGCTGGAAAACGACCCCGAGACCTGGATGCCGACGCTCTCGGAAATCATCCGCAAGAACCCCAAGGACAGCGAGGATGAGATCGCCTGGAAGCTTATCGAACGAGTAGCCGTGGACGCGGCGGCGCTCTTGGCGCCCGTCCACCAGAAGACCGGGGGGGAGAAGGGCTATCTCTCGGTGCAGGTGAGCCCGAAATATTACCGCAGTCCCGAGCGCATGCTCGAGCATGGCCGCCATCTGGCGGGGCTAGCGCCCAATATCGCCATCAAGGCCCCCGCGACGGCGGAGGGATTGGAGGCCATCGAGGCGCTCACCGCAGAAGGCGTGCCGGTCAACGCGACGGTGAGCTTCACGCTCCCGCAGGCCGTCGCCTGCGCCGAGGCCATGGAGCGCGGCCTCAAGAGGGCCAAGGTCCCGCCGCAGCCTTATGTAACGCTCATGGTCGGACGGTTGGACGATCATCTAAAGCGCATCATGGAGCGGGAGAAGGTCTCCATAGACCCGGGCTTCCTCAATTGGGCCGGCATCGCGGTGTTCAAGAAGGCCCGGCAAGTGTTTAAGCGCCGCAAGTTCCGCGCCAAGCTCCTGGTCGCCGCCTATCGGCATCACCTGCATTGGTCGGAGCTCATCGGCGAGGGGATAGTCCAGTCGATCCCCTACGCCTGGTGGAAGCAGTTCAACGACTCCTCGATTCCGGTCTCCCGGACGCTCGAGCAACCCGTCGAACCCCGCGTGCTCGCCGCGCTCGAGAACGGCTTCGCCGATTTTAGAAAGGCTTACGACGAAAACGGGATGAAGCCAGAGGAGTTCGTGCGCTACGGCGCCTCCGTGCACACCTTGGATCAATTCCTGGGCGGCTACCAGAAGGTGCTCGAGCTGGTCCGCCGGCGCATGCTGCAGTGACGGCGCGCATCCCTCCCCTCGAATACGAGAGCGCGGGCGCGGCCTCGCGCGCCGAATACGACCGGCAGAAGGCGGCGCACGGCCGGGTCACCAATATGAAACGTACGCTCGGGCATAGCCCGACGGCGCTCGCGGCCCTGATGCAATGGTATCCCTTGCAGGCCG
Source organism: Elusimicrobiota bacterium (assembly GCA_041694815.1). Classification (GTDB taxonomy): domain Bacteria; phylum Elusimicrobiota; class Elusimicrobia; order UBA1565; family JACRDR01; genus JBGFSC01. The sequence continues at coordinate 52,724 of JBGFSC010000049.1, read as the reverse complement.
AGGTCGCGGGATTTCTCGGCGAGCGGGCAGCCACCCTGTTCGTGCACGCCATCTCCTCGCAGACCGACTGCCTCATCTGCTCCACGTTCTTCCGCCGCATCCTCATCGACTCCGGGGAGGATCCGGGTTCGCTCAAGCTCGACGAGAAAGAAGAGGCCGTGGTCGATTACGGCCGGCAATTGGCCAAGGATTCCAATGGGGTAAACGATGAGCTTTACGCCCGGCTGGCCCGGTTCCTGAAGCCTGCCGAGATCGTGGCTCTGACCGCCTTCGGCGGCATGATGATCGCGACCAACGTCTTCAACAACGCGCTTCGCGTGGACCTCGACGAATACCTGCAGCCCTACTGCGCTCCCGATGGCAAGAAAGAAAGAGCTGGGCGGTAAGGTCGGCCTTGTCACGGGCGCGGCTCACGGGCAGGGCCGAGCGGCCGCCCTCGCCCTGGCCGCGGAGGGCATGGACATCGTGGCCCTGGACGTGGCGCGAGCGCTCAAGTATCCGGCGTACAAGCTAGGATCGCCAGAGGATCTGAAATCACTCGCCAAGGCCTGCGCCTCCTTGGGCGCGCGATGCCTGACTTTCGAGGCCGACGTGCGCGATGACAAAGCCGTCGGACGCGCGGTCGATTCGGCGCGCAAGAGATTCGGCCGCATCGATCTCTTGTTCAACAACGCCGGGATCTGCGCCTACGGGCTCGCCCATGAGCTCACGGAAGAGCAGTGGGACATGATGCTGGACATCAACCTTAAAGGCGCCTGGCTCGTGGCGCGCCGGGTGATTCCCCTCATGATCGCGCAGAAATCCGGCGTGATCATCAATAACTCCTCCGTCGGCGGACTGCGCGGCATGGGAAGGCTCAGCCATTACGCCGCCTCCAAATGGGGCCTGACGGGGCTGACCAAGTCCTGGGCGATCGAGCTGGCACCCTACGGCATCCGCGTCGTCTCGCTGCACCCGACCGGGGTCAACACGCCGATGAACGACGGCCTGGCGGAAATGGAGGGCTTAAGCCCCCGCGAGATCGCCGAGCGTTCGGCGGGAAATCTATTGCCCGTGCCTTGGATCGAGCCGGAGGACGTGGCCCAGGCCGTCGTGTATCTGGCCTCGGAGAAGGCGCGCTACATCACGGGCTCGCCGTTTATCATCGACGCCGGATTGCTGTCGCGCTGAATCTATCGCGTCTGAAAGAGCGACCAGGGCAGCTTGAAGCGCTCTTCGGCGGTTTCGCCGTCGGCAAATGGGAGGTCGGCTGTTGAAGCCTTGTTCTTTAACGCCTCTCTGAGCCGCGAGAGGTCTCCCGAGGAATCGATTTTGAGTATCCGTAGCTTCCCATCGTGTTCGCTGGAAAGAATAAGGCTGGAATCGTCCGGGGTAAACGAAGCGTAATCAACGTTGTCACGGATCGTCAGCAACGGTTTCACGGTACGTGTGTCGAAAATTACGGCGCCTTTGTCATAGCATCCTAAAAGCAGTTTCGTGGCGTCCCGGCTGAACATCATTCTCGGGTAATGCGGGCATTCGAAAGAGATTCGGGCCAGCTCCTTGCGGCTGCGCATGTCTCGGATGACCGTGGCGTGCGGGGCGTCCTCGGCGAGCTGCGCGAATCTCGAGCCGTCCGCGCTGATGGCCCAGCCCAGGCTTTCATGATCCGAGCCGGCCCTTCCGGTCCATTGAGATAGTTGCGCGCGCTCACCACTGCGCCCATCCCAGACCGAGAAAGAGTTCTCGTCTTGGACCGTAAAAGCGAATGCGCCATCGATGCTAAATCCCGCATTGACGACACCGCGCTCTCCGAGCGGTACGATTGTCTTGCTGTCGAGAAGCCATAGATAGGCCTCTCCGCCGCCGACGCTTACGATGCGGGAGGAATCCGGGCTAAATTCGATCCCGTTGAAATAATGTCCGGGCTTCTTCAAGGTCTCGGTCGGAGTCCCTGTCCGGGCGTCCAATAGGATGAGCGTTCCTTTCTCGTCGCCGTTTCCAACGCCCGCGGCGACCTTCTCGCCGTTAGGGCTGACCGCGAGCCGCATAAGGTTGTCGGGCGCGGAATAGCTCCATAACCGTTTGCCCGTCATCCAATCCCAGGCGGCGAACTTTTCATGGCATTGAGTGAAAAGCACTTTCCCGGAAATCGCGAAGTGGAGGTATTTATCGACGCAAACGTCGAGCGTCTTAGTCGCTTCGACTTGCAATGATTCTGGGGAATCCGGCAGCAGGCCGTATTGGGCGTTCGTCGTTAACGGAGCGAATGCAAGCAGTATTAAGACCCACGAGATCCGTGCTGACCGTATTTTTTGCGCCGCCGATTTGGCGGAGCAAAAAAAGGCGAAGGGGAAGGGATCCATCGGTAATATGATGGGCGTTCGGCTTGAAAGTAAAAAGGGGCTTTGGGCCTATTTTCCCCATAGGCCCTAGCGGCGTCCTTCTGTTGTATAATGGCGCCCATGCAACGACGCCTAGGCCTACTGCTTATCGCTTTTATGCTTCCCCTCGCTTCGGCCGACGCCGCACGGAGGAAAAAAATGCCCTTTGAGATCTCAAGCACCGCCTTTAAGCCTAACGCCTTGATTCCGAAGAAGCACACCGGTGAAGGCGAGGACGTCTCCCCGCAGCTGCGCTGGTCGAGCGTCCCCGCCGGGACCAAAAGCTTCGCCCTGATCATGGATGACCCCGACGCCCCTCCGGGCACCTGGGTGCACTGGCTCATCTACGATATCCCGGCCGATGCCACGGGCCTGCCGGAGGGAGTGGAAAAGAAGGAGGAGCTGCCGGACGGCTCCAAGCAGGGCGCCTGCTGGGGCGTATCGAGCTACGAGCGGATCGGCTATTACGGCCCGATGCCGCCGCCCGGAAAACCTCATCGCTATTTCTTCAAGCTCTACGCCTTGGACAAGAAGCTTGGGCTTCCCGCCAACGCCACCAAGACCGCGTTGGTCCAGGCGATGAAGGGGCGTATACTCGGCCAGGCCGAGGTCATCGGCTTATATAAGCGCTGATCAGGATCGCGTGTTCCACTGCGTCCGGACGCAGTAGAGCAGCAAGAGCGCCGCTAGCGCAGCCAATGACAGTCCCGCATAAAAGCTGATCGGCCGATAGACGAAACGGACGCTCGAGGGCCCAGCGGGGATTGGCACCCCGCGGAAATTATAATCGGCCCTCAAGATATCCGCCGGCCTGCCGTTGACCGAGGCCTTCCAGCCGGGGTAATAAGAATCCAGCAGCAACAGGAAGGCGGGCCTTAAAGAGCGGCATTCCACTTCGAGTTCGTTGGGGAGATATCGAACGATGTGCGCCGTATCCCTGACGCCGACCCTTTCTTGCTCGATGACGCCCGCGGGAGAGGGGGGGATCGGCGGATTTTCTTCCAATAAGAGCTCGATACTCGGGTCGAAGCGGCCTGAGCGCATGATCCTGAGGATTTCCTCTTTCGGCAGCACCCGATGCCGATGGACGATCAGGGCCCGCTCGGCCTGCCGCACGGATTCGAATATCGACATCTCGCCGCGGTAGACGGGCTTAAAGCCCTTGGGCGGCTCCCGGCGCGATGAGAGCAGGTACTTGACGCCCAAGGCCGGGAGGGCCGCCGGGAGCTCCGCCGCTTTCAAATAAAAATCGAAATTCCCCGCCCGCCCGGTGACAAGTTCCTCGTAGCGTTTGAGGCTCACATAATCGACTCCCCGCGCGTCCTGCAGACCGTAGAGGGAGCCCGTGTTCGGTGGCAGGGTCCAATCGAGGCCCAGGACGCGGAGAGGGGACGGGTCCGCGCGCAGCCGCTCGATGGCCGGAGTGCTCGGGTAATAGCGGGATCGGGAGACCATCGGATGCACCCCATCGGCGAAATGGATCAGCTCGACGGCGGCGCAGCCGATGCAAAGAAGCGCGCGGACGCGAGGCGACAGGCGCAGCGCGGCGAGAATCCCCGCGACCGCGAAGGGAAGGGCCATCGCCGGCAATTGCCGCAGCACGAAGCGGATCTCCCCCGGCGTCATCTCGCCCCAGGCGGGAGAAAATAGATGCCAGAGCCAAAACCCCAGCGACGCGGCGATGAGGCCGAGCGAGGCCAGGAGGACCCGGGAATGGCCCGGTCTTTTGACCTTGCCGAGCCGATCCATGCCGAGACCCGCCAAGACAGACAGCGAGAAGCAGATGACGAGCAAAAGCCGCGTCGGGTTGATCGAGTTGATCACCGGCACGATCCCGAGAAGCCGCGGGAAGGGGGCAAGCCCGTAAACCGCCGCCGCGCAGAGCAGAGCGGCTCCGATATGGAAGCGGACGGGCGCCTCCCTGCGTCGGTAGACGGCGGCGAAGGAGGCCAACAGCAGCGCGAGCACGCCGACGAAGCCCGTGCGCTCGTTGAAGTTCTCGTGCGGTGCGAGGGCGAGCAGCACGCGGAGCTGCTCGAAGCCGCGCGAGTAATTGCCGGAAATGTGCGGAGCGAAAAAATGAGTCCAGGTCGCCGGAGACAGGGAGTGATCCCAGCGCCGCAGGGCCTCGGAGGCCGCGCCCTGCGAGCCGAGCCGGCAATACTCGAGATAGGGGAGCAGCTGCGGGGAGGCGAGCAGTGTTCCCAGCGCGATCGCCGTCGCAAACGCCGGCCGGGACCTCGGCTTGTCCCGGAATCGCGCCGCCGCGTAAAAAATAAGCCAAAGGCTCGTGTGCACGGCGGTGGGCGGGTGTCCTCCCAAGATCATGGCGGCATAGGCGAGCGCCAGGCCGGTCCAATGGCCGGACTCCAGGAAATAAGCCAGGGCCGGCAGCAGGCAGGCCGCGTTGGACTGAGGATGCCCCAGCCAGGCGATGAGGAACCCGCAAAAGGCGAAGCTCAGGGCGGAGAAAAGCGCGGCCTCCGCGCTGGCGCGCAGGCGCCGGAGGTAGAGCCACGTGAAGAACCCCGCGATCAGCAGCTTGAGGAAGGCCGCCCAGCCCGCGGCGTAAAACGGGTGCACAAAGGCCAAAAGGAGATTCACCGGATAGAGGGCGGCGGCCTGGATCGCTCCCAGGAAGGGAGCGCCGCAGGCGATGTTCGGATTCCAAAGCGGGAAATAGCCGTTTAAAACGCTTTCGTGGAGGAAATGGCGCAACGGCGTAAAGACCAGGTAAATATCGGAGAGCAGGGGATTGCCTCCCCCGGGCGGATAAACGCCGTTCCAGGGGGGCAGGGCCAGCAGCGATTCGGCGGGTGCCAGCGCGCTTCCGCCGAAAAGGCTCTCGCGCAGCAAGAACGCGGCCGCCGCCGCGAGCGCCAGCAGGCTGGCGGCCGCCGCACGCCTGGGTGAAGGCATCGGCCGTCAGTATATGTAATCCGCTCCGCCGTGATCGAGGGCCAGGCGCAGCACCTGGGCTAGGTGCAACGCGCGCCGGCCCGTGGCCTGCAGTATCTGCTCGCGGCAGCTGAAGCCATCGGCGACGAGCAGCGTATCCGGAGCGGCCGCGCGCACGGCCGGAAACAGGCCCAGCTCGCCGCATCTCTGCGAGACCTCGTAATGCGCCTTCTCGAAGCCGAAGGCGCCCGCCATGCCGCAGCAGCCGGCGTCGAGCGTCTCGATCTGCAGGCCCGCCTTGCGCAGCAGGCTTTCCTCGAAGGACATGCCGACGAGCGCCTTCTGATGGCAATGGCCGTGCACCAGGGCCCTCTTTTGCAGCTCCCCGGGATTAAATCCCGGGCGCCTCTTGCATAGGAATTCGTCCAGCGAGAAGCTCTGCTCGCTTAGGCGGCGCGCGTCTTGGTCCTGCGGGAAAAGCTGCGCGAGCTCGTCTCGGAAGACGGACAGGCAGCCGGGCTCCAGGGCGATGAGGGGTGCTCCGGCGCGGATGCGGGGGCGGAGGGATTCCAGGACCCGTTGGAGCAGGCGGCGGGCCTCGCCCAGCATGCCGTAGTCGTAGAGGGGCCTGCCGCAGCAAAGGCCGGCGGGCGGGATTTCCAGCAGACAGCCGGCGGCTTCCAACAATTCCGCGGCGGCGCGGCCGACTTCCGGGTGAAAGTAGTTCGTGAAGGTGTCGGGCCATAGGATGACGGGCTCCGCGCCGGCCGCGGCATGGGGGCGGCGTTCGGCCATCCAGGCGCGAAAGCTGCGCTCGGAGAAACGCGGGAGCCGGCGCTGGGGAGCGATCCCCGCCGCCCATTTGATCGCCGATGACAGAAGCGGCATCGAGGCCAGGGCGTTCGCGGCCCGGGGCGCCTTCGCGGCCAGGGCCGCCCAACGGTGGACCCAGCCCATCGAATAGGCCGAGCGCGGCCGCAGCCGGCCACGGTAGTAGTGCGAAAGGAATTCCGCCTTGTAGGCGGCCATATCCACGCTCATCGGGCAATCGCTCTTGCATCCCTTGCAGGAAAGGCAGAGGTCGAGCGCCTCGTGCACGGGTTCGCCCCAGAGCGGAAGCGAGCCGCGCAGCATCTCGAAGAGCAGGTGCGCCCGGCCGCGCGTGCTGTGCCTTTCCTCCAGTGTGGCCCGGTAGCTGGGGCACATGACGCCGCCTTTCTCCTTGCGGCAGTCTCCCACGCCCACGCAGCGCAGGGCCGCGCGGGCGAAGCTGCCGTCGTCCTCCGGGAAGCGGAGGATCGTCGCCGGCGCCAAAGGCGCGTAGTCGGCGCCGAGTCGGAGATTTTCATCGAGACGATAGGCGTCGACCAGCTTCCCGGGATTCATCTTGTTGCCCGGGTCCCAGGCCGCCTTGAACTCCCGGAAGACGGAAAGCAGTTCCTGGCCGAACATCTTGGGCAATAGCTCCGCCCTGGCCTGCCCATCGCCGTGCTCGCCGGAAAGCGAGCCGCCGTGCCGGACGACGAGATCGGCCGCGGCCTCCGCGAAGGCCCGGTAACGGCGCAGGCCCTCGCGGGTCGTCAAGTCGAAGTCGATCCGGCAGTGCACGCAGCCCTGCCCGAAATGCCCGTAGAGCGCGGAACGATAGCCATGCTTCTTCAGGAGGGCCTGGAATTCTCGAAGGTAACGCCCGAGCCTGTCGGGAGGCACGGCGGAGTCCTCCCAGCCTTCCCAGGCGTCTTTTTGGCCGGGCACCCGGGCCGTCGCACCGAGCCCGGATTCCCGCACCTTCCATACCTGCCGCGCTTGGGCCGGGTCGTCGTATAGGCGCATCGACGGTGCCTCCGGCGACTCCCGAAGCCGCCGCATCAGGCCTTGAGCGCGACCTTCCGCCTCCGGCCGGCTCCAGCCGCCGAACTCCACTAGCAGCCAGCCGCGGCCCGGAGGAAACAGCGCGGCGTGCGCGGCCGCGAGCCTTTTCCTCTTGAGATCCGCGATCAGCGCCTCGTCGATGGCTTCCAGGCCGTGGGCCTCGTGCCGCAGTATCTCGGGGACATGGTCGGCCGCGGAGAATATGTCGGGATAGCCGAGCACGAGCAGGGCTTTGAACGGGGGGTCGGGGATGAGCCGCACGAGGGCCTCGAGCATGATCACGCAGGTGCCCTCGCTGCCGCTCAAGGAGCGGGCGACGTGGAAGCCGTTTTCGGGAAGCAGCTCGTCGAGATTGTAGCCCGAGACCCGTCGCGGGATCTTGGGAAAGCGGCTGCGGATAAGAGGCCCGTGGACCTCGGCGATCCGCCGCAGCCTACGGTAGATCTCCGAGCGGTGGCCTCCCTGCGCGAGGATCTTCTCGTAGGACGCCGCGTCGGTGGCGGCGACCTTGAAGCGCTCCCCCTCGTAGGTCAGTACCTCCAACTCATGCACGTTGTCGGAGCTGCGCCCGGCCGCCAGCGAATGCACCCCGCAGGAGTTGTTGCCGATCATGCCGGCCATCGTGCATTGCCCGTGCGTCGACGGGTCCGGGCCGAAGGTGAGGCCGAAGGGAGCGGCCTCGGCCCTTAACCGGTCCAAAACCACTCCGGGCTGGACCCGCGCCGTCCGGCGGGCCGGGTCTATCTCGAGGACGCGCCCTATATGCCTGGAGAAGTCGAAGACCACCGCGACGTTGCAGCATTGGCCGGCCAGGCTCGTTCCCCCACCCCGGGCCAGCACGGGCGCGCCGTGCGCCCTGCAGATGGCCAGCCCCGCCTCTACGTCCTCGGCGTCCCGTGGGAGGACGACGCCGATCGGCGTCTGGCGGTAATTGGAGGCGTCGGTGGCGTAGAGGGCGCGGCTGGCATCGTCGAAGCGCACCTCTCCCCGCAGGTTCGCGGAGAGCTCTTTCGCCAGTCGGGTCGCGTCCATGGGAAACGGGGATTATAGCCGCGACGACGAAGGCCGGCCACGACGGGCCGGCAAATAAAGTTTGACGCTGCCCGTAAAAATTCATACCTTGCTCGAAATTCAGGAGGAGACATGAAAACGAAGGAGTGGTCTAAGCGCAGCGCCTATTTGTTGGTCCAGGCGGATCGCGAAGTCAGCGAAAAGCTATGGAAGCAAGCCCAGGGATGGGAGGAGGCAATCGGCGCCTGGCTCGTCACCGGCCCGTGGGACATGATGATCTGGGTCGACGCCCCGGATTGGGAAGAGCTCTACAAGAAGGCCGCCTGGATTCGCAACCAAAAGGGCGTCAAGGCCACCTCGTCGCATTTCGTCTTCAAGGGGATGAAAAACGGGAAGTGGTGGTGGGAATGGCCGGCCGGAAGCTGGGTCTGGGTGCGCAGCCCGCGTTTGAACGGCGAGCTTAAGAGCATCGGGAAATGGGCCTGGGCCAGCTCGGCGGCGTCGGTGCCGGGCGATTGGGATTATCTGGTCTGGAACGGGGGAAAGAGCTGGGAGGAGGTCTGGTCCCATGTCTGGGAATTGAACCAATCCGGCTGGCATACCCAGACCATGGTGCCCCTTAAATCGTGGTGGAACAAGGCCTGGCGGAAGAAGTGGTGGAATTGAGCACTCAATAGCGGTCGAAACTAAACGCCAGCAATTGAGCCTCTCTTGAGTTCTTGATATCCTGGCGCACCGCGTTGCAATCGCGTTCCAGATTGCCCGCGATCGCGCCCCAGTTTTCTGGCGGGCGGCTGAGGAACTGATTATACCAGGCGATAACGTGATTGGGCCGCACCGCGCATCCTTCGGCAAAATAAGCTTTGCGTCTTATCGCTTCCACGGAGTCCATGATCTCGGCGCGCGCCGCCTCGCAATCCCGGCCGATACGGCCGCTGATCTCCTCCCAAGCAGCGCTTCGCCCTAAGAACTCCGCATACCAATCCCGAACATGTTGCGCTGATACACGGCAGCGAGAGGCGTTTATCGCATTTAAATGAGTCTTGTAGGTCCGGTACAGCGATACAACATGCGCCGCGTAGCCTGGAGTCGTATATCCAGCGCAGGAGCCGCCATTGTAAGCCGTCGCGGCTCCCCAAATGCTGCCGCATCGATCGAGGTTCCTGCGCAAGATGAGTGCGCCGATTAGATAATTAGTAGCCAGGTCCATGGCTTGCGCGTCCGAATGGATGCCGTAGGCCTTAAAATTGGAACGCAAAACCTGCATCGGCCCTAATGAGCCATCGAAATGCACCCAGTCCTCCCAGGAGACGCGAGCAAGGCCGGGCTCCTCTCGAAAAGCATTGGGCCCGAAATTGGACTCTTTGGCGGCCGTCGCCGCTATCAATGCGGGGTCAATATTGGCCTGTCGTGCCGCATCTATAATGTAAGGAATGTGGCTTTCTGGAACGATAGGCACCTGCGCTTGGGCCGCATCGAGGCTCATGGCCGCCACCGCCGCTATCATCGCCGCTTTTCCGATATTCATTCGATCCTCCTGCTTCGCCATAGGATAGCTGCTATTCCTCCTCCGTTCCTCGAAAGAAATTTTCAAGAAAAATATGCTTATAAAATGAGCGTAATATTAAAATACAGGCTGCCTCTTGCCAAATCGTTTAAAAAAATAGTTATAGTGTGGGGGTATGCGACGTTTCCTAAACGCCCAAGCGTATCTCTGGCGCAAGGACAGCGGCTCCGTCGGTAATGCCCGCCACTGGTTCCTGCGCCCGCTACGCCCCAAGAGCGCCGGATCCAGGCTTAGGCGCTCGGCCTAGGCTTGCCGTCGTAGCTTCGGCAAGTAAGCTTTACCCTTCCGCCGTCGCCGTCCCTTTAAGGAGTAGGCTAAAGTCCAGCCATGAATCGAAAACACGCCTATCCCAAGCCGCCGTTTCCGCCCCAGCACCAGAAGAAACCGGGCATCGAGTCGAAGCTAAAACCGAGGCCGCAATACCGCGGTCCGGAATACCGCCCCGCCGGAAAGCTTCGCGGGAAGGTGGCCTTGGTGACCGGGGGAGACTCGGGGATCGGCAGGGCCGTGGCAGTGCTCTACGCCCAGGAAGGGGCCGACGTGGCGATCGTCTACCTGCATGAGGAAGAGAGCGACGCCCGGGAAACGGCCGGCGCGATCGAAGCGGAAAAAAGAAAGGCTTTGAGGATCCCCGGGGACGTGCGCGACCCCGATTTCTGCCGCAAGGCGGTGGAGCGCACGGTGCGGGAGCTCGGGGGGCTGCATATACTAGTCAACAACGCCGCTTACCAGCGCACGCAGGAGCGCCCCGAGGATATTTCGCTGGAGCAATGGGACAGGACGTTCAAGACCAATATCTATGGTTATTTCTATATGGTACAGGCGGCGCTCAAGCATCTGGGACCGGGATCGTCGATCATCAATTGTAGCTCGGTCGCCGCGCTGCGGGGCAGCAAGCACTTGCTTGACTACTCGTCGACCAAGGGAGCCATCGAGGCCTTCACCCGTTCCTTGGCGGCGAACTTGATCGAGCGCGGCGTACGCGTCAACAGCGTGGCGCCGGGGCCGGTATGGACCCCGCTCAATCCCTCCGACCGGCCTCCCGAGCAGGTCTCTGAGTTCGGGGGCCAAACGCCCATGGGGCGTCCCGCCCAGCCCGAGGAGATAGCACCCGCCTTCGTCTTTTTCGCCTCCGAGGCCGATTCAAGCTATGTGAGCGGGGAGACCTTGGCCCTGCAGGGTGGCGAGATCGTCGATTAATTTGACTAGGCGATCATCGCGGCGCCCAGCACGCCGGCCGAATCGCCGAGCTGGTGGCGGACGATCGGGGTTTCCAGGCGCTCGTTGAAGACTCGCCGCGCGACTTCCCGGATTCCCCGGGTGTATATCTCCCGGATATTCGAGACTCCTCCCCCGAGCACGATAATATCCGGGTCGAGCAGGTCGATGAGGTTGGCCGCGGCTCGGCCGAAACGCGCGAAGAACTCGGTCATAAGCCGCGACGCGTTCCTTTCGCGCTTGCGGAAGCGGGCCACGATCTCCGGGAGGGCTAGCCGCCGCCCGTAGCGCAGCCGATAGAGCCGCTCGAGGCCGCCGCCGCTGATGAAGGTTTCCACGCAGCCCCTCTGCCCGCAGTAACAGAGGGGCCCCCTGGGGTCTATCGAGGAATGGCCCCACTCGCCGGCGATGCCCTGCCTGCCGCGCCAGAGCCGGCCTTGATGCACGATGCCCCCGCCGCAGCCGGTGCCCATGATGATTCCGAAGACCATCGAATGCCCCCGTCCGGCGCCGAGCAGGGCCTCGGCCAATGCGAAGCAATTGGCGTCATTTTCGACCACCAGGGGATGGCGCAGCAGGCCCCGCAGGTCCCGGCGCAGCGGCTTGCCGTTGAGGCAGAGCGTGTTCGAGTTCTTGACCCGCCCCGTCCGGTAATCGACGGTCCCCGGGGCGCCGAGCCCAAGCGCGTGGGTGCGTCCGCCGATCTCCCGCCGCATGCGCGCATACAGGCGCGCGATATTCGAGAGTATATGGCGGTAGCCGCCCTCCTGTTCCGTCGGGATGCGTTCCCGAAAAAGCTGCTTTAAGCGCGGCCCGAGCACCACTCCTTCGATCTTGGTGCCGCCTAGGTCGATGCCAAGTCGAAAAACAGCGTTCACAGGGCTATCGTGGTTAGGCTCTGATGCGAATTTTCTTGCTAATCGGGGTCAAAAGCTTCCGAGGGACTCGCCTTGGGGGCGGGATGCTTTTTTAGGAAGGCAGCCGCCGCCTTTTCGGCGGCCGAAATCTGCTGTGGCTTAAGCAATTTCCGCAGAAAGGCCGAGTCCGTGCACGGGCGTCGGGAGCGCATCCGCTCGGCGGCGTGCCATTGATAGGCGAGGACGATATTTGGAGGGCCCACGCCGCGGCCGGTTTTATGCAGAAGCCCCAGATAATGCATGGCCTGGGGAAAATTCCTTTCCGCGGCCTTCCGATGCCAAGCGGCCGCCTGCTTGTAATCCTTCGCAACCCCGCGACCTACCTGATAGAGAAGACCCAGTTCGTTTTGAGCGGGCGCGAATCCCTGCTCGGCGGCTTTTTTTTCCCACTCGAAGGCCGCCTGTGGATTGGCCGTGAGGCCGCCTATCCCTTTAAGATACGCTATGGCCAATCGATGTTGTGCCGGCGCGAAGCCCTGCCGTGCGGATTTTTCATAAAAGCTCACAGCCGTCCTGGGATCGGGCGCCAGGCCCCACTTCTCGTAACGCACTCCCTGGATATATTGCGCCTTGGCATTTCCAGCTAGCGCCATCAATACCTGTTGGACGTCCCGGGGGGAGGCAAATTGAAACAAAAGCCAACCCAGGCCCATGCAGGCCAGATACAGGACCCCGATCGCGGTCCAAAATAGGGCGGTTGGCTTATTGAGCAAGGAATTTTTAAAAATGCATCTACATCTTAGGAGTAAATGGGATTTGAGTCAATGTATTAACAGGGTTAATCTCAAGAAGGCATTTAAATATAATCATTTTTTAGGGCTTGCGGGTAGTGCCATTGTCCTTATATACTGGCTGTTGCCAATTTGCAACTACAACCGGCTAGCCTTAAGATATGAAAACGAAATTCATTGCGATCTGTTTGTTATCGGCTTGCTTGGCTTCGAGCGCCTACGCGGCGCTTACCTATGAGACCGATGACGGGAGCTGGTATGTCGATCCCATTGACCCAGCCCCTACGACCGATGACAGCGGTCTTGTATGGAATGAAGCCACCCTCGATTTTATCGATCCCAACGCGACTGCTGATTCGGAGCCAGCATACGATGGCAACGTGATCGATCCCGGCATCACGGACGGCTCCGGCAGTACGACGGACAGCTCCGGCAGTACGTACGATGGCAACGTGATCGACCCCGGCATCACGGACGGCTCCGGCAGTACGACGGACAGCTCCGGCAGCACGTACGATGGCAACGTGATCGACCCCGGCATCACGGACGGCTCCGGCAGTACGACGGACAGCTCCGGCAGCACCTACGATGGCAACGTGATTGATCCCTGCAGCACGACGGACGGCTCTGGCAGTACCACCGATACCTCCGGTAGCGGCTTCGTATGGAATGAAGCTACCCTCGATTTTATCGATCCCAACGCGACCGCTGATTCGGGAACGGCCGATGGCAACGTGATCGATTCCGGCGCTACGACGGATAGTTCCGCGACCGCTGACTCGGAGACGGCCGATGGTAACGTGATCGATTCCGGTAGCACGACGGACAGTTCCGCGGGCACAACAGATACATCCGGCAGCAAGACGAATACCATGAACTGTACGAATTGCCATGTCAAGGCGGTATTATCGGACGGCCTGATGTATGTCCTCCCGGCTGGAATGAAAGATGAGCATAAGAATTGGGTCCTTTATATGGATTATGGTGATCGGGTGATGGTAATGCGCTTTGACGGGAGCACTATGGAGCTACAAGCCGGCACCGCCTTTACGCTGCAGCCGCTAGAATCGGGCAATTTGGTCGATCGAGCGATTGGGAGTCTTTCCCGAACGTGGCTCCATATTAATAAGCTTTTCACTTCCAATAAATTTGAAGTAAAGACCCCCGCCTCTACAGCGGTGATCCGCGGTTAGTGACTTAATCATGCAAGCGGCATGAGAAATTTTGAATGTCCCGGATACACGATGATCGAACTCACGGTCGCGGTTTTGATCATCGCCATCTTGGCCATGCTAGGACTTGCCCAATTTCAAAAGCTCGTCGAACAGCAGCGGGCTGACAACGCTACGGCGATACTCGCGAGCATCTCGGCCGCCAATCGCGCCAGGTTGGCGGCGCGCAAGCCGGTCGTCGCCGGGCCCATTGACGAGAACAGTCCCTTAGTCATCGAGGATAAGATCGCTGGGACCGATTGGGATCGGTCGTCGTACCTTTTCGCCGGTACCGACGGAAACTGCGTGATGGCGGTTGCCAAGCGCCGATGGTTCGGCCCAGGGGGAACGCTTAAGATGCCTTATGCCGGCAATTTTTTTTGCGCCTCTATCACCGGAAAGATTGGCACCATCGATGAGGCCGGCAATTGCTCGGCCTGCGAGGGGGTATTGGTTTCGGCCCCTGCATGCAAGCCCACGAACTGCAGCGCTCCCATGCCAACCCAATGCGGCCAGACGAATTCCGGTACCGACGATTGTGGCCTGCCCTGCACGATGACTTTGGAGTGCTTTTAGCGTTGGGCGGCTAATTCCTTCGGTGTTTTTAGCGTCGACGGAGGAAACCGGCCTTGCCTTGATCGAACTCTTGTTCGCCGCCGTCATTGTAGGAGTGCTAGCCTTTCTGGGCGCGGCGCATTTCCAGAAGGTTATCGAGCAATGGCGCGCTGATAACGCCAAGACCATCATGGCGAGCATAGCGGCCGCCAATCGGGCGCGGAAACTCTCAGGCAAGGCCTATGCGGTCGGCGTGGTCAACGAGGCCAGTGTCTTGGTGGCCGAAGAGAAACTCTCGGGACCAGACTGGGAAAGGGCGCCCTACGTCTATTATGGCGCTGACGATGGAGGCTGCGTTGTCGCCAAGGCCATGCGTCGCGACACGAGCACCGGTTTCTGCATGTCAGCCTCCGGCAAGGTGGGCGAGCTGAGCGCAACGGGTAGCTGCTCCGCGTGCCCGGCCGCCGCAGCTATGGGTCCCTTGGGCTGCGTTTCGGATCCTAATGCCTGCAGCGCCGCCCCAGCACCCTGCCCATCACCGGATGCGTGGGGCGTTGACGATTGCGGTCAGCCCTGCTCGAGGAGCTGCACGCCGACGGCAACGTCCGCCTCGCGATGCGGTTACGCATTGTTTATGTGCGACAATGGCGAACACGTTGGTACCACATGGTGCATCACCCCGACAAACCCATATGGGGAGTGCTACCAACCCCCTCCCGAGACGCTGACATGCCCCCCCGACATTGAATACACCTATCGATTCGATTGTTGTTGCCCTTGACGAGCGCCGGAACCGGGTCTATACTTAATGCGCCCCTCTCGAGGAATCCATGAAGAAACCGGCGCGTTTATCCTTATTTTTCCTTCTTTTTGCGGTATCCGCCCGCGCGGCGGACCTAAATAATTCGCTCATCGAAGCCGCCAAGGGCGGTAAGGTGGATGAGGTCAAATCGCTGCTGGATCAAGGCGCGGATCTACATGCCAAGGACTCGCGCGGATATTCCGCCTTCATGTGGGCCGTCGGGCACGGAAACGCCGAGACCGTGAAGCTGCTGCTCGAGCGCGGCGCGAAGATCAAGCCCGAGGGGGCCCCCTCCTTCCTGGCGGTTATCGAGGCGGCCAAGAACGCGAAGGCGGATATTCTCGAGCTCCTGGCGCAGAGTGGCGCCAAGGTCGACGCCAAGGATGGACACGGGATGACCGCGTTCATGTATGCCGCCATCGCCGGCTACGAAGAGGCCGCCCAGGCGCTGCTCCGCCACGGGGCCGACGTCAACGCCCGGGACTCCAACGGGTTCACTCCGTTGATGAGAGTCGTTCGCCTCAAGCCCACGGCGCCGCTGCTTTTCCTTCTCTCCAAGAAGCCCGACCTTAACGTCCAGGGGCGCTTCGGCTACAGCGCGCTGATGTGGGCGGCGCATCACGGCAACGCCGATGCCGTGCGCATGCTGCTGGATGCCGGCGCCGACACCCGGCTCACGGATCTCACCGGCGAGAGCGCCGCCGGCATCGCCCGCAGGCGTGGGTACATGGAGCTCGCCGAGCTTATCGACTCCAAATCCTAGCGCATGGCGCACGCCCTCTACGCGCTCATCGCCGGCCCAGCGATGCTCTCCTGGGGCCTGCTCGAGCTCAAGAAAAAGAGGCATCTGGAGAATATACCCGTGTCCAAGGTGCGCTCGGCGGCATTGGGCCTCGTCGCGCTTTCGGGGAACTCCATGCCTCGGGAGGAGCTCAAAGCCCCGGCCTCGGAGCTTCCCGCCTGCTGGTGGCGCTGCGCCGTCGAAGAACTCAAGGGGGAAAAGAACTCGCGCTGGTGCGTGATCCGCGAGGTCGACTCCAAGCAGCTCTTCTACCTGGAAGACGACACGGGGCGCGTCACCGTCGACGCCCGGGGCGCCGAGCTGCACGTGGAGGAGCGCATCATCCCCGTAGACGTCAGTGACGCCCGCCTTCAAACCCTCGTGGGCTCCTGGGGTGTGAGCTCTTTCGGGTGGCTCGGGGGGCGCAGGCTCCGGGTCAGGGAGTGGGCCGTGCATCCCTACGCGCCCCTCTACGCGGTCGGGGAGCTGGCGCGGGTCTCGCCGATTGCGGCCACGGCGAAGGCGAGGCTGGCGGCGCGCATCGAGGCGGCCAAGAAGGACCCGCAGCGCGGCGCCGAGACGGGGCTTAAGCCCGACGGCAGTTACGACCTGCAGGCGTGGGACGAGTTCCGCCGCCGCGAGGAAGCCAGATTTTGGGAAGACGAGAGGGCCATGGAGGAGCGCGTTCCCGAGGAGGATCGATTGGTGTTGCGCAAAGGCGCCGATCACCGTATGCTCTTAGACGATACGGAGTCCGGCAGCGAGATGGCGCGGCTGTTCGGGTGGAGGTCGCTGGTCGGGATCCTCGGGGGCATCGCCGTCAGCGCCTTTGGGGCGCATGCCGCGCTTTCCAGGGGCTTTTCCCACGCGACGACCGCCGAGATGGCTCTGGGGGGATTCGTGCTCGGGGTGGCGATAGTGCTGTTTAAAGAAAGGCAGAGGAGGAATTCATGGGACTGGTTGGCTTGGTAGTCGCCGCGCTCGTCGCGTTCGCGCTGCTTTCCTACGGGATCGTGATCTACAACGGGCTCGTCGTCGTCTCCAGTAACATCCAGAAGGCATGGTCCAATATCGACGTGCTGCTCAAGCAGCGCTACGACGAGCTCCCCAAGCTAGTGGCCGCCTGCCAGGGCTACATGACCCATGAGAAGGCCGTTTTCGACCGCGTGATGAAGGCGCGCGAGGCCTTGATGCTGGCCCAGGGGCCGGGAGCCAAGGGCCAGGCCGAAGGGGGGCTGCAAGGGGCGTTGCGGCAGCTCTTCGCCTTGGCCGAGAATTATCCGGACCTCAAGGCCCAGGCCTCCTTCCAGCAGCTGCAATCTAGGATTACGGGCCTGGAATCTCAGATCGCGGATCGGCGCGAGTTCTACAACGATACGGTCAACACCTACAACATACGCATCCGGACCATCCCCGACCTGTTCGTGGCGCTGCTATTGCGCCTCAAGCCACAGGAGATGTTCCAGGTGGCCGCGGCCCATCGGGAAGACGTTCCCGTGGCATTCCATTAACCCGGGACCCGCGCCGAGCCCTTGCGCGGGCGATAAATTATTGTTGTAGAATATCGCACCCTAAGCGGCTTTGGGTGCGGCCGCTGGGCGTATAAAAGGAGGCTGGAATTCATGGCTAGAAAGGCGAATGCTGCTTTCATGAAGGAGTTGAAGCCCAGCGACGCGTTGGCGAAGGTTGTCGGCAGCAAGCCGCTGCCGCGCACCGAGGTCACCAAGAAGCTCTGGGCCTACATCAAGAAGAACAAGCTGCAGGATTCCAAGAACAAGCGCAACATCAATGCCGATGGGAATCTCAAGGCCGTTTTCGGCGGCAAGGGCACCGTCAACATGTTCGAGATGACGAAGCTCGTCGCCAAGCACCTGAAATAAACCGTCTCGTCGCATCCGTTGAGCGAGCCCGGCATTAAGCCGGGCTCGCGGCGTAAACGGCGGCTTTTACGCGCCTCGGGCGCGTAAAAGCTGCCGTTAAAGCGATATAATCCCCCCATGGCCATCCATGAATTGACCCCCGAGCAGATCCGCAACTGGACCCTGGAAGAGAAGGACCGCTGGTGGCTTGAGAACGTCTACCGCGGCGACATGCCCCAGTTGACGATCCGCTCGGCCTTGACGGGCATGGTTCTCGGCGGGGTGCTGAGCCTCACGAACCTCTACGTCGGCATCCGCACCGGTTGGACCCTCGGCGTGGGCGTGACCTCCGTCATCCTTTCCTTCGCGCTGTTCAAGCTGCTCTCCAAGCTCAAATTGGGTAGCGAGATGACGGTGCTCGAGAATAACGCCATGCAGTCCATCGCGACCAGCGCCGGGTATATGACTTCTCCCTTGATAACCTCGTTGGCCGCCTATATGGCCGTTACGGGGCAAATGATCCCGTGGCAGCAGACCATGATCTGGGTCATCGAGCTCGGCATCCTGGGCGTGCTCTTCGCCTTCCCGCTTAAGAAACGCTTCATCAACGACGAGCAATTGCCCTTTCCCGAGGGTTTCGCCGCTGGAATCGTCATGGACAATCTCCATACCAGCGAAGGCAAGGAAGGGCTTTTTAAGGCGAAGATACTCGCCGCGGGTGCGGCCGCCTCGGCCCTGATACAGACCATGCGCAGCGAGAAGGTGATGGGCGCGCTGCGGCTCAAATGGGCCGCCCTGCCCGAGTATTGGGACGATATGATCTACCGCTGGTGGACGCCCAGGATTTTTGGCACGCCCCTGCGGGACTTGAACGTCCAATTCGACTCCTCTATCGTGATGGTCGCGGCAGGCGGGCTCATGGGGGTCAAAACCGGGGTGTCGCTGCTTTTGGGCGCAGTGATCAATTACTGCTTCCTGGCGCCTTGGATGATCCAAAAAGGCGTGATCGCCGGCACCGGGTTCAAAAACATTACCATGTGGGCTCTGTGGGGAGGGGTCGCGATGATGACGACCGCCTCCTTATATTCCTTCCTTGCCAAGCCGAAGGTCATCCTGGATTCCTTCCGGGGCATGCTCGGCCGCTCCAAGCAGGTCGACGTGCTCAAGGACATCGAGCTTCCGATGAGGCTGTTCGTCATCGGGATTCCCCTGCTGGGCCTCATCACGATTTGGACCGGGCACGCCTTTTTCGGGATCAAATGGTGGCTGGGATTGGTCGCCATCCCCCTGGTCTTCGTTTTCACCTTGATCGCGGTGAATTCGACCGGCCTCACCTCGATCACCCCGCTCGGCGCCATGGGAAAGCTGACCCAGCTTACTTATAGCGTGCTGGCCCCGGGCAACGTGACCACCAATCTCATGACGGCGGGCATCACCGGCGAGGTGACCTCCAGCGCGGCCAACCTGCTCATGGATATCAAGCCTGGCTATATGTTGGGGGGCAAGCCCCGGCACCAGGCCGTCGGGCACGTGCTGGGGATCTTCGCCGGAGCGGCCGCCTCGATTCCCGTCTTCTATTTCATGATCCACGGCGATCTCTCGCTGCTCATGTCCGACACCCTCCCCATGCCGGGCGCGCAGGTATGGCGGGCCGTCGCCGAGGTGCTGACGAAGGGCTTAAGCTTCCTGCACCCGACGGCCCGTGCGGCCATCGTGATCGGCGCCGTTTTGGGCGTCGCCATCGAGATCGCCAATATTAAGACGCACGGCCGTTTTCCGGTCTCCGGCGTGGGGATCGGCCTGGCCTTCGTCCTGCAGTTTCCCGACTCGCTCGCGATGGGACTGGGCTCGATTCTCGTGTGGTGGGCCTCCAAGTCCCTGCGCGAGAAGACGAGTTGGTCCTATCGCGTCTTCGTCGAGAATTCCGAGACCCTTTGCGCCGGCGGGATCGCCGGGGGGTCGATCATCGGGTTGATACTGATTTTGCTTGAGACGGCCGTTCTGCATTAAATCTAGCTTTTACGCCCTTTGAGCGCGGAATACTCGCGAAGATGGTGCCAGGGATTGACTTTCGCCTAGGCGAAAGTCAATCCCTGGCACCGTGCAAACGTCAAGCGCGACGAGTCACGCGCCCGAGGCGCGTAAATGTCTATTCCCAAGCAGCCGCCGTTCGTCACAGAGCCTAAACATCCCCGTAGCACAATAAATATGGCGGATCGTCCGGCCAGGAGGTCGCCATGGATCAATTCAAGAAAGAAGTGCCGCCTCTCCTTTTCCCGCCCAAGAAAATCTTGGTTCCATTGGACGTGTCGGAGGCCTCGGTATTCGCCTGGAACCAGGCGCGCAGCCTTTCGGCCAAGTTCGGCGCGAAGGTCGAGGGGCTTTATGTCCAGCAATGGGTGTATTCGATGATGGGGCTTGGGGTGGGGGAGCCCTACTTGACGGCCCATGCCAGCAGCGAGGCGCTGGAGAACTTGAAAGGGCGCCTGGGGCCGGACGCGCAGCTGCGCGTGGCCTCCGGCTCCATCGAGGAGAACATACTCTCCTGGGAACGCCAGCCGGGGTACGATCTCTTGGTCATGGGCACGCACGGGCGCAAGGGCTTAGAAAGGCTGCTTAAGGGCTCCATCGCCGAGGCGATGCTGCGGCATTCCTCGATCCCCGTCTGGGTGGCCCGGGGCCCCCAGACGCACGTGCGTTCGGTGCTGGTGCCCGTCAACTTCGAGCCGTACGCCTTGGAGGCGTTGCGCTTCGGGGCACGGGTCGCCCAGGCCTTCGGCGCGCGCCTGCACGCGCTCAACGTGCTCGACACTCCCGTCTACGCCGAGGAGGGAGGGCTTAAGGCCCGCAGGCACCTGCTTTCCAAGGAAATAGATAAGCTGCCGGCGCCCCTGCGCGAGGCCTGCGAACCCCAGATGCACTTGGCGATCGGCGACGCGGTCGAGCAGATCGTCGATGCGGCTGGGGAGTCCGATCTCGTCGTCTTGGCGGCGCATCGGAAGGGCTTTTTAAGCGACACCATCTTGGGAACGACGGCCGAGCGCGTGCTGCGGCATTGCCCCAAGCCGGTCTTGGGGGTGCCGAGCGGAGCTCCCTCCCGGCGCGGGGTGGAAGCGGCTGGCTCCCAGAAGGAGACGGCGCGCCGTTAATAACGGCGAAACCACTGCAGGAAGGTCGTCAGCACATTGCGCTGCTGGGCATCGTCGCCGTCCCGGCGCAACTGCATCTCGAGCTCCACGTTGCGCACCACACGCTTGCGCAAGGACAAGGTCCGCGACTCCTCGAGGTCGGAGCCGACGGCGAGGCTGGCTCCTCCGGGGAGCTTGAAGCGCACCTCATAGCTCTGGGTGGCGGCGTCGTATCCGACCGACTCGACCGGCGTCGAGGCGAAGAGATAGAGCGAGGCTAGGCCGAAGGCGCCGCTGGTGAAGGCGTTGGCGGCGTTGCCGGCGCTGGCCTGCTCGTCGCTGGAGAGCTGCGCGGGCGATTTTCCGTAGAGCAGCACCGAGACGATCTCGTTTTGATCCATCGGCGGATCGCTCTGGAACGCGACTTGGGGCTTTTCCGTGCTTCCCAACAACAGGATGTTGATCGTGACGTCCTGCCGTTTGTACACGAGGCGCCCATCGAGCCCCATGGCGTCGACGCCGGGGCGAGGGGTCAGGGTCAGGTGGTCCACGCGCCCTTTCTGGCGGAAGAGCTCCGTGTCGAAGGATTCGATGCGGATTTGTCCGCTCAGCCCGGCGGGTTTGGCGGTCAGGTCCAAGGAGATGGGGATGGAGCTGCCCTCGACGAGATTGGAAAGCAGCCGAACGGGCCTGCGGGTCAGCACGCGCACCGAATACGCGACCGCCGATTGCGTCGATTTGGCCGGCGGCGGGGCCGGGCCGGGCGCGCCCGCGTGGATGCGGGGGTCGCGCCGCAGCGCCGGAGTCGATCCGATTTCAAGATAGGGAAGCTCGAGCGCGATGTCCTGAAGATCCACCTGGGTCTCGTTTATGATTCGCCGCCTTGGCGTCAGCAGATCCTTGATCCGCACGTTGCCGCGGACCCGGGCCTTGAGGCGCTGCCTGGCGGAGGCAAGGTCGCTGGTGAGCCCATACTCGACGTCCTGGGAACCGGTCCGACTGCGGCCTTGCGATCGCAGTCGGAAACGGAGCGGCCCCCGCATCGCGTTGAAGGGAGCGCCGATGGCGTAGGCCGTGCCCTCGAAGAATTCCACGACGTCCGCAAAACGCGTGGCGTCGAAACCCGCCTCCAACTGATGCTCGGACTCGAGGCTTTTCGCCAAGCGCCCCGTCTCGCCGGAAAGCTTCGCCTCCAGGCGAGCGAAAAACCCATAGAAGCTCGGCTGCGGCTCGATGATCGTCTTAAGATCCGCCTTGAAGCGATCCCTCGCGACCCCGCGCGGGAAAAAATCCGCGTCGAGGGAAAGGCGTCCCGTGATTTCGGGCGGCCGCCGGCCCTTCGGCATGCCGAAGGGGGCGGGCCCCAGGGCCAGCGCGCAGCGCAGCTCGGCCTTGCGCGGCCGTCCGTTCTGCAGCGGGGCCTCCAGACGGCAGGAGCGCAGCTCGGCGCGACGCAAGGGCCCCCCCGGATCTTCGAACGCCGCGGCCGCCTCCGCCGAAGCATGCTGCGCGTTCCACGCGGCGTCGAGCCGGGCGCGGGACAATCGGGCTCCCAAGCGCGCCGCCGCCTCTGCCTTGAGGACGAGGCCTTCGCCTGCGGGCTCGATCCGCGCGCGCGAGTTGAGCAGCAGTCCGGGCTCGGCCTCGACGCCGGCTTTAAGCTCCAAGAACGACAAGCGTCCCTCCCGCAGCAGATCAGACTCTAATAAAAGCCTTGCGCGGGTGCTTCTCGCCCGGGGCGGGGCGCTTGCGCGTTCGACGATATACGCATCGATGGCGAGCGGCTTGCGTTCACCGCTCGAGAAAAAAGCTTCGAGGCGGGCCGTCACCGTTTGGCTCGAAGAGAAGAGCTTGGCCCGGGGAATGCGGAGCTCTAAATGGTCGAGCCGTTTAAGCGATCCGATCAGCGATAGGCCCAAACGCAGGGTGACGTCGCAGTCCAGCCGGGTGGCGCAAGCGGCCAGCCTGCCGGGTTGATCGACGCAAAAATCGTCGGCCTGAACTCTCAGTCGGATATCCCTGAGTCCCGCGTTCTCGGCGGCGACGCTCAAATCGGTCCATCGAGGCTGGTAGGCCTCGGCGAAGCGGCGCAACGCGGCGGAAACGTTCTTCGTATTGAGCAGCAGCGAGGGCCTGGCGACGAGCGCGGCCAGCGCCAGAGCCAGCATCCCCAGAAAGATCAGGACGAGACGAAGCAGCCACGTCAGAACCCTGCGCATTAGTGCTGCGACCGACCCATAACGCCCCTTTGCGAGGCTCAAGACTGGCCTCCTGCTAGGCGCGACGACGGGCTCGGGCTCAATGCCCGTGCCCTAGGAGCAACGACGCAGGAGGCCAGTCTTGAGCCTCCTTTCCGCTGATAGGATTTCGTCGGCATAGCCGACGAAATCCATTGAGGAACAGGCCGCGCATCTTTGGGCGATCGCTGCGTTGGTCGACGCGCGTCGTACATCCAGTACGCCACGCGTCGACCGCCTTGCGCTCGCCGCAAATCTGCGCGGCGCAAAGGGGCGTTATGGGTCGGTCGCAGCACTAGAACTCCCGGCCGAAGCTGAAGAAGAATTGCCAGCGGGGCTTGGGCGGATCCACCGGACTGGAGGCGCGCCAGACCAGGCCTCGGGCCAAGGTCGCCCTCACGGCGCCGACGGGAGAGCCCCAGCGAACCCCGAAACCGGGCGAATAATAAACGTCCGAGTCGAGGTGGAAATGGCGCACACCCCCCATGCCGGCGTCGATAAACACCAGGGGCTGCAGATTGTAGGGGAGGATGTCTCCGGCGCGAAGCTCCACGCCTTGATAGGCGACGGTCAGAAACCCCGTGGCTTCATCGGGCAAGCGCTTGCGCTGGAAGCCGCGCAGCGTCGCGTCTCCGCCGAGGAAGAAGCGCTCGGTGGGCGGCAGCCGCGTGAAGGCGGAGGGCGGGTCGGCGGTCCATGTGGTGCCCAAGAGGCCGCGGGTCGCCAAGATGGCGACGGGAGGGTCGAATTTGCCGAGATTCCAGAGCGATTCCCCGGAGGCCAGTACGCGATGCTCCGACAGCTCCGATCCTGCGCCGGCCAGGCGCGAGAAGGTCTCCAGTTCCGCCATCCAACCGCGCCGCGGGTCTCGGGCATAATATTCATAGAGATGCGTCATGATCTGCGCGCGGGCGCCGAACCCGAAAAAGATCGATTCGGCGGGCCCCAGGCCCTCGATCGTGTCGAAATAATTTCCGGAAGGGCCTCCGCGGACCTCTAAATGCAGGTCCTCGCCGTCGTGGGTCCAAGCGGGGCTCAAGGAGACCTGGGAGCGCGCGGCCTGGTACTGAACCTCGTCCTCGCGCCGGAAAAAGCCGGCCGGCCGCAGGTGCGTCCGTTCTGAAGGCGACAAGTAGTAATGCATGAATCCGTTGATCGACTGCTCCAGCTTGCTGGCGAAGACCGAGGCCTCGGCCGAGCTGGCGCGATATCCGATCCGGGACTGGCGCACGCGCGCTCTCCCGTGAACGAGGCCTTCCGTGTCGAGGCCCACGCCGACGGTGATCAAGTGCGGCGGACCCTCGATCACGCGCTGCGTGATCTTAAGGCCCGTCGAGCTGCACGCCACGTCATAGTACGCGCTCAAAAAGAGGGCGTCCTGCTTGATGCGCTCCGAGGTAAGCGACAGAAGCCGTATATCGAATGGGATGCCGGGCTCGAAGGCCTCAAAGCGGCTAAAGACCCCGGGATCGACCTTTTCGACCCGGCCCGCCTCGATGCCGGAGAGGGTGTAGACCGGGCCCGGCGCCACGCTCGCCCTGACGAGGCCGGTGCGGGCGTCCGCGCTCAGTTGGACCTTAGGGCAGGCGTAGCCGCGGCTTTGCAATTCGAACGCGATGGCCTCCCTGGCCTTGTCGAGCACGCCCGGGGTCAGCGCCTCGCCGACGATCTTGCGCCGCTTGGCGATGTCGAAGATCCCCTCGGTCCCGCTGCCGGTGATCTGCCGTACGAACGTCCGGGTGCCGACATCTACGAGCATGGTCTCGCCCTCGGTCTGAAACTTCGGGAAATGATACCCGCGGCTCTGCAGAAAGGCCGTCATGAAATGGCGCGCCTGGGAGAGCGGCACCTCCTTCCACCCGTCGGAATCCGAATCCCCGCAGAGCAGCCGCTTCTCCACTTCCGAGAACCCGGGGTCGCGCCCGAGGAGGCGCACGCGTGGGCAAAGCGCGTGCGTTTCTTGCGCGGCGTCGGCCGGAGTCGAGAAACCGAGCAGGATCGTAAGCAGAGCATGGACGGCACCCATCAGCCGACATCATAATGGAGCCGTCGCCGGAGGGTCCATGGCGCCGGCGTAATCAAGATGCCACGAAGCCTTTACCGTTCATTCATGGGCAGCGGCCTAGGCGCTGCTTATAATGACCCCGATGCGGGCCCTCAATAATTCGCGGCGCCTATTGCGGCGGTCCCTCCGGGAATTTTCGGCCGACAAGGCGCCCCTGATGGGAGCGGCCCTGGCCTTTTACACGGTGTTTTCGATCGCGCCGCTGCTCGTTATCGCCATCGGCGTCGCGGGCCTCGTTTTCGGCGAGCGGGGAGGCGAGGACATCTTCGAGGCCATCAGCGGCTTGATCGGGCACCAGGGCGCCGAGGCGATCGAGGCCATGGTGAGAGGGGCGGGCCGCCGGCGCGGCGGCGGCTGGATCGCGACGCTGCTCGGCGTCGCGGCGCTGGCATTGGGCTCCTCGCGCGTTTTCGGGCAGCTGCAGGAATCGCTGAATATCGTATGGAAGGTTGGTCCGAGGCCGGACGCGGGCTTATGGAAGACGATCCGAAAGAGGCTATGGTCGTTCGGCATGGTGGTCGTGATCGCCTTCCTGCTGCTAGTGTCCATGGTGGTCAGCGCCGCGATCTCCGCGTTTTCGGAGCTGCTCGGCGGCGCCATCCCCGGCAGCGAGGCTCTCTGGCAATGGCTCAACGCGCTGGTCTCGCTGTGCATTATCGGCGCCCTCTTCGCGGCGATCTTCAAGGTGCTTCCCGACGTGCTCCTGCGATGGCGCGACGTCTGGGTGGGCGGGTTCTTCACGGCCCTGCTGTTTACGGTGGGCAAGACGCTCATCGGGCTCTATCTCGGCCACAGCGGAGTAGGCTCGAGCTATGGGGCGGTGGGATCGCTGGTGATCGTGCTCTTGTGGGTCTATTACTCCTCTCAAATTCTCCTCTTCGGCGCGGAATTCACCCGCGTCCACGCGCTCTCGAAGGGTAGGCCGATCGAGCCGGCTCCCGGCGCCCAGCTCGTGGCGGCGCCCTTCGCGAAGGCTTACGCCGCCGATGGGAGCGATGGACGGCGGCCCCCTAGGTTCGTCGTGGGGATGGGCGCCGCCGCTTTGGCCGCCGGCTCCTTCGGCTTGGGGGTCATCGCCGGCAGGCGCGCCATTCTCCGCTCGCAAGGCCGCGGAGCTCGTAGGGGCCCACCCGCACGCGGATGAGCCGCAGGGTCGGATGCCCGACGGCGGCCGTCATGCGCCGGACCTGGCGGTTGCGACCCTCGGTCAGGGTCAATTCGATCCAGGCGGTAGGAACGTTTTTCCTGAATCTAATCGGGGGCGCGCGGGGCTCGGGGGCGGGCGAGGGGTCCAAGAGCCGGGCCTGGCAGGGCCGGGTCCGCCCGTCGCTCAAGCGCACGCCGGCCCTCAATCGGCGGAGGGCCTCCTCGTTCGGGACGCGTTCGATCTGGGCCCAATAGGTTTTAGGGTGATCGAAGCGGGGGTCGCTTAGGCGGTGCTGCAGCGCCCCGTCGTCCGTCAACACCAGCAAGCCCTCGCTGTCGGCATCGAGCCGTCCCGCGGGGTAGACCCCTTTCGGCAGCCCGAAATCGGCGAGTGAGCGGTGCTTCGCCAGCGGCGTGAATTGCGATACGACGCCGTAGGGTTTATGGAACAGGATCACCACCCTTGAATTATAGTTTTAGATTATGGCGGCCGGTGGATTTATCCGCTAGAATAGGATGGCTGCCCGCGTAGCTCAGCGGTAGAGCAACCGCCTTGTAAGCGGTAGGTCGGGAGTTCGATTCTCCCCGCGGGCTCGGTTTAACGCCCTCTATGAGAGTATGGCCGCTGTGCGCGCTCGCCTTGGCCCTGGGTTCCTGCGCGCCGAAATCCGTCCCCTACCTTTCCCGCCAGGGCGATTTCAGCTGCCGCGTCCCCTGGGGCTGGTCCATATACGCCGAGGGCGACGAGGTCGACTACACCAACGTCACCTTCACCGGCCCCTTCGATCCGGCCTTCTACCGCGGCAAGCCGAGCATCAGCGTCCGCTGGTACTCGCACAACGCGCCGCATTGGATACGGGGGGGCGTTCGCGAGTCCTACGCCTCCTACCAGGATTTCATCGACCAGATGATGCGCGACGTCTACGGGCCGGAGGCTTACATGAAGGCCGGCCCCGACGCCGAGCAGGACAAGGCCTTAGCGCAGGGGCGGCTGCTGCCCGACAAGAGCCTTATTAGCGTGTCGGGCTGGCAAGGGTATCATTTCGTCGTCTACAACAACCTCTACCCGCGCGGTGCCTTCATGTCGATGGGATTGGTCAAGGACGAGCGTGGCGTGCCGGTGGTGCGCCAGAGGCACGGGTACGTGATCTTGCCCATGAACACGGGCTTTTACGTGCTGGTCTATCCCGCCACCCGCGATGGCTACGACCGCTACAAGAGCCATTTCTACCAGATGATCAAGTCGTTCAAGCTGCTCAAGGAAGGCCCGGCGGGTGAGCCCCTTTAGCAGGCCCGCGCCGCACGGGGGAAACGGCTCGCGGTCTGGCAGGTTCGTCGCATTCATGTTACAATAGCGCGGTCCCCCCAATGTCCGCGCCGAGATTCAAGCATTGTGATATCCGCATTGGCGTCGATCTTGCCGCTCCCCCCGAGCGCGTCTTCTCCTGCCTGACCTCGGCGCGCGAGCTCTGCGCCTGGTGGCTCGAGCGGGCGGAGACCGAGGCCCGCAACGCCGGCCGCCTGCGCATGGTCTGGCCGTCCGCCTCCGCTTCTCCGCTGCGCGAGGCGCGGGGACAGTTCGTCGACCTCGAGCCGGGGCGCAAGGCGGCGTGGCTTTGGGGTTCTTCGAAGCCGGCTACCGCGGCTCCTCCGCTCGTCAATTTTTTCCTGGAAGGGCAGGGGCGCGGGCGCTGCCGAGTGACCCTGCTCCATGCGGGGTTCTCCGCGGCCGCCTCCCAGCGCCGTCATCTGGGGCTTTGGAGGCAGCATTGGGAGGACTGCCTGGCCAAGCTGTCGCTGTATCTGGAGGCGGGCAAGATCTGCAAGGGGGACCATCTCTCCCTGGCCGAATTGTCCATGCTCCAGAAGGCAGACGGGGCCAGGAAGCCGAGGGCGCCCAAATGATCCTTTGGGTTTTGGCCGCGGCGCTGGCCGGCGCGGCGTTCGGAGCACTCGGGTTCTACGCCCTGGCTTTTTCGCTGCGCAAGAAGTCCGAGGCCGAGATGGTCCAGCAGAAGGAGGAGCTCAAGGCCCATTTCGCGGAATTGGCCCAGAAGGCCTTGGCGGCCTCCAGCGATCAGCTGCTCAAGCTGGCCGCCAGCCGGCTGGAGACCGAGCAGGTCCGCTCCAAAGCGGAATTAGACGAGCGGCGCCAGGCGGTGGAAAACGCGGTCGGCAAGCTTTCCGAGCGGCTCAAGGCCTACGAGGACCTGATCCGGGAGTTCGAGAAGGACCGGCAGCAGAAGTACGGCTCCCTTGAGGAACAGCTGCGCAAGGCGGTCTCGACCACGGACCGGCTCGGGGCCGCTACCGAGAGCCTCCAATCCCTGCTGACGAATTCGCGGACCCGCGGGCAATGGGGGGAGCGTATGGCGGAGGACATATTGCGCGCCGCCGGCCTGCAGGAGAACGTGCAGTACCTCAAGAACAAGATGCAGGAGACGGTCTCCACCCGTCCCGACTACACCTTCCTGCTGCCCGACCAGCATCGCTTCCACATGGACGTCAAATTCCCGCTCGACAACTACATGCGGATGACGAACGCCTCGGGGCAGGAGGAGCGAGACAGGTACAAGGCCGAATTCATACGCGATGCTAAGGCGAGGATACGCGAGATCCAGAAGCGCGAATACATTAATCCGGACGAACGCACCCTGGACTACGTGCTATTATTTATCCCGAACGAGCAGGTGTACGGTTTCCTGCAGGAGGCCTCGCCCGGGCTGCTCGATGAGGCCTTGGCCCAGAAAGTGGTGCTCTGCTCACCGTTTACGCTATACGCCGTCTTGTCCGTGATCCGGCAGTCCTACGACAATTTTCACTTTGCCCAGGCGACCCACGAGGTGGTCAAGCTGATCGGCGCCTTCCAGCAGGCCTACGAGAAATTCAAGGAACGCTTCGCCAAATTGGGCGAGCAATTGGGCAAGGCGCAGGACGCCTACCAGGAAATAACGGACATCAGCTACAAGCGACTCGAAGCCGCGGTCGCCAAGATCGAAAAGGTGCGCCACGGGGCCGGCGAGGAATTACCGCCAAAAAAGAGCCCGCCCCCGGACGTCGGGGGCGGGCTTGTTCGGTCGCTCAGCTCGGATTAGAGCTTCACGACATTGGCGGCCTTCGGACCCTTCTCCGATTGGAGAATGTCGAATTCCACCAACTGGTTCTCAGAAAGGCTTCGAAAGCCTTCTCCCTGGATGGCGGTATGGTGAACGAACACATCCGGAGATCCATCCTCAGGTGTGATGAAACCATAGCCCTTCTGGTCGTTGAACCACTTCACTTTGCCTTTTACGCTCATTGTACGGGTTACCTCTCACTGCTTTAAGTCCCAGCCCCGTTCGGGGAAGGGGTTCCCTTTCGAGAACACCGTCATTTTATCAAATGCCGGAAAAAACACAAGTGTTATTTTTGTAAAATATCGACGGTGATCGCGGTGAAGACCGAGCCTTCCCGTTCCCTCCCTGAAAAGACCGCCTGGTGGAAGGATTGTTTCGAGGATGCGACATTTTTGCGCCCCCCGGAATGGGTGGCCGCCCGCGTCGACGCGATCGCCCGCATCCTGGACTTGGAGCCCCGCTCGCGCATCCTCGACCTTTGCTGCGGCGCGGGGCAGGAGACGCTCGAGCTCGCACGCCGCGGCCACCGCGTGCTCGGCGTCGACTTGACCGAGGAGGCGCTACGCCAGGCTCGGGGGGAGGCCAAATCCGAGGCCCTTTTCTGCCATTTCATGAAGGTGGACATGCGCAATATCCCTTATTCCGGGGATTTCGACGCGATCTTGGCCCGGCATCCCTCCTTCGGCCATCACCTTCATGAGAAAGACGACCTGCAGGCCTTGGCCTCCATCCGCAGGGCCCTCAAGCCGGGCGGTAAGCTGCTCATGAAGCTGGTTAACCGGGACTGGGTGATGCGCCACCTCCACGAGGTGCCGGAGCAGTCCGGCATCCGCTTCCATTTCGAAAGCGGGAGGCTGGAGGGGCATCGCCATTCCAGGCGGGTGCCGGCCGGCTTCCGGCTCTACGCGCTCACCGAGATGCTGCGGCTCTTTAAGGAAACGGGGCTCGCCTTCAAGCAGGTCTGGGGACGCTTCAACGGGACGCCCTACGGCCTCAACTCCTTCCACATGATACTCCTGGCCGAAAATCCGCGGGAAACCAGGCAGGCCCCGAAGAAAGAGGACGACGACCTGCCGCGCGCGTTGAAGATCAAAGGTCGGGGGCGTTAAAGTTAAGACCGCAGTTCTTTGTATTGTTTTGGCTTTCGCGGTGGTTTTCACGTGGGTGAAGCCCACCTGGCGGCTGAGCGACGATGAGGCATGGTCGGCCTCGACGGCCACGGCTTTCTTTCAGCCGTCGGTAAGCTACGATGTTCCTTGGGGCATACGGCTTTTTGGCCGTCCGGTGCCGTTGGCCTTCGTATATTATACTGGGCCGTTTTCGTGTTACAGCTCATACCCGTTCATCGGCCTGGCGCCCGGAAAGATGTTGCCATTGAAATTACATGCGGTCTTCTGGGCGGTGCTGCTCAGCTATGCGACGTACCGTCTCGCCATGCTTCTTACCCGTGATTTTCTCCTTTCCGCGGCCTGTGCCTTCCTGTTGCCGACCTTTCCGGGCATCATCTCGTCCGTGAGTATGGGGGCAATTTACGGTCTTCCCGCCATGGCACTGGGCGTGCTTGCGTTTGCGTTCCTGGCGGAGGCTTGCATCCGCCGGGTGCGGAATAGCTGGTACCTCTCATGCGCCGCCATCGGCCTGAGCCTCGGCTTCCATCAAACTGCCTTAGCGCTTTTCGCCGCGTGGGGATTTGTCGTGTTTCGACTTCGTAAGCAACTAGGCGCCGCAGGGCTGGGTGATGTGAGAACGCTTGGCCTTTCGCTGATTCTCATCAGCCTGGGGTCAATTCCGTTCGCGTTGGGCAACTTATTATTCGAGTGGCAGCCGGCGAAAAACGTGCTGCATGCCATAGGGGATGGCGGCCTGGGGAATGTCAGGGTCTTGGACAATTTGTGGATTCGAACGACCCAGCTTCCGACGGTGTTCGCTCCCGCTCGCTACTGGTTGCCCGCGATTCTTATCTGCGCCTGTGCGCTCGTTATATTGTGGCATCGGGAACAAAGGATGTCGTCGAGACTCGTCTTCGTCGCGGTCCCTATCGCTGGAGTTTATTTTCTTTCCTCTTTTACGCTCGCTGGCCGTGGTATCTATCACCTGTTCATGTTATTGCCCTTCGTAGCGGTCGCGATCGTGCTGATACCATCGTTATCGCCGCAAAAATCCGCCGGATGGGCTCAGCGGGGTGTGCGGGGCGTCATCCTTTGCGGGCTGTTGGCGAATTTTAGCTCTCTGATCCAAAACGATATCAGCTGCCAGAGCACCGTAGCTAACGCTCGGGAATTGCAATTCAGCCAATGGGCTACGAAGCTCCGTCGCCCCATTTTTTGCTCGGACTCCCTTGCCCGCAAGGCGCACTATTTCGCTTTTGGCCTATTACCCCCAGGCCGCCTGTTGCCTTTCCCGTCGTTAAAGGAGCCTATATCGATCGAAGGTTGGAATCAGGCATATTTCGCCATTGATCATTCGGAGCCGGAAAGCGGCGCAATGTTTCGATTTCTACTTCTTATGGCTGATCAGCGCGGTCTGAGGCTTAAGCCTGTCAGGCGCTTCCGCGCCCCGCGCTTGCGCGAGCCGATCGGTATTTACCGGCTCGCGAACGGTGCGCGCGGTCGCAACCGCGGTATTCTGTTGCGCGAGATATTCGCGCAGGCTTAAGGACAGCGCTTCGGCGAGCCGATCCTGGTACCCGGCGTCGCCGAGCCGCGCCGCTTCCTCCGGGTTGCTGAGGCAGCCCATCTCAATGAGAATCGAAGGCGAAGACGGATTTTTGAGCACGTAATATTCCCCGCGTTCTGGGGCCGCGGCCTCGAAGCCTCTCGAGCGCAGGCTCCGCGCCACCGCGGAGGCCAGCTCCGCGCTCGCTTGGACCGCCGCGCGGGGAGGCGCGGGCAGGGGGGGCAGGCTGCGGAAGACGGGCGTCCATCTCTGCCCGCTCTTGCCGAAGCTGTAAACCGTGATGCCCTTCATACGCTCGTCGCCGAGATCGTTGAGGTGCAGCGAGACGAAAAGAGAGCCGTCCGAGGCGGAGCGAACGCGGCGGTCCAAGGCGACGTGGCTGTCGTCTTCCCGCGTCATGCGGACGGAGTGCCCCGCGCTTTCCAGGCGCTTCTTGAGCTTTTTGGCGATGGCCAAGGACAAGGTCTTCTCGTAGCGGCCCTTGATGACGGCCCCGTAATCCTTGCCGCCGTGGCCGGCATCGAGGACAATGGCGGGGGGGCGTTGCGCTTTTTCCTCGGCTTCGGCCGTTGAAATAGCGACGACCAGGCCGGCAGCCAGCGACAGAATCACGCGCATTTTCATGGACTATTTCAATAGATAACAGGCCGTCAAGGGCTTGTCAATAGCGCGCCGCGACAGAGGCGTTGGATTTTATTGCTGCCGGCCGCCCAAATGCTTGGCCAGGAAGGCCTCGGCCTGGGCGTAGAACTTGAGACGGTTCTCCGGGCGCGCGAAGCCGTGCCCCTCGTCCGGGAACAGGAGGTACTCGACCGGCTTGCCCCTGGCGCGCAGCGCCTCGACGATCATCTCCGATTCGGCCTGCTTGACCCGCGGGTCGTTGGCGCCCTGAGCGATGAGCAGAGGGATCTGGATCTCGTGCGCCTTAAACAGAGGCGAGCGGGAATTGAGGAACTCCTCCTCGGTGTCGACATTGCCCACCCGATGGTCGAAGATGCGGCGCAGCGGCTCCCAATAAGGCGGGATGGAGCGGATCAGCGTCGCGATGTTGGAGGGCCCGACGATGTCGACGGCGCAGGCATAGAGCCCGGGAGTAAAGGCCGCCCCCGCCAGGGCCGCGTAGCCGCCGTAGGAGCCGCCGTAGATGGCGAGGCGCTTCGGGTCCGCGATCCCTTGATCCACCGCCCATTTGACCGAGTCGGTGAGATCGTCCTGCATCTTGGCGCCCCACTGCCGGTCGCCGGCGTGCATGAATTTCTTGCCGAAGCCCACCGAACCGCGGAAATTGACCTGAAGGCAGGCATATCCCCGATTGGCCAGCCATTGGGCCTCCGGGTGATAGCCCCAGATGTCCCGGGCCCAAGGCCCGCCGTGCACGTTCAAGACCAGGGGAAGGTTCTTGGAGGGCTGCCCCGGGGGCAGGGTCAGATAGCCGCGCAGCTTGAGCCCGTCGCGAGCCGTGATGGCCACCGGCGTCATGGCGGCCAGCGGGGCGCCCTCCAGCTTGGGCCGCGTCGTGAACAGGAAGCCCGCCATGCGCGAGCGGCGATCGTAGAGATAATACGAGGCCGGGCGGCGGTCGAAATTGTACAGCACGACCCAGAGCGCGTCCGAATCATCCCGGCTGACGATCTGGAAGTCGCCTTCCGCCGCCGAGGCCAGGGCCTTGAAATCCGCGCGGATGTCCTCGTCGATTACCTGCCATTCAACGCGCTCGGCCTCGAAGCCGACGGCCTGCAGGTGCCGCTTGCGGGGGTGCAGGATCGCCGCCCCCACGTCCACGTCGGGGCGATGCGCGATGAGCCTGGCAGGCGCCCCCGACAGTGGCCTTTCCCAGAGCCTCGTCGTGTCCGAATCGAGGCTGCTTTCCAGGTAAAGGCCCTTGCCGTCCGGAGTGAAGGCATGGGCGCCGCCATGGTCGTCGGGGCCCCAGGACTCCAGCACGCGCCACGGGGAGTCCACCGCGTCGCGCACCCGCAGCTCGGAGCCGCCGTCCGGCCGCGTGGCCTTGCAGGCGCGGATCTGAAAACGAGGGTCGTGCAGCCAGCCGACAACGTCGCCCGGATTTTCCACCTCGAGCACCGCCGTGCCGGTCTTGAGGCTGACGCGGTAGACGTCGTGGAGGCGCTTGTCGCGCAGGTTGAGCCCCACCAGCATCTCGTCCGGAAACTCGGGGTCGGTGCCGATCACATGCGCCTGGGTGTCGGAGAAGGGGGTCAGGTCGCGGACCATCGCGCTGGCGACGTCGACCTGGTGGAGATGCCAGTTCTCGTCGCCGTCTTTGTCCTGCAGATAGATCACGCTTCGGTTATCCTCGGCCCAAAAGTAGGAGCGGATCCCGCGGCCCCGGTCCTTGGTGATCGGCCTAGCGCCGGCGAGCCTACCGTAGGAGAGGTCCGCGATCCAGACATTGAGCACCCCCTCCTCCGGCGCGAGGTAAGCCAGCATGCGGCCGTCCGGGGATATCTGGGCCGAGGATTGCTCGGGATTGCCGAAGAGCAGCTCGCGGGGGATGATCTTGGGCGCCGAAACGGCGGTGGTCATTTTTCTCGGACTCCTAACACTTCAAGGATGGTAGATTCCTCCGCCCGCAACCGCGCGGTAGCCGTGCCGTCGTCGTTCCAGCGTGTCTCGAGTATCTCGGCGACAGCCAAGGCCTTCTGCAGGCGCTCGCGCCAGGCGGCCTCGGCGTCCGCCTTCTGGCCGACCGTCTTGCCGTCGGCGGGCAGGCGCCGCAGGTATTCACTCAAGCGCCCCCGGGCGTCGAGTATGGCCGCGTCCCGGCTTCCGGAGCGGCGCTGGGTTTCCAGGGGAAGGGAGGGATCGGGGCGCCCGCGGCCGACGGCCTCGAGATAAACGCCGACGCGGCGCACCCCCGGGGCCTTCACCTGGGTCGGCCCGGCGACGGCGGCGGAGTCGTCGGGACCCTGCAGCGGGGCGCAGCCCCAGAACAGAAGAGGCGACAACAATAGCGGTCGAATTTGCACCGCCGGCATGATAGCAAAAACCATGCCTGTTCCCCTGCCGTCGTAAAATTGTTAAAATAGGCGTCCGACCGATCTCGTGGCGCGTTCGTCTAGCGGCCTAGGACGCTGCCCTCTCAAGGCAGAGATCAGGGGTTCAAATCCCCTACGCGCCACCAATTTTTCCGCCTAAAAAACCTCAAATCGTCGTCGGAGAAGCCCGCGCCCGGGGTGGGCGGCTTCTCCGACCGCTTTTTGGGCTGTTTGCATTTCTGCCATTTTTATGCCATAATGAAGCCGCGCAACCAGGTGGGTCTTTGGGCCCTGGCGGCTGATTAGGGCAAATGATACAATGGCGACAGCAATGAAGACTAAAGCCTCCCAACAGCCGAGGGCCAAGGTTCGAAGATATCCCGCCAACTGGGAAAGACACTTCGAGCGGATCAGGAATCTTCCTAAAGCGGAAAAAACCCTGACCGTAGACCAAGTCCTCGCGCTGTTGCGTGACTAAGTACCTCCTCCTAGACTCCAGCGCGCTCGTCTTTCGGTACCTTCCGCCTTCCAAAAATCAGGAGATGGCGCTGATTCAGTCCCGCTTAACACGCCTGTTCGAGACACGGGCGCGTGAGCATCGCCGGCTGATTTTTCAGGTCCCCAATATTTGCATGGCTGAGTGCAGCAAGGCGTTTGCCAGGGCGTGCTACGAAGAAAAACTTGTAGGCCACGATGAAAAGGCGCGTGATGGATATGCGCGCATGATGGGTGCCTTGCTCAAGGACGTGACGAACGATAGGATCATCCATTCCTTTGAGCTCAAGCGCGATCATTTTCGCGACATAGAGGACATATTCAATGACGATTATTCTCTGAGACCGCCCAAGCGACGAGCGCAAATGCTCAGTGGCAACGACGCGCTGATTATCTCGATGGCAGTTTGGATCGCCCATAATCTCGGCGAGGGCCTCAAAAGCGTCACGATCATTACCGCCGAAAGCCGCATGGCGGATGTCTGCAATGAATTCCCTCAGAAATATCCACGCGCCGTAAATATTCGTGAGCCGGGAGTTATAGCGCTGTGACAATCCTGGCCATCGTTTTGTGAATTATGGCCCGCCTTTATTCCTGGACCGGCAAGAAGGGCACCTACTGGTACATTGACTACGCCCTCGGCGGCCGGCGGGTTCGCAAGCGCGTCGGGCGCAACAAGCGCATGGCCGAGCTGGCCTTGGCCGACATCCAGGTCAAGCTGGAGCGCGGGGAGCTAGGATTCCAGGCCAAGGACAAGAACCTGGCCGATTTCATCCAGGAGTATCTGGAGTACGCAAGCTCCAACAAGGCCTCGAAGTCCCATGAGCGCGACGTCCAAACCCTCAAGCATTTCACGCGGCTGATCAAGGCCGAGCGCCTGGCGGCCATCACCACGCCGCAAATGGAGGCCTATAAGGCCCACAGGCAGAAAGAGGGGGCCAAGGCTTCGACCATTAACCGGGAGCTCAATACGGTCAAGGCCATGCTCAATAAGGCCGTCGCCTGGGGTTACTTGGCCAAGAGCCCTGCTCAAACTGTCAAAAAACTCAAGGAGCACAAACGCCAGGTCCGTTACTTGGCTCCAGAGGAGATCAAACTGCTCTTGGCCGAAGCCAATCCTCGGCTTAAGGCGATCATCGCGACGATGCTTCTAACCGGCCTGCGAAGGGACGAGCTGATCCATTTGACCTGGGACGATCTCAATTTCGACAAGAAGCTCCTGTCGGTCCAGGCCAAGGGAGGCTGGCATCCCAAGGACTATGAGGTCCGGCACATCCCGCTAAATGAACGACTACTTCAATTGCTGGACAAGCTCAAGCGGAACAAGAACGGGGACGTTTTCGTGTTCGCGACCGGGGAAGGAGGCGCGCTGAACGGCAATATATTGTCGCGGGACTTCCGCAAGCTATGCCGGCAATGCGGGGTCAAAGGAGCTTCGATCCATACCCTGCGCCATACCTTCGCGAGCTACCTGGCGATGAAGGGGGTAGATCTCTACACGGTCCAGAAGCTCCTGGGCCACTCCAGCATCAAGACGACCGAAATCTACGCCCATTTGGCCCCGGATTATCTCCGCGCGGCCATCGGGAAGCTGGATATTCCGCTGCTCAGCCAGCTTTAAGCCCGGCGAGCCGCTTGCGCAGGCGCGGACCGACCTTGTCGCCGGCTGCGGCTAAAAGTGAATGAAATTCCGGAACGGTCAAAACCACGACCCGGCCGAGTCCAGCCTGGATATTGGCCAGCGCCGCTTCCGCTGCCACTCGCGAAGGCCCGAATCGCCTGCGAATCCGCCGGCCGTCCGCAAAATAATCCAGGTACCAGACCGGCCCTTTGATGCCAGTCCGCTTATAGATTCTGTCCATCTCTTTTCCTCGCTACGGCATTCTCAACTAAGGTCCACTTCCAGCCTTCGACTGGATCGGCCGGGGACCGCTCGTTTCTGTAACCACTCGGCCAAACTTGCTTGGCTGAACCGGACTAACGAGCCGAGTTTAATGACCGGGATATACCCCTCGTGGACCCATTGATAGATCGTCCGCGGCCTCACCTGCAGCCGCTCGGCGACCTCGTCAACGGTCATTAGGCGGTCCATCAGATCAGGAAGATTCCTCGGGGCCAAAGATTGCCTGGCGCAAAGTCAGCTCAGTGTCCTGAGAATTTCTGAACGGGAGATCCAAAAGCTCTCCTTCAAAGTCATAGGGGACCATGTTTGTAAAGACCGATGGACCGTAATGGCTATTCACCGAACCTGGGGCGGCTTGTGGTCCCGGATACAGCCGAAAGGCGGGGCGTCCGTTTTCCGTTCCCTGTTGAAAATCATTTCCCGAGGAGTGCTTATATGAGCGTCTGGGCCCGATCTCTACCCACAGGTCAATAGGTGTTTTCTCCCCGGCAATTTGGAAGTCGGGGACGCCCATCCGGAGGCTCGCTTGGTCGGGGTATCGGCCTCGATTGAGCCATAATAATTGGTGCCGAGGCGACACCGCGCAGTTGGAAATTTGGACCAGCAGCAATCCATAGGCGTTGCGCAAAAGGTAGCCGGATACCGCGCTCGGGGACCATTTTCTTGGCGCCGGAATGCCTTCCGAGCGGCCCGCCTCGACTAATTTTTTCTGGCCGGCAATGGCCAGGACGTAGGCTTTATTCGGTTCGCGATAGAGGCTCTGGACCGGAGCGCAGGCCTTAATGTATCCGGCTTTTTCAAGTCGAAAGACCCGCTTATAAGCGTAGCCATCGTATAGTCTGCGCCCGTACCGATTGAAGATTAAGTCCAGGTTCAGGGCCTTCGGATAGAAAACCAAGCTCGCTAATTGCCCAAGGCCCAAGACGCCCCAGACCTCGAGCGCCGACATTATCTTGTAGTCCCGATTATTGAGCCGAAGCCGCCCCGTATCCGACCTAGCTCTCCTCTTTCCCTTCAATTCTTCCAGAGAATTATTCTCTGCCATACCTAAATCCATGCTCTCTCTGCCCAAACAGCCTGCCGTGACTCCAACCCCGCCATCGCCCAACTCTTTAATTCGTGGCGAGGGCGGGGTTGGAGTCCAAAACAGGCCACGCCTGTTTTGAGGCAGGCGTAAAAAGGGCAGCAAGTAAAAATAATATTCATGTAAACCGTCAAATTAAATATGTCCACTTTTCCAGAGTATTAGCTTCGCAGTTGGCAATGAGTCGCCGGACATAATTAACTCCGGCCTATTGGGACGCCAGACGCGTGCTAAGGGCCTGAACTTTGCGCGCGACTTTGCGCGCCGCCAGCTGTTTTTGAGCCAGGTGTTGGATGGCTTCGGCCGATTCCCGGGTCACGAATTCCTGCCGTCGGCCGGAAGAAATCCATGCTTTGATCGCATCGAGTCTGGAAAAAATGGCTTCCTCCTCTAGCCTCTTAAGGCCGTCGCCGGGGTCAGCCGCAGCCAGCACCGCCTTGGCCGGGGAGACCACGTCCTCGGTCATCAGGTCGCAGGTCTTGGCCAGGATAAAGTCCT
This sequence comes from Elusimicrobiota bacterium, assembly GCA_041694815.1. GTDB lineage: Bacteria > Elusimicrobiota > Elusimicrobia > UBA1565 > JACRDR01 > JBGFSC01. The sequence continues at coordinate 13,595 of JBGFSC010000049.1, read as the reverse complement.
CGACTTTATACCCTTGGGGGATCATCCGGGCCATGTCCATGAGCTCATCGAAGGACAGCTTCCTGTCGATGATGAGGTGCCGGGAATCCTCCGGGAAGTGCTCGATCAGGGGCTTAATGGACGCCAAGGGCAGGCGATATATCTGCCTCAGCGTCAGGATCAACATGAGCTGTTCGTGGTGATCGGGGAACAGGTAGCATGGCCGGCTTTCCTTCGGAATCGGCGGCCTGATGAGGCCGACCTTGGGAGAATAAAAAGTCCGGAGCAGGCGCGGCGTGACCTTGAAAGCGCCGTCGCTCATGACGTCTAGGAGCTCGATCAAGGCCGGCTCAGCCAGGAGAGAGCGGGGATCTTCCTTTTTCTTTTGGCGTTCGCTGAGGTGCTTGAACGCCTCGCCGGACGTGGTATGGATGGGCAACGCTTGGAGTTCCTTATCGGATGGCCAGGGTTTTGAAGTCATAGCGAGGTATTGTAACTCAAAAAATCGCTCGTTTTTCAGCAACCGAGTAGTGCTAAAATAGCTCGTCATATGGAAGTCACTAAAGACCTCGTCATCCGCGAAATTCAGCGAGTCGCCAAAGAAAAGGGCGGCGGAATTCTATCGCGGGCGGAATTTTTTGCGGCTAGTGAAGTGTCGGCATGGCATGTCTATCGGCTCTTCGATGGGTGGCGAGATGCCTGCAAGGCCGCTGGAGTCGCCGCGCCCGAGCAGAACGTCAAGATTGACGATGGCACGCGCTTTGAAGAGATGCTTCGAGTGTTCCTTGAAACTAAGGGCATATGCACCAGGATGAAATTCGACAAGCTCTCGAAGTATAGTGTTGCCTCTTTGCGGAAGCGATACGGCAAGTGGGAGGATATCCTGCTTGCGTTTCGGGAATGGCTGATCAAGAAACGGATCGACTTCCCATTCATTGATCAGCTCCCCCAGGTTTCAGAACTGGCTGCCCCATCATCGGTTGATGGAACCGGAGATGCCAAGGTCGCATCACGTTCTAAACAGCAGTGGCAGAGTATCGGCGGAACCACTTATGGGCCGATCCTGAATTTTCGCGGAATGCAGCATGCCCCCATCAACGAGCAGGGTGTAGTGTTCCTCTTTGGGATGCTTGCTCATGAGCTAGGCTTCGTAGTCGAAGCAGTCCGCGTACAATATCCTGACTGCGAGGCTAAGCGTCGGCTGGATAAACAGGGCAACAAGTGGGAGCGCGTCCGTATCGAGTTTGAGTATCTCTCCAGCCACTTCCGCGATCAAGGGCACAAGCCCCAGGATTGTGACGTCATTGTTTGCTGGGAACATAACTGGCCGGAGTGTCCGCTCGAAGTGATTGAGCTTAGGTTGGTTCTAAAGACCCTCGATGCTTGAAAAAGAAATCCGACTACGAGATCTATCCCTTTCCGCGGTCATCGCCAGCGGTTCGGCCGAGGATATTTCTCGGCCGCCGGCCTTAATAAACTACTCGGCCACACCGCTTGCAAAGCGAAGCCTCAGAGACCGTGGCGATCTACTAGAGAAATACGCCTTCGAGATCATCACTCGCGAATTCTCGACCTATGAACAGCTTTGGAAACGGTTGATCTGGGACATTACTGACCGCGATTTTGAAGGCGGGCTGGATCAGCCACGCGCTGCGTGTTCTGAGCCGTTGCGCCAGTTCGCGGAAGCACAATACACCTTTCTTCGGAGCTTCCTCTTCTGTCACGGCTTACTTGAAACGCCTCACCTAGGCGTTGGGCATCCACTGGAGCCCTATTTCTCGAATGAGAGGTTCGTCACGTATTATTCTCACATGGGTCGTCTCCGAGACATGGCCTGCCTAATGATCGAGGCCTTCTGCAGGGAATCGGGTTATACAGCCAAACTTCGTCGTGGCAAGGACTGGGATTTTGGGAAGATTCAGACGGTTATCTCTTCCCGTACCGAAAAGGCAACGGGCGATACATTTGGAAGCTGGAACGGAGAGATCACGCAGTATCGAAATCTGCTTCATCGAACGGCCCATGCGATACGATACGAGCAGGGGAAAGCCCTGGTTTTGAAGGCCGGCGTGTTAAAGAACTCGAAAGGGTGGACCGACACGCTGTTCCAGAAGCAATCAGATTTTCTTCCAGCGGAAGAAGTCATGAGGAAGCATTTTTACCGGCTCAAGGACTGGAGTAGTCGGTTATGGGAATACTTTATCTCTGAGGTCGACACCTGGAGGATAGACCCTAATAAATTCGCTTCTAGACTTGCATTGCCTGTTGCGCCGTCATAGTGCCCTTCTGGTCGTTGAGCTCTAAGATTCGCCTGGTCTTTTCAAAATCGTGGCCATTTAATTTCTGCCATTTTTCTGCCATTTTGGGATGAAAACGGGCGTAAATCCATGTCAATGGATGCGGCTGTATGCATGCGGATTTCTCTTCGAAAATAAAGAAAAAATAAAAGTTACGTCGGAGAATCAAAAAGTGCCGGTTCGCACTCTCAAGGCAGAGATCAGGGGTTCAAATCCCCTACGCGCCACCAATTTTTCCTATGATTCCTAAGAATAGGCGGCCGGCGCATCCCGGTGGAATTCTAAAGAGGCAGTATTTGGAGCCCTTGCGTCTCTCTGTTTCCGAGGTGGCTACCGCTTTGGGGGTGTCGCGCAAGACCGTGTCCAAGATCGTAAATGAACGAGGTGACGTGACGCCAGAGATGGCGCTTCGTCTAGCGAAGACCTTTCAGACCACCCCGGAGCTCTGGTTGAACCTTCAGCGGGTCTATGACCTTTGGCGCGCTACGCACGACACAAAGGCATGGCGCGGCGCTCGCGTGATATCGGCGGCAAGCTCCGGGGCTTATGCGGCAATAGTAATTTAAGGAAATAGGCGGGAGAGCTCACGAAGCATTAATGAAGATAATTAGCCTTTCGCCCAATACTCGGGCGGGCAGAAGGCGTCTTCATTGAAAAAGAACAGAGGGAAAGGCCCTCCAACTGCTTCAAAGAATAGACTTTGTTTTCGTGAAAGATCGTTCCCCAGACATGGTGTGTTCCCTTGTCGTCCGTGATGGTGTTTCTCCGCGAGCGAGACAACCGCATAGGCCGAGTAAGAATAAAGAGTTTTTCATGTGGCAAATATCGCCGCTCTTATAAGTTGTGATCCTGCAGCACCCTGTCGGCGGATTGGAAAAGCCTTCTTAGTTTGCACATAAATGCCTCGATCGATCCGGCCGGGGGCGCGGGATTTCTCGCCGTCGCTTCCGCCGGCGCGAGGCCGTCGGCCAGGGCCTTCACGAAAAAGTCGGTGAACGCGCGGCTGTAATCGTCGGCTCCCGTGATGAAGTGGCCTAATTCGTGGATGTAAACGCGCGCGAAATCCCAAAAATTCTTTAGATTCGTCTGGCGGATCGCGACATATTTTTCCTCTCCAGCCGTGGGGGCAAACCCTTTGATGGCATGGATGTCATCGTTCGTGTCGACTTCCCTCCCTGAAGGGAGGAAAATGCCTGCGAATACGCGAATGGGGACCGATACCGTTATGCCGAGAGCCTGGTTGATTTCCGCGGCCCGCGCGAGCATCGCCTTCTCGGGCTCGCTGAGATCGTCTTCATGGACCCATGCCACCCTCTGTTCCTTGTTAACCGAGTCGGCTGTCCGTACCCCCAAGCAGGATAAATATTCGTGAATCTCTCGATTCAATTCGATCGGCGTGTAGCCCATGATTGCCGCGTCTTTATTGGTTCCGGTATCGAAAATATCAGTGGAAGCCAGAACCGCCCTTTCGCCGAAGAGGCGATGGAATGCCTTCCCCCAGGGGCTTGAAGGGTTGGGGCGATCCGCACAACCGCCATACAATGATCCCGTCCATATCCGATCGGCACCGGCTGGGTTGTTGAATTTCTCTCGCGGGTTCCAGCCGATCGCCGAGAACTCATAGTAGCGCCCACGAGGATCGAGCTTGGCTGTTTGGAGGATTTTTTCAACCACCTCCGAATTGTCGGTTCCCTTGAGCAGCACCTGGATTTCCGAGAGCAGGGCTTGCGAATCCACGACGGCGCGGTCGGGGGATATTTTTTCCGTCGCCAAATCATAGCTGAACAAGGCGTTCTCGCGCATGCCGGAAACCCGGACCCCTTTAATGAAGACGCCTGGTTGGGAGCGGCCCAGGTCCAGTATCCTGGAGAAAACGGCCTTAGGACGATTCGTGGCACCGGAACGGCTAATGTCCTCGACTAAAAATAAATCCGTTAGACTGATGGCCAACTTGCGGTAAAGCTCCTTGTAGTCCCGATTGAAGGCGAGCACCTTTTGAGGGAGACGGAACACCTCGTCGATGAGGGCCTGCGGCGGGTTCGTAAAGAGGGTCCGGGAGCCTTGGATCGGAGGGCCGCCCTCCTCGATCTTGAAATTCAACTTGGCTATCGATTGCCCGTCGACTTGGACGTCCTGCCGTTCCGGCGTAGCCGTCCAATTCTTAGATTGGTACTGGAGACGGATGCCTAGCCTCAAGGCGGCGGCCGCGACCATCTTAAGTCCCTCGCCGAACTGGCCGACGCTTGCCCGCTCCTCCTGTTTCGTTGAAAACATAAGCGATAGTAGGCCCACATCGTATCCCTTGCCGTTATCCTCGAAAGCGATCTGCTCGGTCGGCTTCGTCGGATCGGCTTCGCGGAGCTCCAACCAGCGGCCTCCCTGGAGCAGTCGCACCGTCGCCCGGGTCCCGCCGCTGTCAGCGGGAAGATGGTTCGAGATGCTGTCTAGCACGACCCGTTCCTGTCCCCAGGCCCCCTTTCGATAATCGAGTGAAATCATCGTTTCGATGAGCCGAGCCCGCTTCGTGAGCGGAGCTGCTACCGCGATCGCATCCGTGTCCTGCTTATCGCCCCCTTCCCAGCGCGGCTCGTTCGATAGGGAGAGTTTCTTTTCGATCAAACGCGATCTTAGGTCCGGCACCAGGGTCGAAACTCCCAATAGCTCGCGGAGTTCCGCAGCGTCTACATCGTTTCTTGAAAGGACTTGCCTCGCCCGCAACCTGACTCGTTGTCGGATGAACTCGGCCTGCTCCTTGGCCGGCAGGTCCGCGATCTGATGCGGCGCGAACAGGGTTTTTTCCATTACGCGCTCGAGGGAGCCGATGTTGTTCTTGGAAATGGACAAGGCGCCCAGAAGTTCGGGATGCCTAAGCAGATGGATTTCCCAAGCTCCCTGCCCTGGCCATGCGCTCGGGGCAAGAACGAGGATTAGTGCCATTAAAAATAGGGATGTCCGGATCATGCGCATATTTTAAGGTGATAGCCTCCTCGGGTCGATGAAGGTTTCTGTCAGCAAAAAATACTATTTAAATAAGGATAATTTTAGCCACGCCATTGCGTGCTTGAAGATCCCCTGAAAGTGGATACGGACATTGTCCATGGAGCCTTGTATTTGTTAAGAGAGTACCGTGCTTCGGGTCTTGGTAGGCTTGCTTCCTTGGACCGCCGGTTCGCTCATCGCGCTGGCGGTATTCGCCGTTCCTTTTTGGCGCGGCCAGATTTACATCGGCAACGATCTCGGCCTGTTGGCATTGCCCGTGCGCCATTTTTACTCCTGGTGCCTCGCGCACGGGCAGAGCCCGCTGTGGTTCCCCAACATTTACTGCGGCGTTTACCTGGGCCAGGCGGATATATTCCATCCCCTTCTGTGGCTCGCCTACCGCCTCCTCCCTTTGCCCGCCGCCTTCAACCTCGAGCTGCTATCGAGCTATCCGTTCCTGTTCGCGGGCTGCGCGCTTTTTTTCCGCAAATGGGTGCGCGTCGAGGCGGCCCTCTGCGGGGCCTTCGTATTCACCTTCTCCGGCTTCAATACGCTCCACTTCATCCACATGAGCATGGTCAAGACCGTGGCGCATATCCCTTGGCTGCTTCTTTGCGTTCATGAGGCGTCCACCGCGGGCGGGCGCAGGCGCCTGGCGGCCGAATGCGGCCTATGGCTAATGACCGCCTCGCAGCTGCTTTCCGGTTTCCCGCAATGCGTTCTCTATTCCCTGTATCTCGAGGCCTTCTACGCCTTCTTCCTATGGCGGCTCGGCCGCATGAGTCCCGGGGCCGTCGCCCGGATCGCCGCCGCCAAGCTCCTGGCGCTGCCGACGGCCGCCGTGCAGCTTCTGCCGATGTGGGACGCCGTGTCCCATTCGGCGCGAGCCGATACTAACGCCCAATTTCGGGGCTACGGCTCCTTGCACCCCCTGCAACTGTGGCAATGGGCCTCGCCGTATCTCTACGAGGGCCGGGTGTTGGCCTCGACGAGGATACACGAGGGGACTTGGGAATTCGGGCTCTACAACGGAGCCTTTTCGACGCTGGCCTTCTTGTGGTTGTTCTTGAATCGGAAGTCCCTCAAAGAGCATCGCGCGCCGGCCTTGGCCTGCGGGGGACTCGCGGTCTTCTCGCTGCTGCTCGCATTCGGCCGGTTCGTGCCCGGGTTCGAATGGTTCTCGCGGCTGCCTCCCCTCTCCCTGTTCCGGATGCCGAGCCGCGCGATCGTCCTTCTCCACTTCGCGCTGGCGGGGGCCGCGGCCCTGAGTTACCAGCTGATCGCCGATTCGAGGGAAAAAGAGCCTTGGGATTGGCGTCGGGCCTGGCCGTTATTTTTGCCCGCGGCGCTGGCGGCGGGGTTCGTGTGCTTCGCGCAGGCCACGACCGGGGAGCTCAACCATGGCGTGCGGCCCTGGCCCGTCGCATGGATCGGGCCGGCGTCTTTGCTCATCTTCGCTTACCTGCTCCTTCTAGCGCGTCGCAGGCCCGCCGTGCTGATCGCTTTGGCGGCGGCGGCGATCGTCGAGCAGGGAGCCTTCGGCTTGAGCTTTATCCGTTCCTCTCCTGCCCACACATTGCAATCGTATGCGGCCCTTATGCACGCCAAGGATAATCCGCCCCCTCCGGACGGCCGCATCGCGTCCACTCGGAACAATGTCCTCGCCATGCTGGGGTATTCCCTGGTCGACGGGTACATGGGGCTCGAGCCGGCCAGATCGCTGGATTATAATGCGGCGGAGGCGCGGCGATTGGCCGCGGCCGGCTGGGAACGGGATGCCGGCGTGTGGAAGCGGGTTCGAAATCCCCTGCCCCGGGTCCGTTTCCGTTCGCTCCGCGGACGGGCGAGGATTGCCAGCGAGGCCCCCGGAGCCGTCGAGGTATTGACCGAGGCCCCCTCGAGCCAGCCGCTCGTTTTCGCGGAAAGCTTCCATGAGGGATGGAAGGCCTTCGTCGACGGGCGTCCGATCCCGGTGACGCGCGCCGACGGCGATTTCATGGGCGCCGTCGTGCCCGCCGGGACGCATCGGGTCCGTTTCGAGTTTTCGCCCCGCAGCTTCCGTTTCGGGCTCCTGCTTTCGGCGCTCGGGCTTTTCTTGAGCTCTCTTTACTTCCTTGGGCGGCTTCTCATCGCCGGCCCGCGAAATTAAGGGGGAAACGGCGGGTCGTCGTGCGTTCTAGGTATCGTCGCGAATGGGAAATTCGGGAAGAATCGCCAACTCCCGATCGTGATCCTATCCGAGAAGGGGATATGGTTGTCTGGAGCTTCGCTGGCGGGCAGCCACGCTCCCATGCCGATGCGCAGGACGATGTCGGTGGCGTCGTCAGCCGGGCGGCGGCCGTTGGGAAAGCCGGCGGCGTCGCAGCTGCTGCGCGAGACGCTGAAATTTTGGGCCGAGTCGAAGCAGTAGAGCGCGCCCGAACTGCGCTGGCGCCCATGCGGGACCGGGGCGAAGGATAGGTTGAGCCGCAGCATGTCGCAGCGTCCCGGCGTCTGGTTGAGTCGCGCGAATCCCTTGAGGAAGGCGGCGGCCCAATCGTTCCTCGGCGGCGGAGGCGCCTGGAAGCCGAATTGCGAGGCCAGGATGGCCGGCAGCGTCGGGTGCGTGAAATAGTCAAGGAAGGCGTCGTCTTCATGCGGCCTGGAGGCGTTGAAGGCGTCCTTGTGAGGAAGACCGATGACGAGCGAATTGACCAGGGGGTTGCCGACTCTCGACACTTGGGTCCAGGCCCCGCCCTCGAGCGAGGGCTTCTCCGCGCTCGGTTGGGGATTGAGCAGCCGCGCCTGCCGCATGCTGGCGCTCGCCCAGGCGCCCACGGTCATGCTCGAGCCGACGACGCATTCGACCGGCAGCTCCAAGGCGAGCAGCGTCGCGGAGATCCCATGCAGGTCGTCGTAGCCGCCGGTGGTGCTCGTGACGTCGATGTTGAATAGGTCGTAGACCGCGGAGTTGGTGCGGGTGATGTGCTCGCGCTGGCCGGCGAAGACCCTGCCGTCCCGGCCGCAGCCGGGAAGGCGGATCGGATGGATGAACGACTCGGAATAGGACTTATAGGTTTCGGAGCTGCCGAAGGTCTTGGGCCCCACGAAGTCCAGGGGCTTCGCGAAGCTTTTCGATCCCGTCCGCGAGTCCAGAACGGGCGCCGCGCTGCCCGCGCGGCGGTCTCCGTTGACCAGGGTCACGGTGTAGCTCTCCAGGAGATTTCTCCGGCTTTCATCGGTCGCCGAGACCGGCCCCGTGAGCACGCCCGGGGCCGAGATCTCCTTATCGCCGACGGCGAATTTGATGTCTCGGACCTCGTTCTTGAAGCGGAACTGGAAGGTCTTGTCCTCGCGGCAATCCCCGTTCGTATCGAGATGGAATTCGTAGAGCGTGTCTGGGTCCAAGGGATAGTAGAGCGGACCCGATTCGCGAAGCTGCAGCGGCTGAAAATTCCCCATCAGAACGAGCATATCCTCGCGGCCCGGCTCGTAATTGCGGAAAAGGTAGAGATCCATGGCGTTGGCGGACGGATGGCGGCTGATGAAGGGGGCTTCCCGTCCGTCGCTTCCCCAGGCCGCGACCGCGCCGACCGTCAGCAAAATGGTCGTGAGAATTTTCATTGAGCGGGTTCCTCGTTATGAGGGCCATGCGGGGTCGCCAGGTAAGGAAAACCTTGGAAAAAAAACTGTTGACTCGTCCAGACTCCGTCGTTGTAGGAAAGCCCTCCATCCGGCGCCTCGGAGGACGGAAGCAGCCGTCCCATCGAGGCTCTTAGAATAAAATCCATGACATCGTCGCCGGGCCGCCGTCCGTTGGGAAAACCGGTGGGGTCGCAATTGGCCCGCGACGGATTAAACACCGGCCCCGGATCGAAACAATGCAGCGCACCCATCCGGTTTTGCTGCGGTCCGGGCCGCGAGGGGTAGGAGGTATTGAGGCGCAGTGCATCGCATACTCCTTGGGTAGCATTGAGCCCCGGAAAGCCGGTGAGGAAGAGCTGCACTAAATCCTGGCGTGGCGGTTTTGGTGGGGTAAATCCGAATTGTGACTCGATGGAAACCGGGAGCGTGGGGTGCGTGAAATAATCCAGATAGCGGATATCCTCATCGGGGGGGCCCGCATTGAAGCGATTCTTATCTGGTAGGCCGATGAACATCATGTTTACGAGCGGGTTTCCCACGCGGGAAACCCGCATCCAGGGGCCTCCTTCCATGTTGGGCGCTTCGAAGCTCGGCCTGGGGTTGAGCACGCGGGCTTGGCGCAAGCTGGCTGAGCTCCAGCCGCTGATAACCGGAGTCGAGGCGAGCACGCAGGCGGCGGGAAGCTCTAGCGCGATAGTAGTGGCGCCCACGGAGTGAAGCGACGAATGATGGGCGTTATTGGGGTTCGCGATCTCCGTATCGAAAAGATCGAAAATCCGACCCAGGTCCATATTGAAATGATCGTCGCGCTGCCCGACGAAAACCCGCCCAAGCCTCGGGCAGCCGGGGATGCCGATGGGATAGAAGAAATTCTTGACATAATCCCGATAGGTTGCGGTGTCGCCCAATATCTTTTCGCCGACGTAATCCATGGGCTTGCCGAATACGGTCTCATCGGTCAGGGCATGGCGGAGCAGCGTCCTTTGCCCGCTGCGGGCGCCGCCGCGCGCCAGGCTTACGGTGTATTGTTCGAAGAAGTTCTGATGACTCGAGTCGGCGGCGCTGACGGGGCCCGTATATAGGAACGGCGTCGGGATCTGTTTATCGCCGACGGTGATCGTTTTACTCAGCAGCGCATGCCTGAAGCGGAATTGGAATGTCAGGTCCTCGCGGCAATCGCCGTTGTTATCGAGATGTATCTCGTAGAGCGCCGCCGGGTCGAGTGGATAGAACATCGGGCCGGCGTGGATGGGCTGCCAGGGCTGGAAATCGGCCAGCAGCACCAGCGAATCCGCATGGCCCTCTTGATAAGAAAGGAACATATAAAAGTTCGTGCCGTTGACCTTGGGATTCTTGGCGATAAACGGGGAATCGCGGTGGCTGGAGGCCCCGGCGAGAGCGGCCGAAAATATCAGCGCTAGGAACACGGCTTTACGCATGGGGGGCATCTTAACAAGCCGTCGTCCCTCGACCCATGCGTTGCGCGCAAAATTAACGTGATGCCCGGATGACGGGCTCGTAATTGACACCCCCGCGTTTTCTCTGTTAGCATCTGAATCTTGCTGTTTTGGATATTTTCCCTGTCGTTGGCAGCCGCGGGCGCCGAAGCTCCGGGCGTGCTCGAAGCTCCCCCTATTACCGTCACGGCCAAGCCTAAGCCTTCCCGCGCGCTGACCGCCCCCGCCTCGGTCTCCATCATCGAGGGAAGGCAGATGGAGCGCGAGCGCGGCCAGACGCTGATCCAAAGCGTGCAGAACGCCCCGGGCGTATCGGCGGCCACCGTGGGCGCGGGCATCGCCAAGCCGGTCATACGCGGCCTGAGCTCCCAGCGCGTGCTGGTCTTGACCGACGGGATCCGTCAGGAAGGACAGCAGTGGGGCGATGAGCACGGCCCCGAGATCGACGCCCATGACATCGACCGCATCGAGGTCGTGCGCGGCCCGCAGAGCCTGCTCTACGGTCCCGAGGCCTTAAGCGGGGTGCTCAACGCCCTGCGCCGGCCCCTGCCCCTGGACGGGGATCGTTGGCGGTCCGGCGGCTATTTCAGCTTCGACGGCTTCACGCATAACGACCAGGGCGCCGGATCCCTCGACTTGCGCGGCGGCGGGCGGGGTTTCGGCCTGGCCGCCAAGACGGGCCGCAGGCGGGCCGACGATATCCGCACGCCCGTCGGAAGGCTTCGCAACAGCGGCTTTGAGGAGGTCGATCATGCGGCGTCGGCGGGCGTAAAAAAGGATTGGGGCGCCGTGCGGATCGATTACGCCCATTTCGATCAAAAGCTCAGGATACACGAGGACCCGGTTTCGTCTCCGGGAGCGACCCCGTACCAACGCGTCAGGCATGACAAGGCGCGGCTGCGCCTGGACCTTCCCTTCGAAGGCGCTCGCGTGGAATTCAACGGGGGCTGGCAGCAGAACGTCCGCCAAGAGTTCACGGCGGCGCCGGATACCGAGCCGAAGCTAAGGCTCGTGTTGAATTCGTATACCTCGGACATCAAGCTGCATCACGAGCCCTTGGGGCCTCTCGAGGGAACCGTAGGGTTCTACGGGATGCTGCAGAGAAACGATACGCAGGCCGCTGAAAAGTTGATCCCCGGTTATTTGATGCATGATTTGGGGGCCTTCCTGTTCGAGGAATGGACCCGCGGAGCCTTCACGGTATCGGCCGGCGGCCGCTACGACGCGCGGCGGCTCTTCGTGCGCGAGGAGGCCGATTTGGGGGTCGGCGCCCAGACGCTCAAGTACGACAGCCTGACCGGTGCCGTTGGCGGGGCCTGGAATTTCTCGGAGGGCTGGGCACTGGCCGCCAATATGGGCACCGGATGGCGGGCGCCTTCGGCTTTCGAGCTGTTCGTCAACGGGGAACATGAAGGCACCAGCCGCTTCGAGGTCGGCCGGCGGGATCTTAAGCCCGAGCGCTCCATCAATACCGACCTGTCCCTGCGGCGCGCTTCCGCGGGCGTGCAGGCGGAGTTGACCGTGTTCCGCAACCGGGTCAATCATTTCATCTTCGCGGCCCCGACCGGCGCCGTGGATCCGGGCTCGGGCCTGCCCGTCTTCAATATCAGCCAGGCCAACGCGACGCTGCTGGGCGGCGAGGCTTCGCTGCAGGCCGAGGCGACCCAAGGGCTCGTGCTGAGCGCGGGAGCCGATTGGGTGCGCGCGCAAAACGAGGATCTCCGCGAGCCCCTTCCCCAGATCCCGGCCAACCGATTCAAATGGGGGCTGCGTTGGACGCTGCCGGAGCTCGGCCATGCGCGCCGACCCTATCTGTCGGTTGCGGGCCGGATCGCGGCCAGGCAAAGCCGCGTCGCCTCCTATGAAACCTCTACCGCCGGCTACGGCCTGGTCGATTTCGGCCTCGGGGCGGAAATACCGTTTCCCGGCGGGGACGTCCGGGCGGACCTGGGCGTCGAGAACGCCTTCGACCAGCCGTACCGAGACCATTTGAACCGCTGGCGCGCCTTCGCGCTCAACGCGGGGCGCAGCTTCATCCTGCGCTTGAGCGTTCCGTTCGGCAATATTTGATCCACTCGGGGGGTATCGATGAAGCATCTGGGCTTCGTAAAGGCTTTCGCGATGTCGGGGGGCGACTGGGTGATCTACCTGCTCATCGCCTGTTCGGTCCTGTCCATAGGGATCATCCTCGAGCGCGCATTGATCTTCCGTCGCAGGAGGGCGGCGGGCCGCTTCGAGAGCGATCTGTCGGCGGCCTTAGCGCGGGCGGCCGGGCGCGGTGAGCGCCCCGAGAACGTCGCCGCGGCGCAGCTTGTTTTGGAGAGGCGCTTCTTAGAAAAGCGCCTGACCGTCATCAACACCTTGGGCAACAATGCCCCCTTCATCGGCCTTCTCGGGACGGTGTTGGGGGTCATCCGGGCCTTCCACGACCTGGCCTTCTCGGCCAGCGCCGGACCGGAGGTCGTGATGCAGGGCCTCTCCGAGGCCTTGGTCGCCACCGCCGTGGGCATACTCGTGGCCCTTCCCTGCGTGATCGCCTACAACCTGTTCCAGAAGGCGGTCGAGGACCGGGTCGCGGACGCGGAGATCGCCGCGAAACGGCTCCTCTCCTCCGCGGGGGTTTCGTAATGGCCGGCCAGGCGTCTTCGGCGCGCTCGCCGATCGGGGGGATCAACGTCACGCCGCTCGTCGACGTGGTGCTCGTGCTGCTCATCATCGTCATGGTCGCGGCCCCCGTCATCGTCAGGCGCCAGCTGCAGGTGGCCCTGCCCAAGGCCGGGCATGCGGACCCCTCGGCCCCCTCCGACGTGCGCGTCGTGCTCGCCAAGGACCTGAGCGTCGAGCTTTCGGGGCGGAGCATGAGCCGCGACGACTTCACCTTCGCCCTTAAGGGGCTGGCCGAGAGGCAGCCGGGGCTGAGGGTCTCGGTGGCGGCCGACGAGGCCGTGCGCTGGGGGGAACTGGCGGCGCTGCTCGATGACATCAAGCACGCGGGTGTCAAGCGCATCGCGGCCGAGGTCGGCCTTCGCCGCGCCCGGTGAATTTCGCATACGACCAGGCGTTACTGCCCGGCATGATCGCGTTGTCGGCGCTGATGCACGCGGTGCTTCTGCTCGGCTGGCCGCTGCATCACTCGCACTGGGAGCCTTCCGAGACGGTGCAGCTGGAGCTGGCGGACCGGCGCGAGGCGGGGCCCGCCGCGAAGCGCCCGGCCGCGCCTGCCGCGCCGGCGCGCAGGGAATGGACCCTCGCGCCCGAG
>JBGFSC010000015.1:0-27059 GCA_041694815.1 Elusimicrobiota bacterium | reverse complement strand
TGATGCAGGACTGTGTTATAATGAGGCATAGGCGTCCTCCGTCGGTAGATTGCTTCCTCGCAGAAACATTCTACCAATGACGAAGGGCGCCTACGCTATTTTAACCGGACAGGAGTGATTTCTTAATCCTTCTAAGAAACCATCGAAATCAATGGGCCTAGAAGCCGTTAACTTCAACTTTTTACCCATCCAACTAAATTCAAGCTTCCAGGCATGAAGCATGAGGCGTGGGGCTTTTTCCGAAAGGCCGGTCTTCTTTCCATATAAAGGATCTCCCAGCACCGGATGTCCGATCGAATGGAGATGGACTCGAATCTGATGCCTTCTCCCGCTTTCCGGTTCAACTTCCAACAGCGAAGCATTGCCCCTGCTTTCAAGAGGCTTATAACGCGTCTTTGAGGGTTTCCCGCCGCACGAAACCCCCATGCGTCCGGAGCCGAATTCCCTAATCGGCTTATCGATGACACCTGGCTTACCCACCACGCCGTCGACGATAGCCAAATAGGTTTTATGCACCCTTCTCGATTCGAATAATCCGCAGAGCTTGCGATGCGCATCGGCCCGCTTGGCAAACAATAGCACCCCGCTGGTATCCCGGTCGAGGCGGTGGACCACGAATAAACGCCTTCCCGCTTGCTTCGAAAACTGTTTTAAAACCGTATTTTCCTCGGCCGCCGGACCCCTCCCGGCCACGACTAACATTCCCGCGGGCTTGTCGACCCCCAGCAGAGCGTCGTCCTCGTAGAGCACGGTCATCGCTCCCCGCATTTTATGATAAGATGGCGCCGTACAGGGAGGTCGCGATGAGCCAAACCACCACGGGGAGTTCGATAGAAACGAGCAGGGAGGAGGGCGCTTTGTGGGTCACCCTCAACCGCCCCCCCTCCAATAACCTCTCTCAGGAGATGCTCCGCACCCTTTCGGAAACCTTCACCTCCGCCGGGACCGATCCATCGGTCCGTTGCGTAGTACTCGCCTCGGCCCTCCCTAAGTACTTCGCGGCCGGTTTAGACCTCGAGGAGATACTCTCGCTGCCGGAAGCCGAGCGCGGCGACGCGATGTGGAAAATTATCGCCCTCCATCGGACCCTCGCGGCCGTACCCAAGCCCACCATTGCTGCGATCGGCGGCTACGCCATGGCGGGGGGCTGGGTGCTCGCGATGGCCTGCGACTTCCGCCTCATGGCGGAGGAAAATGGCCGCATCGCCCTCAACGAGGTGCGCCTGGGGATATCCCCGACCGGAGTGCTCATCTCCAGGATGCTCAAGATCTGCTCGAGCCGTTCCGTCGTGCGCGACATGGTCCTCCGAGGCGAGACCCTCAAGGCCCAGGAGGCGCTGCAGGCCGGCCTCGTGGACCGGCTGGTCCCCGCGGCCGAGCTGCGCGCCGCCGCGGCCTCCGAGGCCAAGTCCCTTTCCAAGCTGCCGCCCCAGGCCTACGCCTCGATCAAGGCGGCCCTATACGACGTCCGCTCCCCGGACAACGAGCGCCTTTTTAAGGAAGCCATGGAGGACTCCCGACGGCTCTTCTCCGGGCCCGAGGCCCGCGAGGGCATGGCGGCCATGAGGGAGAAGCGCCGCCCCCGCTGGGAATGAGCGAGTCGCCGTTTAAGCGCGACCTACTCGCAGGCAAGGTCGCCCTCGTGACGGGTGGCGGCACGGGGATCGGCCGCGTCATCTCGCGGGAGCTGGCCGCCCACGGGGCCGATGTCGCGGTCGCCGCGCGGCACGAGGGGCCGCTGCGGGAGGCCGCGGCGGAGATCGAGCGGCTCGGCCGCCGCGCCCTGGCGCGTCCGACCGACGTCGCCGATCCTGATCAAGTTAAGGAACTCATGGAGTCGGTTCTCTCCGCGTTCGGGCGCGTCGACATCCTCGTCAACAACGCCGCGGCCAACTTCATCCGCCCCTCCGAGTCCCTCACGCCGATCCGCTGGAAGAAGGTCGTCGACATCGTGCTCAACGGCAGCTTCTATTGCGCGATCGAGGCCGGCCGGCACATGCTGCGTCGCGGCGGCGGCTCCATCGTCAATGTGATAGCGACCTACGCCTGGACGGGAGCGCCTGGGCTGCTCCCCTCCGTCTCCGCCAAGGCGGGCGTCTTGGCCATGACGCGGAGCCTCGGCGCCGAGTGGGCGGGGCGCGGCGTGCGCGTCAATGCGATCGCCCCAGGCTTCATTGACACTCCGGGCGCGCGGGAGCGGCTCTGGCCGCAGCCCGAGATGTCCCAACGCCTGCTGGCCTCCATTCCGGCCGGACGATTCGGTCGCGAGGAGGACGTATCGAACCTGGTGCTTTACCTCTGCTCGCCTCTGGGGGAATACATCAATGGAGCGACCCTGGTGGCCGACGGCGGCCACTGCCTCGGCCGCGGCGCCCTGGACCTGCTTGGCGGCGGCCCGCGCCCGCGGCGGGTTCCCTCGGAGAAGGCTTGAATGGCCCGCATCTTGAGCGTCGAGGACTCTCCGGATCTGCAGCAGCTCATGGGGGCCGCGCTTGGGGCCAAGGGCTACGACGTCCATTACGCCTTCAACGGCCAGGAAGGATTCGAGAAGGTGCTCTCCCTGAGCCCAGACCTAGTCCTACTCGATCTGATGCTGCCTCACATGAACGGCGTCGAGGTCATCAAAAGGATGAAGGCCGCCAAGGAGACCCGGGAGATCCCGGTCATCGTCATCAGCGCCTACAGCGATGAGGCCGACATGCTCGCCAAATCCTTGGTCGCCCTGGGCGCCATCGAGTACATCCGCAAGCCCTTCGAGATGGCCAGCCTCCTGCGCCGCGTCGAATCGCTCCTGGCCGCGCCCCAACGTTTTGCCGAGTCCTCGCATGAGATCCGCAAGGGAGCTTTTCGCCTGGACCTCAAGTACCGCAACCTCTGGACCGGCGGGCAGATAGTGGCCACGCTCCCGCATCGCCTGCTCGCCTTGCTCCGGCTGCTGATGGAGTCCAAAGGGGAGGTGGCGCGCGCCAAGCTCCTTCGCGAATTATGGCCTCAGGAAAGCCCAAGCCCGAACGCCCTGGAGAAGGCCGTCGAGCGGCTGCGCAAGGCCTTAGGGAGCCACGGGGAACTGCTCAAGACCCGGCCGTCCGGCTACGAGTTCGTCGCCTAGCGGGGCGGAGCCCCGCTCTGCCGGCGGGAGCAAAGGCTATCGGTGTGCCGGCCTAAAGGCGGCGGTCGTTCTCCTGGCCGCCCGAATAGATCTCCTTGCCGGCCTCCTGGGCCCTCTCCGCGGCGGCGGGCAGCTTTTCACGCAGCCGGGAAACGATGCGGTTGGTCCTCTCTTTCTTGTCTTGGAACCAATCGCTTAAGTCCTCCCGGGTTTCTAACCCCGATTTTGGCGCTACGAGCAGCCCCGTGACGATCCCGGCGGCCGCGCCCCATAGGAAATACCTGAAGCCCGAAAAAAGACCGTACTCCTCCTCGCGCTCTATCATGGCCATAATCCCTCCCGTATGAATGCGGCTTTGAATGGATTTTAAACCCCGGGGCTCAAGGAAAGCTCAAATACGTCTCAAATCCGGCTCAGATCAGGCGCGCGGCTCGCGCAGCGCCTTCTTGGCGTCCTCGAGTTCCCGCTGCAGGGCCTGTTCCCTGCGCTTGAAGGCGGCCTCGGCCTCGCGAAGCGCGTGCCGGTGGGCCTGCAGGTATTCCTGCTCCTTCTCCGCCCAGAGGGCATGGAGCTCCTTTTCCATCTGCTGATAGCGACGGTCACGCTGGGCCTCGCGTTCCTTAAAATTCTTCTCCAAGGCGACGCGCTCGGCGTCGGCCTTGCGTTCGTTCGCCCATAGATCTTCCCACAGGGATTGGTGCTCGGCCTGGAGCGCGGCCATTTTTTCCTGCAGGGCGTGCGTCGCCAGGCGCTGCTCGTCGAGCCGCTTCTCCCATTCGATGCGATCGCTCTGGTGCCGACGCTTAAGCTCCTCGACGGCGAGCCGGTGCTGCTCCTCCTTGCGCTCCATCTCCCCTTCCAGATGCTTCGCCTGGCGGGCGAGCAGGGCCTCTTGGCGCTGCCGCGCATCCTCGAGCATTTGCGCGCTTTTCTGGCGCGTCTCCTCCTCGCGGCGCGCGAGGGCCTCGCGAAGCTCTTTCTCGAGCCGCTCGTAGTCGGCCTGCATCGCCTCCGCGCGCCGCTGGAGGTCCTCCTCCCCCCGCCGGCGGATCGACTCGAGCTGTTCCTTCGTCTTCTGGACCTCCAGCAGGCCCGCCCGGCGCTCGGTCTCGATCGCGGCCTCGTATTTACGGATAAGCTCCTGCTCGCGCACCATCCATTGCCGGTCGAGATTCTTCTCCTTCAGGAGGAACTCCTCGAGCACCGAGTCCTTCCACGTCTTAAACTGCTCATCCAGCGTGCGGTGGGAGCGCTCGAGCTCGGCCACGCGGGCCCTGTAGGCCTCCTCGAGGGCCTTCCCCTTCTGCTCGAACTCCGTCTGGAGCACGCGGCGCGCCGATTCGACGGCCTTCTCCTGCTCCTCGAGAAGCTCGGCCTTGCGCCGGGTCCACTCCTCGCGCAAGGCGTTCTCTTTCCTAAGGAACGACTCGTGCAGCTCCACCTCGCGCTGCCGGAAGGCCTCGTCCAAGGCGCGCTCGCGTTCGCTTAAGGCGATGCGGTCTTGCGCCTGCCTCCGGGCGGCCTCGGCGGCCGCCTCATCCGCGATGCGCTTTTCCTCCTGCTCGAGAGTGGCCGTGCGGCGGTCGAGCTCGGCCAAGCGCTGCCGATGCTCCTCGGCCTGGACTCTCGCGAGGTCCGCGGCCTTCTCCCGCAGGGCCTCCTTCTCCCTACCGAGTTCGAACTCGTATTTTTTGAGCAGCTCCGCCTCGCGGCGGTGGTAGCCGTCGAGGAGCAGGCGTTCCTGTTCGGCGAACTTCTTCTCCGTCTCCGCCACCCGCTTGAGGAACTCGTCCTCGAGATCGTTGCGCCGCCGCTCGAGGATTTCCTCGATCTCGCGCGAGCGGTCGGCCAAGGCCCGCGCGCGCTCGTCAAACTGGGCTTGCACGGCCCGGTCAAGCTTCTCCCGGGCCTCCTTGGTTCTTTGCCACAATCCGTTCTCGAGCTCCGCCCAGGAGGCCTGGAGGTCCGATTCCCGCTGGCTATAGCGCTCCTGCAGGGCCCGCTCTTTCTCCCGGTACTGCTTGAGCAGGGCCTCCTCGCGCTCCTGCAGCTTAAGCTCGAGTTCCTTGGCTCCGGCGGCCACGAGCTTCTCGAGCTCCTCGCTCTTGCGCAGCGCCTCCTGCCGCTGGCGCTCCTTCTCCTGCAGCTCGCCGTCGCGCGCGCGGAGCATGGCCCCGATCTCCTCGTCGCGCTGGCCGCGCAATCTCGCGACCATCTCGGCGTCCTGACGGAAGCGGTTGAGCAGCTCCACCTTCTCGCGCTGCGCCTCCATCAATTCGGCGTCGCGGACCTCCAAAAGCCGTTTGACCTCGAGCCACTGCCGCTCCTTCTCCTGGTTGGCGCGGCGCAACTGCTCCACGTCCGCTGTCAAGCGCAGGAGGCTCTCCTCCATCTCCCCCTGCTGCTGGGAGATCTGGCGTCGCTCCTGTTCGCGCACCTCCAACCGGCAGCGATCCTCCAGGCGCTTTAAGCGTTCGGCCTCCTCCTTCTTCGCCTCCTCCCAGCGCTTTCCCTCGGCCTGCCAATGCTCAAGCTGGCGGCGGAGCTCGCCTAGCTCATGGTCATGCAGTTTCCTTTTGCTTTCGGCCTCCTGAAGATGGCCTTTTAGCCGGGCGTTGGCGTCCTGCAGATCCCGGATGGTCGACAAGGCCCCGCGCAGGGCCAGGCGGGCGGCATCCAAATCGTTCACGCCGTCAACGGATTCGTCGTCTCGCGGGTCCATTGCGGGAAAGTATAACCGGACTCGACAAAAATTCCATATCCAAAATGTTACATGTTTTAAATACGGCCTTGCGGGAACTGGGTTTATAGTCTACAATAGGAGCACCGAGCCGATATGAAATCCGAGACTTCGGCGCCTCGACTGGACGCGACCTCGGTCCAGGAGAAGCTTTGGAAGATAAAACTCTCCAATTCCAAAGGGTTTTTCAGAATCGGCGTCGGCAAGAAGCACGGCGAGGCGAACACCCTATTCTTCGAGCTGGGGGGGTCGCGCAAGTTCGAAATCGGTAACGATTGCGACACCTGCCATTTCTGGTTCAAGTGCCTTTCCGAACCCCAGGCCCTTGGCTCCAAGAAGGTGGCCAACCTCCCCAAGACCATTTCCATCCCGCGGCCCCTCGACGAGAGGCTCATCGAGGAGCTGGCACCTATACTCGAGATGCTCGACAAGGGCGAGTACTATCTCTTCCAGGCGAACGTCCCCTTGTCGGGGCCTTTCGCCTTCGACGATGAGAACTCCTATTTCTATAACAACGAATTCATGGAAATTTGGGGCATCGAGGACCCCGCGCAGGAGGACCTGCTCTCCGGCTGGGAGCATTACGAGGGCTCCAAGCCCAGGCTATGGCGGCACGCCGACCTGCTCGAGAAGCAATACGATTTCGTCATCCCCTTGGTGCCCAAGCGCGCGCTGCGCGACGAATACGTCAAGCTATACCAGCAGATGATCGCCAACGGCGACAGGCCGCGCGTGCTGATGCTCGGCATGCTCCAGCGCGCCGTCCCGGAAAGCGTCGCCTCGGGACAGGTCAAGAACCTGCACTCCTTCTTCGCGGGCTTCGTGCTCGACGGGCATCACAAGCTCGAGGCCTACCGCCGCGCCAACGTACCGGCCAACTGCCTCGTCGTCCTCTCGACGAAGGCCAGCAAGTACTTCCTCCTCAAGGGCGAGGGCCCCAGCATCAAGCAGAAGTTCGAGGAAAGACTCGCTTCGCTTGCCGTCTAAACGGCGCCTTCTCCCCTGGCTCGCTCTTTGCGGCGTCTTTTTGCTCGCCAAGGCCTTCCCGCTGGCGCCGTTGCGCGACGCGCTCACCGGCCAAGCTCCGGCCGGCTTCGAGTTAGAACCGTCCTTCTGGCACCTGGCTACGACTCCCTTCTCATCATTCGCCGACTCGATCCTTTGCAACGGCGTCCGGCAAGATATCGTCCTGTTCGCCTACCTTCTCGCTGGGTTCTGGATTTATCGCCTCGCGTTCGGGCTGAAAATTCCCACCGCTCGCGCGCTCAAGCAATACGCCGGCTACCTACTCCTGGTTTTTCTGTATTTAGGCTGGGCCGTGCTCGGCCCTCGTCCCGCCGCCCGTCTCGTCGCCAAGGATCCTAATGCGCTGCTCCTCGACTTTCATTCCCATACCAATGCCTCCTGGGACGGGCGCAAGTCGTTTTCGGCCGAGGCCAACGCGCGCTGGCATGAGCGATTCGGCTTCGGGGCGAGCTTCATCACCGACCACAACGCGGCTCCGGCCACGGCCGCGGGGACGCCGCTCTGCCGGTTGTTGGCCGGCGAAGAGTTGAGCCTGGACAAGGCCCATGTCGTCGCGCTCGGGGCGCGAGAGCGCATCGACCCCGCAGCCTACGGCGGAGAGCAGGGCCTGCGCCGATTCCTGGCCGAGGCATGGCCGAAGCACCGCGCCTTGGCCGTGTTGAGCCTGCCGGAATACTGGCGCCATCGATGGGACTCAGTCCCGGAGCTCGCGGACGCCGGCGCGGCCGGACTCGAGCTGGTCAACGCCTCGCCGAAGGCCCTCGAATTCCCGCCGTCCAAATCGAGGGAGGTCATCGAGCTGGCCCGTCGAAAAAACCTATTCTTGGTCGGCGCCGGGGACAATCACGGCTGGGCGTCTTCCCCCTGCGTCTGGAACGCGATGACGATTCCCGGGCACGCCCGCATGGACGCTAGCCGTTTGGCCCTGGCGGTGATCGAAGGCCTTCGAAAAGAAAGGTTTTCCGCCGTCACCGTGATCGAGCGGGTCCGGATGGTTCCGGAATCGACCCTCGGCTTGGCGTTGAGCCCCATTACATCCGCCTGGACATTGTTAAGGACTTTCTCCTGGGCCCAGACGGCGGTCTCGTTGCTATGGCTGTCTGTCGCCTTCGCATACGCCGTTTTAGCGCTGAATAATCCATGACGGACATTCCCCTAGGCCAGGCCGTCATCCTAGGAACGGTCCAGGGCCTCACCGAGTTCCTCCCCATCTCGAGCTCCGCCCACCTGACCCTATTGCCTTGGTTTTGCGGCTGGAAGGACCCGGGGCTGGTCTTCGACGTGGCCCTGCACTTGGGCACGCTCGCCGCGGTCACGCTGTATTTCTTCCGAGACTGGATCGATCTCATTTTTGGAGCGATGGCCAACCCCCGCTCCGCCCACGGCCGACTGCTCGGCCTTTTGGTCTTGGCCACGATCCCGGCGGCGGTCGCAGGCCTGACGTTGGAGGATTACGCCGAGACCGTCTTCCGCGAGCCCTCCCTGACCGCCCTGATGCTCATCGCCTTCGGCCTGCTCCTGGGCCTATCGAGACGGATCGGCTCGCTCAAACGCGGGCTGCGCGAGCTCGGCTGGGGAAGGGCCCTCTGGGTGGGACTGGCCCAGGCCTTGGCGATCGTCCCGGGGGTCTCGCGCTCCGGCGTCACCCTCACCGCCGGCTTCCTCGCGGGACTCAACGCCGAGACCGCGCTGCGCTTCTCGTTCTTGATGTCGACGCCCATCATCGCCGGCGCCGCCTTGCACCAATTACGCCACCTGGGCCCGGGAGATCTCAACGCGGCCTTCTGGGTCGGCATCCTGGCCTCCGGCGTCTCGGGGGTGGCGGCAATCCGATTCCTTTTGGCGTACGTGCAGAACCGGGGAGTGGCCCTCTTCGTCTGGTACCGGCTGGCCCTCGGCGCGCTCATCCTCGCCATGGACTGGGCCCGGCGGTGACGAATCCATGACGTTCATGTAAACTTTTTGCTTGCGCGCCGTCAGCGCTTTGTGTATACTGCCCGGCAGTCGCGGACGTTTTAGAAAGCCACCGCCCCTCATCATGAACGGCATCCCGCAGGTGGCTTTCTTCTTTTTAGGCCGCCTCCTAGCTCAGCACTTGATATAATCTCGACGGAAAAATGCCTAAAGACTGCGTGCTCGCTCTCGATCTTGGCACAACCGGCAACCGCGCCGTCGTGTTCGACGCGCGCCTGCGCGTGCTCGCCCAGAGCTACCGCGAATTCCCCCAGATATTCCCCCAGCCCGGCTTCGTGGAGCACGACCCGGAGCAGATATGGAGCAGCGCCCGCGAGTGCCTGCAAGACGCCCTCAAGGCCGCCGGGAGCGAGCGCATCGCCGCCCTTGGCGTCACGAACCAGCGGGAAACCTCGATCCTTTGGGACCGCCGCAGCTCCAAGCCCCTCTGCAACGCCATCGTATGGCAGGACCGCAGGACGGCCGAGGCTTGCGAGTCCCACAAGTCCCGCGGGGCCGGGCCGCTCGTTCATGAAAGGACCGGGCTCTTTCTCGACCCCTACTTCTCCGCGACGAAGATCCGCTGGATGCTCGAGCACGTTCCCGGAGCGGCCGCGGCGGCGGCGACGGGAGAGGCGGCCTTCGGCACGGTCGACAGCTGGCTGATCTGGAAGCTCACGGGAGGCAAGCGGCACGCGACCGACGCCTCCAACGCCTCCAGGACGCTTCTCTACTCCCTCTCCGGGAGCTGGGACCCGGAGCTTTGCAGGACCTTCGGCGTTCCCGAGGCCATCCTTCCCTCGGTCCAGGAAACCACGGGGCATTTCGGGGACTTGTCCCCCGAACTCTTCGGCGCCTCCCTGCCGATCCTGGCCGTCGCCGGAGACCAGCAGGCCTCGTTGTTCGCCCAGGGAGGATTCACACCGGAGGTGGCCAAGAACACCTACGGCACCGGCCTTTTCCTCATGACCAACGCCGGCGCCGCCCCCGTGCTCTCCGAGCGCCTCCTCACCACGATCGCCTGGCGCATAAGCGGCGCGACGGAGTACGCCCTCGAGGGCAGCGTCTTCGTCGGCGGGGCGGCGGTGCAATGGCTTCGCGACGGCCTAGGCTTCTTCAAGAGCTCCCCTGAGATCGAAGCCCTGGCCGGAGGCGTCGCCGACAGCGGCGGCGTGACCTTCGTCCCGGCCTTGACCGGGCTCGGGGCGCCCTACTGGGACCCCGGCGCGAGGGGCGCCTTCTTCGGCCTCACCCGCGGCAGCACCCGGGCGCATCTGGCGCGGGCGACGCTCGAGGCCATGGCCCTGCAGACGGTCGACGTCGTACGCGAGATGGAAAGGACAACGGGCCGGGCTCTCAAGCGCCTTCAAGTCGACGGCGGCGCCTGCTCTAACGACCTGCTCATGCAGATCCAAGCCGACCTTCTTGGAATCCCCGTGGAGCGCTACGTCGTGCGCGAGACCACCGCGCTCGGCGCGGCGGCCTTGGCGGGGATCGAGGCCGGCGTATGGCCGGACCGCGGGGCCTTCCTCGCCCACCGCGCGGTCGACAGGGTTTTCGAGCCGCGCCTGCCGTCCTCGGCCAGGGAGAGCGCTTATGGGCGATGGAAAGACGCGGTCGGCCGCACGCTGAGCGTCCGCGCATGACCCGCCGCGAGAGCCTCCGCAACATCGCCATCGTAGCCCACGTCGACCACGGCAAGACGACGCTCGTCGACGCCATGCTCAAGCAGACCGGCGAATTCATCGTCAAGCCGGAGGAGGCGCAGGAGCAGGTCCTCGACTCGGGCGAGCTCGAGCGAGAGCGAGGCATCACCATCCTGGCCAAGAACACCTCCGTGCCGTACAAGGACAAGACCATCAACATCGTCGACACTCCGGGCCACGCCGATTTCGGCAGCGAGGTCGAACGCATACTCCGCATGGTCGACGGGGTTCTTCTTCTCGTCGACGCCCAAGACGGGCCCATGCCCCAGACGAAATTCGTGCTGCGCAAGTCGCTGGCCCTCGGTTTGGCGCCGATCGTAGTGATCAACAAGATGGACCGCCCCAACGCCAAGCCGCATGCCGTGCTCGACGCCGTCTTCTCCCTCTTCATCGACCTTGGCGCCAGCGACCCGCAGCTCGACTTTCCCGTCGTCTACGCCGCCGGCAAGGCCGGCTGGGCCTCCTATGACGCCGAACGCCCGGGAAAGGACCTCTCCCCCCTCTTCGAGACCATCGAGCGGCACGTCCCCGCCCCGCTGGCCGACCCCGACGCCCCGCTGCAGATGCAGGTGACGATGCTCGACCGATCCAATTACGTGGGAAAGATAGCCATCGGCCGGATCTTCAACGGCGCCGTATCCAAGGGGGACTCCGTCGCGCTGCTCAAGGCGGCTGGAGCCAGGCAGGTCGGCAAGGTCACCCAGCTTCTCGGTTATTTCGGCCTCCAACGCAGCGAGATCCCCCGAGCTCAGGCGGGGGATATCGTGGCTCTCGCCGGCTTCGAGGACGTGGACGTCGGAGACACCATCGCCTCGGCCGAGCGCCCCGAGGCGCTGGCCCCGCTCGTCATCGATGAGCCCACCCTATCCATGGAGTTCTCCGTCAACAACAGCCCGTTCGCCGGCCGAGAGGGGAAATTCGTCACCAGCCGGCACCTCAAGGCGCGGCTGCTCAAGGAACGCGAGACCAACGTCGGCTTGCGCATCGACGAGCTTCCCGGCGAGGGCAATTTCCGAGTCTCCGGGCGCGGGGAGCTGCATTTGTCGGTGCTCATCGAGACGATGCGCCGCGAGGGCTACGAGCTCTCGGTCTCGCGGCCCGAGGTGATATATAAGGAAGAGAACGGCGCCAAGCACGAGCCCACGGAATACCTCGTCGTGGACTTGGAGTCCCAATACCAGGGAGCCATACTCGAGAGCCTGGGCCGCCGCGGGGCGCAGATGCAGAACATGCAAACCGAGGGCTCCGACCGGCTGCGGCTGGAATACATCATCCCGGCTAGGAGCCTCATGGGATTTAAGTCCGAGATGCTCACCTTGACGCGCGGCACGGGACTCATGCATCATAGCTTCCATGGCTACGCGCCGAAATCCGGCGAGGCGGCCCGCCGCGCCAACGGCGTGCTCGTGGCCAAGGAGGAAGGGACGAGCACCGGCTACGCGCTGCAGAATCTCCAGGAGCGCTCCGTGCTCTTCATCGGCCCGGGCGTCCAAGTCTACGCCGGCATGATCGTCGGCCAGAACAGCCGCGACAACGACCTGGTGGTCAATCCTTGCAAGGCCAAGGCATTGACCAACATGCGCTCGAAGGCCTCCGACGAGGCGATCCTGCTGACCCCACCGCGCCTGCTCACCCTGGAGCAGGCCATCGAATTCATCGAAACCGACGAGCTCGTCGAGGTGACTCCCAAATCGATCCGCCTGCGCAAGAAGATTTTGGACCGCAGCCAACGCAAAAAAGCGGAAAAGCTCGATGAGGAGGAGTAGCCGCCCAGCAGCGCAATAGACAAGGAGAGTGACGATGCCCGAACTGCGACAGAACCTGGCGACCAAGGAATGGGTGATCATCGCCCAGGACCGCGCACAGAAGCCAAACGAATTCAAGAACCGCCGCGCCTTAAGGCAGCTCCCCCCGGCTAGAAAGGACGATTGCCCGTTCTGCCCGGGCAATGAATCCTTGACCGGCGAGCCCACCTATACCCTGGGCAACGGCGCCTGGCGCGTGCGGGCGGTGCCGAATAAATTCCCCGCGCTCGTTCCCTCCCCCTCCGGCCAGCGCCCGAAGCAGGCCATCTACCGCAGCCTCCCCGGCGAGGGAATCCACGAGGTCATCATCGACTCCCCCCGCCATGACCTGCACCCCGCGCTCATGGAGCCTCAGCAGATGCTCGACCTCTTGACCGCCTACAAGGAACGCTTCCTCGCCTCGCTGCAGAACAACAAGGTCGCCTTGACCCTGCTCTTCAAGAATTACGGCGAGTCCGCGGGCACCTCCCTCGAGCACCCGCATTCGCAGCTTATCGGCTCCTGCGTCGTGCCGTCCCATATACGCCACCGCATGGACGAAGCCCAGAAGTATTACGACCAGAACGGCGTATGCGTGTTCTGCAAGATGGTCGAAGAAGAGCTGCGCCAAGGCGAGCGCGTCGTGGCGGACTCCCCCAGATTCGTGGCTTTCGTCCCCTTCGCGGCCCTCTCCCCTTTCCACCTGTGGATCCTGCCGAAACGGCACGCCGCCAGCTTCGGCGACAACACCGCCGAGGAGATCCGGGACCTCGCGGGGCTGCTGCAGACGGTGCTCAAAAAGCTCCACGTGGGGCTCGAGAACCCGGACTACAACTTCGTGATCCAGTCGACTCCCTTGGACCGGGGGACGACGGAGCCTTTCCATTGGTACATCAGCCTGGTGCTGCGCCTGGGCCGCGCGGCGGGATTCGAGCTCGGCTCGGGGATGTACATCAACCCCTCCCTGCCGGAGGAGAACGCGCGTTTCTTGAGATCCGTCAAGGTCTGATACGCTCCGCCAAAGGCTCAAGCTGCTCCTTCTGGGGGTGTTCCTCGGGCTCGCCTGCGCCGAGCTCGCCTGCCGTCTCGCCCTGGATCTGAATTGGTCCGCGGGCTCGCAGATCCGGGCCTCCAAGACTTTCGGCCTCATCTACGAGGGCCGCCCCTACGCGCGCTTCGAATACACGGAGGGCCGATGGGACGGACACAACCGCTGGGGTATGCGCGGCCCCGATTTCACCCTCGCGAGGGCCGCCGGGGAGCGGCGCCTGGCCATCCTGGGCGATTCGATCGCCCACGGCGCTAGGGTTTCCTACGAGGAGATCGCCCCGCGGCTCATTGAAAAGAGGGTCAACGAGCGCCTCCCCCGCGGCAAGCTCCTGCGCGTCGTCAATTTCGGCACCACGAGCTACAATGTCTGGGACTATTATTTCACCCTGCAAGGAAAGGCCTGGCGCTTCGAGCCCGACGGCGTGCTGCTTTTCCTGTGCATGAACGACGCGGCCCCCAAGGCCTTGGCGCTGCCGCTGCTCGCGCCCGGAGTTCCCCTGCCCCTGCATTTCCGCCTCAAGCATCTGCTGCTCAAGAGCCGGCTCGTGTACTTCCTGATTTACCAGGCCGACCTGCGGGGAAAGCTCGGGAGGCTCTGGTCCCGCCAGGGGAGCGCCTCGCCACCGGCCGGGCCAGTCGCGAGCGCCTCGGATTTCGTCGCCACCCTAGATCCGGAATCCGTCGCGGCCGTCAAGCGCAACGAGAAGCTCGAGGGGTGGAGCCTCGAGAGCATGCGGCACGCCTTCGAGGAGATGTTTCGGGAAGAGAACTGGGCGCGCGCCCTCCAGGTGATCGA
This sequence comes from Elusimicrobiota bacterium, assembly GCA_041694815.1. Taxonomy (GTDB): domain Bacteria; phylum Elusimicrobiota; class Elusimicrobia; order UBA1565; family JACRDR01; genus JBGFSC01. Next base: position 12,895 of record JBGFSC010000015.1, on the reverse strand, counting down.
GGCGATACACGAGTCCGCCCGCCAAAGGGGCGCGTTCTTCAAGGTGGTGATATTCCCCGTAGCCCTGCAGGTTCCGCCGGGCTACCGCGACGAGAGGCCACAGCGCCTCCTGCGACGGCATCTGGCCGCCAAGGGCATCGAGTTCGTGGACCTTCTCGAGCCCTTCCGGCGCTCGACCGGCCGCGGCAAGAGGATATTCGTCGCCCGGGACCTGCTCCACCCGAACGCAGTCGGTCACCGGATCGCCGCCGACGAGATCATGCGGGTCCTGGCCAAGGAATACGGCTTTTAGCGCTTCGGCCGCGGCGCTAGACACTCCGTCGCATAAATGTTTCAATTTTGGCATGAAGGCGCTTAAGTCCTTGGCAGGCCGTGGATCGACCTTTCGGGAATTGCTCCGTTTCCTGTGGCGCGAACGCCTCTGGTGGATGATCCCCCTCGTCGTGACCTTGCTGCTCTTCTGCGGGCTTATCCTCCTGGCCACCCAATCCCCCGTCACCCCATTCATTTACACGTTGTTTTGAGCATGCCCCGCCGCGCCGTGGAGGTCTTGCTCGCGCTCTGGCGGGCCTGGGCGCGCGTCGCCGGCGCCATCCTCGACTTTTTGGCCTGGGCGACGCTGGTGCTGCTCTACTTCCTGGTCGTCCCTCCCCTCTTCCTCGTTTGCCGGGTCCGCCTCAATCCCCGCTCGGGTTGGACCCGCCCGCCCCGCCAGACCCAGTCCTTGGAGGAGGCCTCCGCTCAGTTCTGATGCGCATCCTAGGGATCAGCTGCTTCTATCATGACGCGGCGGCCGCCCTCTTGGAGGACGGCCGACTGGTCGCCGCCGGGATGCAGGAGGCCTATTCCCGCGTCAAGCATGACCCGCATTACCCAAAGGACGCCATCGAGTTCTGCCTGCGCCGGGCCGGTTGCCGCCCCCAGGATCTCGACTACGTCGTCTTCTACGAGAAACCCTTCTCCAAGTTCCATCGCCTCCTGCAGACCTTGGTGGGCACGGCGCCGCGCTCCTGGAGGGTGTTCCCCAAGGCGATGCAGGCCTGGTTCTCGGAGAAGCTCTGGATCCGCAACATACTGCTCGAGCGCCTGGGCATCGAAGCCTCCCGCCTGCTCTTCGTGGACCACCATCTCTCCCACGCCGCCTCCTCTTTTTTCTGCTCCCCCTTTCCCGACGCCGCGGTCTTGACCATCGACGGAGTCGGCGAATGGGCGACGGCCAGCTGGGGGCTCGGCTCCAGCGGCCCGCACGGCAGCCGCCTTTCGCTCGAAGAGGAGATCCGCTTCCCCCATTCCATCGGCCTGCTCTACTCGGCTTTCACCGCCTTCCTCGGCTTCGAGGTCAACGAGGGCGAGTACAAGGTGATGGGGATGGCCGCCTACGGAAGCCCGCGCCACGAGGAGAAGGTCCGCAAGCTGGTGCGCTGCTTCCCGGACGGGAGCTTCGAGCTGAACATGGATTATTTTTCCTTCCATTACAGCGACCATGCCACGTATAACCGCGCCTTCGAGAGGCTCTTCGGAGAGCCGAGGGACCCCTCGGCGCGCTTCGTGACCTCCCGCACCAGCCTCTACGACGACCCGACCCCCCCTTCCCCCGCGGAGCTCGAGCGCAACCAGGAATACGCCGACATCGCCGCCAGCGTGCAGAAGGTCGTCGAGGACCTGGTCGTGGCCATGGCGTCCGCGCTGCAGCGCCGGACGGGGCGCGAAGCCTTGTGCATGGCCGGGGGCGTCGCCTTCAATTGCCTGGCCAACCGCCGCATCCTCCGCGAGACCGGATTCAAGGAGCTATTCATCCAGCCTGCCGCCGGAGACGCCGGCGGGGCGCTGGGGGCCGCCCTGTTCGCCCACCATGTCCTGCTCCGGCAGCCGCGCCGATTCGCCATGGAGCACGCCTTTTGGGGGGAGGCTTTCTCGGACGAGCAGGCCCGGGCCGCGGCGGCCGCCGCCGGCCTGGCGGCGAGCGAGCCGGGAGAGGAGGGGCTGCTGGAGCGGGCGGCGGAGGCCTTGAGCGCCGGCAAGGTGATCGGATTCTATCGGGACCGCGCCGAATGGGGCCCTCGGGCCCTGGGGCACCGATCCATCCTGGCCTCGCCGACGAAGCCGGAAATGAAGGACATCGTCAACATCAAGATCAAGTTCAGGGAGCCTTACCGCCCCTTCGCTCCCTCGGTGCTTGCCGAGCGCGCCGGCGAGTACTTCGAGCTCGAACAGGACGGGCGCCCCTACCCCTACCGCTATATGCTTCTGACGGCCGATGTGCGCCCGTCCAAGCGTTCGGCCATACCGGCCGTCACCCACGCCGACGGATCGGCCCGCGTGCAGCTGGTGCGCCGGGATTCGGACCCGGCGTATTGGCGGCTCATCGAGAGGGTCGGCCAATCGACGGGCTCCCCCGTATTGCTCAACACTTCCTTTAACCTCAAAGGCGAGCCGATCGTGCACACGCCCGCCGAGGCGATAGCCTCTTATCTAAAAAGCGGACTGGACGCCTGCGTGCTGGGCGGACTCTGGCTGGAAAAGAAAAATTAACGCAATCTGAGGGCGACGCGCGCCAGAAGGACGGGATCGATGGCCCCCTCGCGCGCCATGGCCCACTCGAGCATCGCCCGAGCTCGCCTGCCGTCTGATTCCTTCCCGCTCAAGCGGGCCAAATCATCGGCCACAAGCGCCGCCGCCGCGCTGGCGTCCGGGTCCACGGCTTCGGGCCAATCGCCCGCCACCCGCGCCTCCGGCGCCTTCAAAAGCAGGCCGCCGGTCGACGGATCGCGCAACGGCCCCAACGCGAAGGACAACGCCTTGCGAGCCCTGTGGAGATAAGGCTCGCGGCGCGTGCAGGCGAAGGCCGCCAACTCCGCTCGAGCCATCGCCAATTGGTCCTCGAGTAGGCCGCACGGCCCGCCGGACCCTTGGCGCCGTAAGGCGCCTCTGGAATCCATCCGAGGCTCGAGCGCCGTCAGTAGGCGGAGGCCGGATTCGAGCAGGGGCGCTCGGCGCATGGCCCTGCCGGCCAACAGATAGGCCGTCGCGAGCTCGGCGTTAGGAGCGGTGTAGGCCGAGCGATCGATCTCGGGAAGGCCGAGCCGCAGACGCCCGCGCTCGTCTAGGGCGAAATACCTGGCCCCGTCGATCCAGGAAGAGCCCCTACGGACATCGGAATCCATCGCGTCGGCATAAGCCTCCTTCTGCTTGAGAAATCGTTCGACGAAGGCGACAGCCTTGAGCGCAGCCCCGGTTAAGTCCGGCTCTCCGGAGAGGGCGAGCGATTCGATGGCGGCGGCCTGGCCGGATAAGGTTCTCTCGAATTCGGGGCATTTCCAGTCCGCACAGGAGGAATAGCGGTAGAATCCCCCCCAGACCGGGTCCTCGAGACGGAGGGATTCTTTAAGATGGCGCCGCCACCGCGGCAGAGAGGCCTCCTTCCACAGGGAGACAAGCTGCGTCCGCAAGAAGCGCTGCGGCGCCTGCTCGAGCTTTTCAGCTGCGGCGAGTCCCCCGCTCACGGCGCGCTCCGCGGCGGAGCGCCGCTCCGCCGGGCTCATCTGTCTCCAGAGGGTGTCCCGCTGCGGACCCAGCAGAGACCCCGCCTTCTCATGCGCTGCCTTGCGCGCCCGGCGCGCCGCTGCGTCGATCTCGTCCCATGACTTGCGAGCGCTGCCGGACACCTGCTCGGCCCAGGCGAGGAAACGGCCGGACGGGACATAGGCCGCCTGCGAGAGCGATTCTCCGCTCGGCAGCAGCAGCGCCGCGGTCGGGACGCGCGACAGATATCGCCGGGCGATGTCGGGCCTCTCATGGGGATCGAGCCTCACGGCTACGACATGCTTGCGGATCCAAGCGGCCACCGCCGGATCCGAATACGTCTCAGCGTCCATCAAATGCGTCCAATGCCCCCAACGGGGGCTAAGCTGGAGCAATACCAGACGGCGGCTACCCCTCGCCTGCTCGAAGGCTTCCCGGCCCCAGGAGCTCCATCGCACGGGCGACTCGGCGTCGGCGGGACGGTCCTCCAAGGAGGGTATCGCGGCGATCCCCGATCTCTGGCCAAACAGCCACCGGAGGCCGCGCGGGAGGCCGGCGCGGCCCGCGAAGGCCAGATATCCGGCAGCCGCGCCGGCGGCGATGAATATGCCGCCGCAAAGCAGCATGATGAGCCCATGCACGTGTTTGGCGCGCGCCTTCTCTTCGGGGGTTTTTTCGACGGGCAATCAGTCTTCGAGCTGGCTGTCCCAGTAGGCCGCGTCGATGAACTTCTGCCAGGAGCGCCGTATGGGGACGGGGGAATGCAGCGAAAGAGCGGTCACGTGGGGCCATTGCGGCCGGCTAGGCTCGATCCTCAGGCGCATGCCCGCCTCCAAGGGGAGTCGATTCCCCTTGCGCAGGTTGCACGGGATGCAGGAGGTGACGACGTTCGTCCAATCCGTGCGCCCTCCCCGCGAACGGGGAAGGATATGCTCGAGGTTGAGCTCCGTCGAGGGGAAGCGTTGGCCGCAATAGCAGCAGCGGTACTTGTAATGCCGGTAGATGTTGCGCCGCGTGAAGGTCACTTCGCAGCGGGGCACCTTCTCGAAAATCTTGAGGGCGATGACTTCCGGGATCGCGATGCGCCAGGTCGGCGTGTGGATGAATCCCGCCGGGTGCTCCGCGATGGTCTTGGAGAGCTCCAGCCAGTTCTCGAAATCGTAGGTGCGGTAATCCTCGTCGACCACCAGGGCTCGCTCCATATAAAGGAGAGAAATGGCTCTCTCCCAGCTGGTGATCTGTATCGCGTAGAAGTTCTTATTAAGGAGAAGAACGTCCGCGGACATGCTCATAGTGTAACAGCTGTCGAAGCGCCTTGCAAGCGCGCCCTAATATATCCAATCGGGAACGCCGTCGGAACGTTCCATCTTGAATTCCCGCCGCGGCATTTCCGGCGGCTCGGGCTTTCTCTGCTCGAGCCCCTTGAGCGGCTCGTGCTCCGGCACGCTCTCGATGACGCGCCTGCGGCCCTTCTCCCGTTCCTTGAGCGGGACTCGGCCGAAACGGAAGCCGAAGCTGAAACGGTGCATGTCCCCCAAGTGCCGGCTCATCGCCCAGGCGTAATCGAGCACGACGGCCCCCCAACGGACTCCGAACCCCACCGTGAGGCCCGCCAGGCCGCGGCGGAATTGATAGCCGACGCGCGTCGCCCAAGACTCGAGCCATTGATATTCGAGTCCCGCCGCTGCGGACCATCGCCGCTCGTAGTAATTGTAATCCCATTCCAATGCGGACAGCAGGCCGTGCTCCGTCGGTCCCGGCAGCTTCCTATGGTAGGCCGTCGCCGCGCGCAGGGTCAGCGGAAGCGGGTCCCCCTCGCTGATGAAGCGCATCTTCCCCCCCAGGTTGAGCAGCGACGCCGCGGCGCTCACTCCGAGCTCAGGGGAGCGCATGAAATACCCCATATCCGCCGCGAAGGCGTGCGCCTCGTAGGAAGGCGCCAGCGTCGAGCGTATGAACTTGCCTGAAAGGCCGGCGAAGTGGTGAAAGCGCGCGTTCGAATCGACGCCCTCCCAATCGTTGAAGCCCACCCGTTCGGAGTAGCCGAAGGTCGCGACCATGTCCCCTCCGGCGTCGAGGCTCTGGCTGCCGGCGAAAGATCCGTCGGCGTTGGTGCGGTTGACGTTGATGCGGCCGTTCTGCGACAAGAGCAGCGAGGCGCCCCCCGCCGCGTACCCCGAGCCGGAAAGCCCCCCGAAGGGCAGCGGCCCGCCGATGGCCGCGTACTCGACGTTTTGATCGACTCTCCCGCCCAAATACATGGCGCTGGCCTCGCGGTGATCGAGATTCGAGAGCCCCGCCGGGTTGTAATGCAGGATCGACACGTCGGAGGCCACCGCGCTGAACGCGGTGCCCAGGCCGACGGCCTTGGCTCCGACCGGCTCCTGCAGCAGGGGCACGGCCGTCACGCCGGGGTTCTCGCCGGCGCAAAGCGCGGCGGCAAGCGAGGCCAAGGCGGCGAAAAGCAGGTTCAGCACCTCATTTCACCACGATCACCTTCTCGACGGCGTCGACGCCCGGGCCTTCGAGGTGCAGCAGATAGACGCCGCTGGCGACGACCGAGCCGGCCATGTTCTTGCCGGCCCAGTCGACCGAGCCCTTGCCGGCCGGCATGTCCGCGTCGAGGATGGTGCTGACCAAGGTGCCGCCCATCGTGTAGAGCTTCAAGCGCACGCGCCCGGCCGAGGACGTCTCGTACTTGAAGGTCGCCTTCTGGCCTTGGTTCGGATTGAAGATGTTATTCCACGCCGTCAGACCCGGGGAACCCGAGCCGGCCAGCGTCAATGCCTGCGAGAGCCCCAAGGAGTCGGCCGCCTGCGCCGCTCCGGCCGCCTGGAGCCTGTTCTTGCCGAAAATCTCCAGATGGATGGTGCCGACCGAGGGGAATCGCGCGGCGAATCCGGGAGAGAGGCTGACGGTCCCGGTGATCCTTCCTCCCGAACTCGACGGGAGGCCGACGACGTTAAGGTACGGGCTGGCCCCGTTGGTCTGCGTCTGGGGCAGCACGTTCATGGACTGGTCGCGCAATTGCGCGTAGGCGAAGGAATAATCCTGGAAGGCGGAGAAGCTGGTGACCGCAACGGAGAACTGGATATTGTCCTGATCGTAGACCGCCGAGACCACCTCCCCGGAAACGGCTCCCGAGCGCGGCCAATCGACGGCCAGACCGTAGGGAACGGTCGATTGGGTGCCCGAGTTCGAGCCCCCATCGGTCGGGGCCGCGCTGACGCGCAGGAAGAACTTGCCCGCGGCGGGGTTGGCGTAGCTGAGCACCACCTGGCTTTGCGAGGTCTGGCAGTCGCTGTTCGGGCAGAGCCCCCCGCCGGTGGGATTGATGTCGACGACGGGATCCGCCTGGGCCAACACGTTGAGCTGCCGGTCGATGAGGCTCAGGGAGTAGGCGTAATACGAGACGGAGGTCGCGCGGGGCAGCGACAGCACCGCCCGGATGCTACCCGGCCCGGCGCCGAAGGTGTAGTAGTCGGTATCGCCGGCCGGGCTGATCGCGGCGCTGACGGAGGGGCGCGTCGAGATGTCGGTCGCCGATTGTCCTCCGTCGTTGGGCTCGAAGGCGTCGGCCAGCGTGAAGGAGAAATGGGCGGCGAAGGCCGTCTGGATGGCGGTTTTGGCGGCGCCCGACCCTCCGCATTCGGCCACTAGGTTGAGATGGTCCGCCGCGATCAAGGCGTCGTAGAACTCCTGAAAGCTCTCGGGGTAATAAAACAACGATTGGAAGACCAACCCGTCGGCGCAAGCGGCGCCCTTGGCGTTGCGGATCTCCCAGAAGGCCTGGCTCAAGGGCAGGCTGTCGGCATGGATCTGACCGTTCCAGTTCTGGGGGAATTTGGCGCAGGTGCCGCCGCCCAGTGGGGCGCAGGCGAGCTCGCGTAAGGAGGTCTCCGACCCGAAGGAGCCGGACACGTACTTGCCGATGGAGGGATTGTTGAGCGAGCTGCCGGCGAAATAATCGGCGAGCGCCTCCGATATGGCGCCGAACTGGCCGAAATTGATGATCGGGTAGATTTTATCGATGACGAAATGCGTGTACTCGTGTCGGATCACCGTGGCGTCGAGGGCGATGCCCCCGCCCACGTCCCCGAAGGCGAAGTTGCCCTGCTCCGGATTGAAGAAGGCGTTGGCCAGGTTCGGCCCGAAATGCACCATCGCCGCGACCGGCACGGAGATGGCGGCGGCGCTGGAGCGGTTGACGCCGTTGATGAAGTAGTCGTGCATCGCGTTGAGGTGGTAGAAGACGTTTATCTCGTCGCGCGTGCCGTCGGCCGAGCCGGCGCCGGCCCAAAAGACGTTGGAGGGATTGGCCGCCACGGTCGGCGCGTTGGTGAGCACCATGAAGCTTGAGACGTCGATGTCGAAGCCCTGCTGTTGGCCGCTGGCGGACGCCCTAAGAAGCACGCGCAGGGGTGGCTTGCCTGCGGCCTGGTCGCAGGCCAGGCAGCCCTGCACGCCCGCCGCGACGAAGGCCGAACGGTTGCCCACATAGGAGGCGACGGCCTCGCCGTCGGCGTCGAGGATCTGCGCTTGGTCGTCGTCGAGAATCTCCCCGTCTACGCTGCTGAGGCTGCCCACCGCGAAGGAGGAGAAGTGCGGCAGCATGCGCACGGCGATGGAGCCGGGTGGAAATTGCGGCGTCGGAGGCGCGGCGACGGCGGGCGTTCCGACGAACACAGAGGAGTTGGGCGCGGCACCGTTGGGGTAGGGGTGCGGGGTCGACACCGGCGAGGCGGCGGAGAACCAGCTCCCGCCCCCGTTGTCGTAGAGCATTGAGCCCTTTTGGAAATGAGCTACGCGCGCGTAAGGGCCCTGGAGGGAGGTGAATATCTTGCCGGAGGTGCCCGTGTTGCAGAAGGAGCCGTCGAGGCCCGTAACGGCGTAGGTGCTCATCGCCGCGTTGTACATGTAGACCTTCTGATGCGGGATAGGGCGCACCTGCACCGGCGTGCTGGTGGGATCGATGTCGAACACCTCGCCGGTCACCGTCCCCGACGTCCCCGAGGGGCAGGCGTAGCGCAGCTCATCGTAGCGGAACAATATCTCGCCGCTATGCGCGTCGACGTAGTAGACCCACAACCGCCGGGCCCCGTGCGTCTTGAACTTCCAGGCCAGGCGCAGCTCGCCGTTCTTGTATAGCGGCAGGTAAACGAGGGACCCTCCCTCGGCACCTCCGCCCCCATCGGCGGAGGCGGCTCGCGCGGCCTGTTGGGCGGAGAGCGTCGGGACGGCGGGCAAATCGATCCCCGGGACATAGGAGGATTGGAATCCGAGCACCTCCCCGCGCTCCGAAAGGTGTATTTTCACTCGCGAAAATTCAACCGGCACCCCCTTGTGCCGCTGTCGGTACAGGAGGTGACTTCCTCCCGCCATCGTATTGGAGCGTTCCAATTCCAGCTCGTCCGGATCAATCCGCAAGAGCTCGTGGTTGGCGACCAGGAAGGCCGCCGCGATCTCTTGTGCCGAGCCTCCCCGAGCCTCCGAAAGGGGGCCCGCGATGGAAGAAATCGTTCCACTCGGCGAGGTGCGGATAGATGCCCCTTTCGAGCGGAGGGTGTTGAAGCGGGCCAGCGCCCGCGCGTCCGGAGATCCCGTCCTAGGCGAGGCCGGCTCAGGGCGGTCGAGCCCGAATCGCCGGGCCTCCGAGCGCGAGTCCTCGAGGGCGCCGCGGAAGGCGAAGGTCTGCGGCGTCAACGAGCAAAGCAGAAACGCAAGGGATAATGACCACCTCATGATTTTCTCCGCAGCAGCTTGACCAAGGCCGAGGCGGCGCGCACCCGCACGCGCATGTCGGCGTCCCCCAGCGCGAACTCGAGTATGCCCTCCGCGCCCTCGCCGCCAGCCGCCTCCAGGGTCTCGACGGCCAAAAGCCGGGTGTCGCTGTCGGACTGCGAGAGGCTACGCTGCACCAGGGCGAACTCCACCGGTTGGCCGATTCTGGCTAAGCCCCGCAATGCCATGAGCTGCAGGTAGGCATTCTTGGATTTTTCCTTGGCCTCCTGGAGCAGCCCCACGGCGGCGGTGTCATCCAGGCGGCTTAAGGCCTCGATGGCCTTGGCTCGGACGAGTTCATTATCATCGTCTAAGCCCGCGCGCAGCTCAGGGATCGCCGTGGGGTCGGCGATCATTCCCAAAGACTGCATCAACGCGGCCCGGATCGTGGCCGATGGGTCGGAGGCCAGGCTCTTGAGCGAAGCGACCGCCGAGGTCCCTCCGATCTCGCCGAGCGCGCGCACCGCGCTGAGCCTCACCCCGTCGTCAGGGTCCTTAAGCGCCTCGATGAATCCGGCCGCCTCCTCCTCGCTTCCCAGCCTCGCCAAGGCGACGGCCGCCGCGTCGCGCACCAATCCCGACGTGTCCCCCTTCGCCTGCCGCAGCAAGGGCTCAAGATCGGGAGAGTCCATGCGGCCGAGCGCTCGGATGGCCGCCGCCCGTACCTTGCTTTTCGCGATGGCGCGCATCTCCTCGAGAGCCTTGAAAGCCTCCGAGGGCTTCTTTCCCCTCTTCGCCTCTTTCGCGGGTTTCTCGAGGGCGACCCCCTCCAGGGCCTTGCGACCCGACAGGTCGCCGAGCAGACGCAGGCTACTGGCCGCCGCGATGCGTACGTAGGGGTTGGCGTCGGCGAGCGCCGGCTTAAGCAAAACCGCCGCCGCGGGATTGCGGATTTCCCCCCATTGCTCCATCACCAGCGCGCGGACCTCCGGGTCCTCGTGCTTTCCGGCAGCGCGCAACAGGCCGACGGCGCGCATTCCCAATTGATAGCGCTGCTGCGCCTTATCCTTAGTAGTGGCAGGCGCCGGATCGGCCGCGTGGGCCAGGGAAACGGCGAGGAGCAGTTGGATGATGCTTAAGGATGGACTGGAGAATTTACAAAAAGATTTCATGAAAATTAAGGAAATTGGACCCCGCGAAAACGATTATAGGGCGGGCGCGGTGATCCCGCCAGTGCGGCGTTGCCAGATTCCGCCGAAAAATGCCTTAATGATCCCGTGTTCGGATTCGGCTCCAAGGCCAAGCGCTCCAAACCGCTGATCGTGCACATCGATGACGACGCGGTCAACGGGATGCTGGTGCGAGACATATTGAGCGGGGTCGGCTTCGAGGTGATGAGCGCCGACAGCCCCCAGGAGGGGCTCCCGATCGTTTTCAAGGAAATCCCGGACCTGATCCTGCTCGACGTGGAGATGCCGCATATGTCGGGCTTTCAGGCTTGCGCGGCGATCCGGGCCAACCCGGCCACCGCGAAGGTGCCGGTCGTGATGCTCACCGGGCTCGACAAGATCAAGGACATCGAGAAGGCCCTAAGCCTCGGCGCCAACAGCTACCTGACCAAGCCGCTCGACGTGACGAGGCTCTGCGCCAAGGTCAAGGAATTCGTCACGCCGGTGCCCGACAGATAAGCGACAAACTAGGTCTTTGGTCCTGGCCTAGCCCACCCCACTCGACTCAGGCGGGCAACCAAAAAGGCCAGAATACTTGAGTCATGCGCTTTTGGGCGTTAGTTTTTATTTCAACGGCGTTGGCCGCCCAGGCCCTTGGCTCGGAGCCGCAGGACGCGGAAAAACTAAAAGCGGAATCATCGACGCTCTTTGACGCGACGGCGCCGCAGACCACCGCGACGCGGCCCAGCGCGGAAACACCGAATGCTCCGGCAATAGGCTCGCGCGCTTTCCTGGCTCAGTCGCCTGCGAATGCTCCAGGCGCCCCGAAACCCCCCATCCCATTTCACTGGGAGAGCAAGTACGAGGAAAAAGGTTCGGTACTGGGGTGGATCATCGGGTCGGTGGGGCCCTATATCGCCGGATTGCTGTACTTTCCTCATCATTTGAATCAATCCATCAGCCACGGGAATTCTATTAGCCCCATCCTCCTCCATCCTTTTATCTTATTCTTCCTCGCATTGGGCCTCGTCTTCGCAGCGTCGATCTTTGGCTTTTCCTTTGGCATTCGAGCCGGCAGCATGGTCGGGCGCGCGCTGGGAAAGAGAAAAGACGGTCAAGAGAAAAGGGCCTATAACGAGGCGCTGCTGGCCTATCAACGAAAGAACAATAGGCGGAAATGGTCTCGAGCCTTAAGCGAGCCCACGGCTACCATCGATGAGTATCCCGATACGGAATCAGCCGACGATCGATTCAAACTATAAACGCGCGGCGATGTCTTCCTGACTCCGTCGCCTACTAAATAATCAAAGCCTGGTGCCCCGACGAGGAATCGAACCTCGATCATCCGCTCCGAAGGCGGATGCTTTATCCGTTAAGCTATCGGGGCTTTACAAGAAAAATACTAGCTTTTTCAATCGTCGGATGAAAAACTCGTTACTCATCAATAATCGTCGACATGCTCATGCACGATTATCTTGAGCATGGTTTGGTAGCCAATTCCCCGCTTTGCGGCCTTATCTTTGAGCTTGTCAATGATGGCGGGATCGAGCAGTATTGACGTGGGCATCTGGCGGCTTCGTGGGCGCACCATAACCGCCGAGCGGCTTTGCGCGATCTCACGACCCAAATCTTTCTTTTCAAATTCTCGTAACTGCAAGTCTTTAGCTCTGCGCTTGGATGCCAGCTTCATAAACCCTCCTTTCCCCTTCTCTCATTGGACGACATGAGATCGGACGCAATTTCTCGCCTCGGCGCGTAAAAATGAGCGCCAACAACTTTCCGTCCGCTGTTTGCCCAAGAACGATCCCGCGCCACTCTTCGTGGACTGGCTGCACGATCCTGCCGGCAAAGATGAATTCCTTCTGCATGAAAATTGATTCGATCTCTTCATCACTAACGCCATGCTTCTTGCTGCTTTTCCCGCGATTGCCTTTGTCCCAATCGAAGTTTCCATTCTCAGGTATATACTCGCTCAACCATAAGGCCGCCGCTGGGTCAGGAGCCAGTTTCACTAATAACTATATTATAGCTATTTAATAGCTATTGTCAATGGGAGTCCTGCCGGCTCGAGGGCCCGGAGAACCTTCCCCGGGCCTTGCTTCAGCTTTTAGGCAACAGCTTGCCCTCGCCGCGCCGCCGAGCGAAGCCCATGAGCCATACTTCGACGCCGCCGTCGTCGCTCCAGCTCCGGGGCGGCCCCGCCGCCGTGGATATGTCCCAAAGGGCGCCGCGAAATACATGGAACGTCGAATGATCCGAAGGATCATGGATCAAAAAGCCCCGGTATCCGAGTCCTTTGAGAGAATCTCGAGTCGCGTTCGGACGGAGCTGCGAATTCACAAGCCTTGAGTTTAACTCCGCGATCACTCCTGTCCGGTTAAAGTTGGAGGCATAGCTGGAGGTCTTGACGCCTGAGGCGGTCGAGCCTTTTGGGGTTGAGGTGGAGCAGATCGAAAAGCGAGGCTCGCTCAAGCAAGGTTTCT
>JBGFSC010000004.1:0-115323 GCA_041694815.1 Elusimicrobiota bacterium | reverse complement strand
GACGAATCCTTGCCCGGTAGTCATTTGAATCTCCTCTGCGAATTAGTTTCCTCATTTTACTTTCCGCGAGGATCGCAGAGAAGCTGCCGACATTCATCATATAAGTCTTGAGCGCGTGGCTTGGCGCCTGCGGCGCCAAGCTCGGAATACTCGCGAGAAACCTCGAACTTGGTCGCGCGAAGCGCGACCAAGTCACGCGCCCAAGGCGCGTAAAAACTGCCGTTTTTTAATTCTTCGAGTCAAACCTCCGCCTCGCCGCGATCTTGGCGACGTCCTCGGCGAAGGTCGGATTCTTTTTGAGGATATACTGGAAATCTATCGACAGCAGCACGAAGAGCTTCGTCGGCTCGACGGTCACCACCGTCGCCGATCTTGGATCCGCCGACAGGAGGGCCATCTCCCCGAAAAAATCTCCCGGGCCTAGCCTTGATACGGTTTTCTTGCTCAGCAGGCCGTCCTTGATCTTAACGTCCACCAGGCCGCTGTCGACGATGTAGAAGGCATCGCCCTTCTCGCCCTGCTTAAATACCGTCTCGCCTTTGTCGTACGAATAGTGGAGAATGTACGGCAGAACGTTCTCCATCTGGCCGATCGTCATCGGAGCGAAGAAATCGACCTTTCGCAACACCCGGGCCAGGGTGCTGTACTCGACCTTGCCCATCTTCAACTTTTCCATGGATCAGCCCTGGTCGAGATAATCGCGCAGGGATTTCGAGCGCGACGGATGGCGCAATTTGCGGATGGCCTTGGCCTCGATCTGGCGCACCCGCTCGCGGGTGACCTTGAAGATCCGCCCCACCTCCTCGAGCGTCCTGGGATAGCCCGAGTCGATGCCGAATCTAAGCTTGATGATCTTGGCCTCCCGATCCGTTAGGGTGGAGAGCACCTTGTCCACCTCGCCTCGGCGCAGGTAGGTGTTGGCCGACAAGGACGGCGCGGGGCCGGCCTTGTCCTCGATGAAATCCTCCAGGTAGGAGTCCTCGTCCTCTCCGATCGGCGTCGACAACGAGATCGGCTCCTGCATGATCTTGAGCACGTTCTTGACCTTATCCATCGAGATGTGCAGGTGCCGCGTGTACTCGTCGAGCATCGGGTCTCGGCCGAACTCCTGGCGGTAGCGCCGCGTCACCTTGGTAAGCTTGGAGATAAGCTCCTTCATGTGCACCGGGATGCGGATGGTGCGCGCCTGGTCGGCGATGGCGCGGTTGATGGACTGGCGTATCCACCAGGTGGCGTAGGTCGAGAACTTAAAGCCCCTCTTGTACTCGAACTTCTCGACGGCCTTCATGAGCCCGAGCCCGCCCTCCTGGATGAGGTCGGAGAGCTCCAGGTTGCTGTTGATATGCTTCTTGGCGATGGAGACGACCAGGCGCAGGTTCGCCTTGATGAGCTTGAGCTTGTCGGTGAGGATCTGGTTCTCGAGCGTGACGATCTTGTCGTCGAGCTCCAGGAACTTCTCGACGGGGATGGGCAGCGAATGCTTCATGCGCTCGAGGCGATCGATCACGTTGGCCAAATTCTCCATAGCCGCCTCGACGGCGCTGGGGGCGTAACCCGTCTTCTGCCGAAACGCCTCGTTCGTCATCTTCCCCTTGGCGATCTGCGCGAAATAGCGCTTGAGGTCCGCGTAGCTGGCGCCGTAGCGCTTCTCGTAGCGCTCGATCTCGTCCTCGCATTCGCGGATCTTCTGGGCGAGGTTTTTGATCTTGTTGGTCAGGCGCTTGACCTTATCCTGGTTCAAGTTGAGGCCGACGATCTTATTGACGATTTCCTTGGTGCGCGACTCGATGGCCTTGGTGACGGCCTTCTTCTGCGCGGGCCCGAGCTTTCCCTTGAGGCGCTCCCGCAGCCTGTTGATCTCCTTCTCGGATTTGGTGATGAACTGGGCCACGGTGCGCATCTTGCGCCGCATCCCCGAGAGCTCGGAGGCCGTCTTGCGGCCCCTGGGCATGAGCTCCTTGGGCGTCATCTCCTGCTGGGCGATAAGCGTCTCCCAATTGCGGATCTCGCGCATGGTGATGGGCGACTCGAGGACCAATAAGCGGAGCTCCTTTTCGCGTTCGCGCACGTTGCGGGCCAGCGTCACCTCCTCCTCGCGGTTGAGCAGGGGGACCTTGCCCATCTCGGAGAGGTACATCCGGATGGAGCTCGAGACGTCCGGGCTCGAGTCCCATTCCTCGGTGTAGGCCTCCTTCTCGGCGGCCGAGACGGCCTTGTATTTCTTGCGGTCGACGACCTCGATGCCGAGGTCTTCGAGCGTCGACATCAGGCCGTCGATCTCCTCGGAGGACATCGAGGCCGTCGTCAGCGAGCGGTTGATCTCCTCGAGCGTCAAATACCCGTGCTCCTTGCCGAGCTCGATTAGATCGCGCAAGGCGGCTCTGCTTAATGTTGCCATAGGTCTACTCCTTTAGAACAACGGCAGCTCTTACGCGCTTCGGGCGCCAATGCCGTTGTTACAAACCTCAGAATAATCTTCATCAAATCCGATCCAACAACCGCCGATCGTTGACGGCCTTGAGCAATTTCCCGTATTCGGCGGCCAAGGCCGCGTCGATCGGCGCCTCGCCGCGGTCGACGCCCAGCATCCGCGCGTGCAGCTCGCGGTAGCGCTTAAGCAGGCGCAGGTTGGCGACGATCCGGTCCAACGCCTCGGCCGGGTTCTCGACCGGCTGGGCGTCGACCAAGAGCCCCGATACGGTGGGGGCGTCCTCGCCGGCCGCCTTCAGCAGCTCCGCGGTCCATCCCCCCCGGTTGGCCCCCTTGAGCACCGCGCGCAGGGACGCCAATATCCGCCGCGCGGAGGGCGAGCTCAAATCCTCGGCGCCGAGGCGGCCCTCGTCCATCGCCAATTCCGGGCTCTGGAACAAGGCGCGCAGTATGTCGCGATCGCTCGCCGACATGGGGGCGTCTTGCGCCTGAGGCTTCGCCTTGAGCGGGGCGTGCTGTCCCCGGCGCATCTGCGACAGGATCGATTCCTCGTCCAAAGAGAGCTTCTGCGCCAGGCGGCGCGCCCATTCCGCCTTCAGTATCTCGTCGGGGGCCTTTCGGATAATCTCGAGCACCGACTGAGCGATCCGTGACTTATCCTGCGGGGCCAAGGGGCCTCGGCGGGCCGCCAGGGCCCGCTCGGCCTGGAAATCGGGGAGGTCCTGCGCGCGGTCTAGGCAGGCCTCCAGGGCCTTCGCCCCGTCGCGGTGCAACAGCTCGTCCGGATCGAGCGCGTCGGGCACGGTCGCGATGCGCACCCCGAGGCCCGCGCTCAAAAGAAGCTCCGCGCCGCGCAGGGCCGCAGCCGCGCCCGCGTTATCGGGATCGAAGAGGAACACGACCTCGTCGGCGTAGCGCTTGATCAAGGCGGCGTGGTCCGGCGTCACCGCCGTGCCCAAAGGCGCGCTGGCGAGGGTGAAGCCGAACTGATGCGCGGCAAGCACGTCCATGTAGCCTTCCAGCAGCAGCAGGCGGCGGGCCTTGCGAACCTGCGGGAGCCCTTCGAAAAGGCCGTAGAGGACCCGGCCCTTCGAGAATACCGGTGTGTCCGGACTGTTTAGATATTTGGGTTGCGCGTCCCCCATGGCCCTGGCGCCGAAGCCGACGGTCTCGCCGCGCGGGTTCGTGATCGCGAAGAGGATGCGCCCTCGAAAATAGTCGTAATAACGTCCCTGCTCCTTCGATCCCAAAAGGCCCGCCTTGGCTAGCAGGTCCGGGGCAAAGCCCTTGCGCAGCGCCGCCTGCAGGAAGGAGGAGCCGTCGGGCAAGGCGAAGCCGACTGCGAAGCGCTCGCGCATCTCGGGGCTTAGCTTGCGGCCGTCAAGATAGCGACGGGCCGCGCCCGCTTCGGGCGAGCGCTTGAGCAGCTCCGCGTAGAATTCCCGGGCGAAGGCCAGCGCTTCCCGCATGCGCAGCTGCTCCTTCTCCCGCGGCCCCAAGGAGTCGGCGCTGGGGGCCACGCGGACGCCCGCGCGCTCGCCCAGCTTCGCGACGGCCTCGGAGAAGTTCAAGCCCTCCATCTTCATCAGGAAGGTGAAGACGTCTCCCCCCTCCTGGCAACCGAAGCAATGGAATATCTGCCTTTCCGGGTTGACCGTGAAGGAAGGCGTCTTTTCCTGGTGGAAGGGGCAGCAGGCCTTATGGGCCCGCCCCGCGCGCCTGAGCGACGGGACGAACTCGCGCACGAGCTCGACGATGTCGACCCGCTGCCGAATAGCCTCCAATGAGGATTCCGCTATTTTCATGCAATCCCCGCGGGCGACGTTAAGCGCCGCCCGCTATCCTGCCGATGCTTGGAAGACGGAGCTAGTAAGTTCTCCGCCGCTTGGCCCGACGCATTTTGCGCCGGGCTTCCTGAGCCTTCAACTTGCGCCGCACGCTGGGAGGAAGATAATGCTCGCGCCGCTTGATCTCTTTCAAGATGCCGTTGCGCTCGCATTCTCGCTTAAAGCGCCGCAGGGCCTCCTCGATGTTCTCGCCCTCGCGTAATTTAACGAAAACCATTCTGTTCTATCACCCGCCCTTCGTTATTAAGTTCTCCGGTCATCCCGGAGGCCAGCTCAGCCGCCGCCCGCCCAGCACGTGGTAGTGCAGGTGGTCGACGGACTGGCCCGCGCCGCGGCCGTTGTTCGTCACCACGCGGAAGCCCCCGTCGAGCTTGCCGCGCTTGGCCAGGTCCCTCGCCGCCAATTGCAGGCGGCCCAGGATCCCGGCATCCTCGTCGGTCGCGGCCGCGAGCGACGGGATATGCTTTTTGGGGATGACGAGCAGATGCGTGGGAGCCTGCGGATTGATATCCTTGAAGGCTACGACGTGGTCATCCTCGAAAACTTTCTGCGCGGGAACATCGCCGGCGACGATCTTGCAGAAAAGGCAATCTCCCCCCACAACCGACCTTAAAAAAGCTCGTAAAAATAGGAGGATTTCCCGCAAAGCACGAAGCTAGTATAGGATAAACGGGGTATGCCCGCAAGGGTCCTTGGACTATGCCGCCAGAAGGCCTTTAGACCTAGGAAATTGGAAATCAAGAAGGCCCTTGCCGAAGCATTTTTTGATAGTAGGGAATCAACACTTTCGCGTCTTTGCATTCGATGCACTTAGCCCGCGCGCACTCTTTAAGATGCCGTCGCCTACTTTCTATGAGACCCCGATACACGTACTCGTGAGCTTCCGCACGTCGCCGTTCCAACGCTTTGTCTAACGCCGTTTGCGTTTTGACTGTCATTCAGCCTCCGGGGGGCCGATAGGTCGATTAAGTTCCAAAGCAACGATCCGCCTTTCGTGGGAGTGCAGAGTGTCATCATGCTCCCGCAGAATCTCGCCATGACTCAAGGCCTTGCGGTCATATTTTTCGGCCTTACCGGCAAAATCATCAATGGCCCGAAGAATTCGGGATACGTCGTCTTTTGTGGCCACATCGGTTGCCAAGGTATGTTTTACTTCATGCAATCCGGCTTGAGCATCTGCAAGACCTTTAGCCAACCGAGCAATGCCCTCGTCGAACTCTTTTTTCGTCGCTAAGGCCTTGATGCCTTCGTCGAATTCTTGTTTGGTAACCAGCCTCAAGTCGTTCATCAGTCCCCCAAGGTACCATGTTGTTTCCTGGCGCGACAGGGCCAAAAGACCTACCCATAAATACGATCGACCTTGAAAATAGTTCCACTGGCCAATGCACGATCAGCCGCCGATTTTGAAAGCATAAAGACAGGAGGCCACGTTGCCTCCCGCGGCCGGATTGGCGATGGCTGTCAAGATCTGCGCCGCCGTGCCGTCGGAGGTTCCGCTGATCTTGATCGTCGTCGTGCCGGTCAAGTTGATGATCGCCGAGACGGGGATCGACGCGTTGTAGCTGCCGCTTGTCGCCTGTCCGGTCGCGTAATCCGTGCTCCCGTCCCAAAGCCTCGCATTGCGGCTGTTCGGCCCCCCGCCACCGCTCATCAAGATCTGGCCGGACACGAACCAGGTCCCCGCCCCGAGCGAGACGCTGGGGCCGTCGTACCAGGTGTTCGCGGTCGCCACGGTTACAGCGGAACCGAGGCAGTTGGAGGCGCTCTGCAGCCTGGATGTCGTGGAAGTGCTGCCGTCCTGCCAGCGAATGCCCACGGCGGCGTTGCTGAAGTTAAGCCAACCGTTTTGGTCGATGTAGGCCCTTTCGTTCCCGAGCGTCTTGAAAACGATGCGGCCCATGCCGTTGGCTCCCGTGCCTCCCAACGTGCCGAGGTTCAGGTTATATCCTCCGGAGATATACTCGGCGCCGATGCGCGCGACATCGGCGCTTCCGTCCCAAAACCGCGCTCCCCATTGGGCGTTGCTGGCGCCGGGGTTGCCCTGAAGCGTCAGGGCGGAAATCCAGGTGCTCGCCGGGATCGCGCCGCTGATCTGAGCCCGAACGGGCTCGGTGGCCGCGCTGACATGCAGGACCGTTGATGGATTGGTCGGGCCGATGCCGACATTGCCATTCCTGATCGCCAATCTTGTCGCCACATTTCTCGCGTCGTCTGCAGTATCGATGCCAAATACCGTAGCGGCGTATCCGCCTCCGACTTCTGTCCACAATCTGGCTTTATAATAATTCTGATTGCCGTTGAACCAACTGATCGACTGCTTCCCGCTGCTTTGGCCGTCGTTTTCAAAAAGATAGATCGCATCCCTATTCGTCGCGTCCAGTACGGGCTTATTTATATATAGCGCCGTGCTGGAGTCAGCCGGACTTCTAACGTCGAGCTTGCCTAGAGGATTCGTCGTCCCGATGCCGACCTGTCCATTGGCAACCACCAGCGTCGAACTACCGACAGCAAAAGTATTGCTCAATACGTCCACGCGCCCGTTTTGGTCGATCTGGAAATAGTTCGTTCCGCCGGCCGAGGCGCCTCGGTTAGCGTATGTATCTTTGCCGATGGCGAAGATGTTCGAATAAACCAAGCCCTGGCTGACACTTCCCGCAAGCAACTCGAGATACGTCGAGGCGTCAGTACGATCCAGCACCACTGTCGGAAAACCGTTTTTGGCCATGTGGAGAATTGAGGAGCCCAACGGATTCGTCGTTCCGATGCCTACACTGCCCGCTGAAGTAACGATCATAGACGATATGCCTATGCGGAAAGAGTTCGCCGCATCACCGTCGATCCAGACCGTTCCTGAGCTCAGATGGAGCCGGGCGGCGGGCGCGGTGACGCCTATGCCGACGTTGCCGGCATTATTTACCCTCATCTGCTCCGTTAGGCCGGATCCACCGTCCGTTCGAAAAACCAGGTCGCCCTTTCGAGTCGCATGGTTATGATCGACAAAGAGCGCCTGTAGGTCGGCCAGCGCGATGTTCGTGGTCGCGCCGGCGCCCGTTGTGTCGGTGGCAAATCCAGCCCCGGTGGCGTTGTTGGCGGTAGTATCGGGATTATAGAAACGGATCGCAGGACTGTTGCTTCCTGTCGCACTCCTCTGGAATAGGGCCGGCGCAGTGGCCACTACGTGCAGTGGATTCGTGGGGCCCGTCGTGCCGACGCCGACGTTGCCTTGATTAACAACGAACGTCGACCCGCCCACCGAGAAGGCGTTGCCCTGCACGGTCAAGGTTGATTGCACGACCACGTTGTTGGTGCCGGTGACCAAATTCACCAAGCTCCCCACGGCCTGCCAGGGGCTCGAGCCGCCGCCGATAAGATCGACATAGCCGCCCGTGTTTTCGGAAACCCGGAACTTGTTGGTTCCCGAATCGAAATAGATGCGACCGGTGCCCACAGGCGCTACAGGCGGCGCCGCGATCGCGTTGAGGCCGAGGCTCCCGGCAACCGTCATGGTGGACACGGGGTTCGTCGTGGCGATGCCGACGTTGCCGTTGGGGTCTATCGTCATAGCCGTATTGGTCACACCTGAGGCATAAGTGGGGGTTGTGCCGAAAGACAATAACGATCCACTCGCCGTGATCCTCGCACCTATTCTTACGGCTGGATTCCCGGTAGACCATTCCTTAAAGTCAATCGTCGAATATTGATTGTTTGCCACCGCACCATCGATAAAAAGACCACCAATTGTCGTGCCAGTAAACGATGTTATCCCTGACGGGCCGGTGATGTGCAATCTGGCTCCAGGAGCCGTTGTCCCGATGCCCACCTTTCCGTCGCCCTTGACGACCACAAGCTCCTGGCCAGCTCCGGTGCCAGTCGATATTTGCAGAACCGTCGCGGAGGCGGAGGCATTGGCGCTCGAGACATGCAGCGCGGCCGCCGGATTCGCCGTGCCGATGCCCAACTTGCTATTGGTGCCATCACTACCGATCCAAGATTTCCAATTTGGATCCGCGTCTAACGCGATCCGACTGTCCCCCGTGGTGTCGTACAGCAAAACGCTGCCGGCGTCCGCTCCGCTCACGTACCCCAGGTAGGATCTAATATTGCCGTTTTTCCTAGTAATTACCGCCGGCTGTAAGGCGCTGTTGATGTCCAATGCCGAGGCAGGGTTCGTTACTCCTATGCCGACTTGCCCACTGCTGACTACGAACGTGGAGCCACCCACCGAGAAGGCATTGCCCTGCACGGTCAACGTGGACTGCACGACGACGTTATTGGTCCCGGTGACGAGGTTCACTAAGCTGCCTACGGTCTGCCACGGGCTCGAGCCGCCTCCCACCAGGTTCACATAGGCATTTCCGTTCTCCGAGACCTTGAAGACATTGGCCGATGAGTCGAAATAGATACGGCCGGTCCCGGCAGGCGAAACCGGCGGTGTTCCGATCGCGTTGAGGCCAAAGGAACCTGCCACGGTCATCGTGGACACCGGATTCGTCGTCCCCACGCCGACGTTGCCGGCGCTGGTAACGCGGAGCCGTTCGGTGGGAGTCTGGTTATAATTCACTTGAAGCACAAAATCGCTTTTCTCTGTCGTCACTGCATGATCCGTCATCTGGAAGCCGAGTAATCCGTAATATTGGCTCCCTCCGGACGTATTGGCACCCATGAACCCCAGATTGACCCAGTTATTCGTCGTGCTGTTTGGGTTGTCGATCATCGCCACCGTGCCGCTTTGAGACGATGTTCCAGCGTCGCTTCGGACGACATGCAGAGGCCTTGATGGGCCGGTGAGTCCGATGCCGACCTTGCCGTCGCCTTTGACAACCATCAGTTCCTGACCGGCGGCCGTTCCGCTGGAAACGAGAAATAACGTGGTCGCCGCCGTCGCGTTAGCGCTGCTGACATGAAGACGCGCCGAAGGGAACGGGCCGATGCCTCCGCTGTCCATGAGTCCTATCCCGTGTTGTCGTAGGTATAGAAATTGCCGACGACTCCGAGACTGGCGCCCAGCCTCAAAACAGGCTCCGGAGAGCTGCCGGAACCGCCCAGCCCGTCATACCAGAACCACGCGGTGCCACTACCGTATCCGGGCCAGGAGGCGATGTGCAGATAATTGTCCGTGGCGATATTGCCGCCGGCAACATGTAGTTTGTAGCCGGGATTCGTGGTCCCGATGCCAACGTTGCCGGTATTTACGTTCGAGATGTTGGTTCCGTTCGTTGTCCATTGGGAAGATCCTGCCGCGGTCGTTTGGAACGAACCATCCTGAAAATAAATTCCGCGGCTGCCGCTTGTCGTCGAGATCCGGATATCGCCGTCGAGTACCGTCAGCTTGGTGGCCGGATTCGTCGTACCGATACCGACGTTGCCGGTATTATCGATTTGCATAAGCGTTACGTCGTTGGAAACGTCGGGGGTTACGATGCGATTAAATCTGAATCCCTGTGTCGTAATATTGTTGTTCGTCGCCCTCAGCGTTAACCAATCACCGGTCGTTGTCGTTAGGGAGTGGCGATTATTCGTATCGGCGGTGTGCAGACTGATGGAATTCCCTACAGGGACTCCGATATCGCCAGAGACCTCAAATCTTCTCGCTGGTGATGCTATGCCGATGCCAACGTTGCCACTGGTCACTACAAGGGTGGAAATGCCAACCGAAAAGGAGTTACCCTGCACGGTCAGCGTGGACTGCACGACGACGTTATTGGTCCCAGTAACGAGGTTCACCAAGCTGCCTACGATCTGCCACGGGCTCGAGCCGCCTCCCACAAGGTTCACATAGGCATTCCCATTCTCCGAGACCTTGAAGACATTGGCCGACGAATCGAAATAGATGCGGCCCGTGCCGGCGGGTGAAACGGAAGGAGCGGCGATCCCATTGAGACCGAGGGAACCAGCCACCGTCATCGTGGATACCGGATTCGTCGTTCCGATACCGACGTTGCCTCCGGAGGCGATTCGCATCTTCTCGGCATTATTTGTCATAAGCTGCAAGGCACTATTACTCTTCGTACCCCAATTCGCACCGCTTCCATCACCAGCCAGACTCGCCGCGAGTTCGGTTGTCCCACGAACGATCTTGAGCTCCGTCCCGCCGAAGTCCGTGCCGCCTCCAATAGTCAGACCATGGGTGGGGTTCGTTGTCCCAATACCAACGTTGCCGGTGTTACTCAAACGCAGGATGGACACTTCGCTCCCGTTATGAAAGTCGAAACTGTTGGCCGATAACTCCAAAGGCGCCGTCGCGCTGGCATCATTGAGGATTTGAATCCGGTTGCCGGTCGTAAATACCGAAGGGCCGAGGATGCGGTAATTCTGATCAATTCCTGTCTTCACATGGAATCTCGCCCCTGGGCTCGCAGTGCCGATGCCAACCTTGCCGTCCCCCTTGACCACCATCAGCTCCTGACCGGCCACCGTGCCGCTGGAGACCTGAAAGATCGTGTCGGCCGCGACCGCGTTGGCGCTCGAAACGTGAAGGCGGGCCGCCGGAGCGGTCACATTGCCGATTCCTACTCGCCCGTCTCCCTGGATGCGCGCCAATTCCGTAAGCGGGGCACTATAAAAGAAAAAGGTGCCGCCATTATTGCCATTGGTGGCCAATCGAGCGGCCAGGGTCCCGGCGGCCTTGAAGTCGATTCCCTGCGAGTTTCCGCTGGCGGCGTCGATCGTCAGTTGAGGATATGCCCCGTTGTTCAGATATAGCTGCGTGGTCGGGTTCGTCGTCCCGATGCCAACGTTGCCGCTTATTAAAGCACCGCCACTAACGTCCAAAGTAGCAGAGGGGGCTGCTTTATTAACTGCTACGCTACCTTGGTTGAATACAAACTTACTTGCTCGCAATTCCATTGGGGAATCCGCCGATCCCGCATTATTCAGGGAACTTAAGCTGATCCCGGTACCTACACCTGCTCCTTGTTCTCCTCTAATCCAAAGATTTTGGTCTGTTCCCGGTCTTACATGCAGTATAGCACTGGGATTCGTTGTGCCGATACCGACGTTGGCTTGATTAACAACGAACGTCGACCCGCCGACCGAGAAGGCGTTGCCCTGCACGGTCAAGGTCGACTGGACGACGACGTTATTGGCGCCGTTAACCAGGTTGACGATGCTTCCCGTGGTCTGCCAGGCCCCCGCCGCGCCGAGCAGGTTCACGTAGGTCCCGCCGTTCTCGGAGACCTTAAAGACATTGGCGCCCGAATCGAAATAGATCCGCCCGGTACCGGTCGGCGACACCGCCGGAGCGGCGATCGCGCTCAAGCCGAGGCTTCCCGCGACCGTCATGGTGGATATTGGATTCGTCGTTCCGATGCCGACATTGCCGACGCTGCTCACGCGTAGGCGCTCTTGCAAAGGCGTTGCGCCGCCATTGGCACGCGTTCTGAGCACAAAGGCGCCGGACGCGTCATTGCTCGTCGAATTTTCCTTGTAACCCTCGAGAGCCGCAAACGGCTCCGCCAGCGAGCTTCCGCTGTCCTTGTACCCGACGAAGGCGATGCCACCTCCTACCCCTTGAGCCATGGCCGTGTTATCCCAAATCGCCGCATGCCAATTCGCTATCGTCCCGTCGATCGTTTTTGATTTGGCGGACCGGATTTCCAGCGTTGTGATTGGGTCCGTGGTTCCGACGCCGACGCTACCGGACGTTGTCACGGCAAGCGTGCCGGTTCCGACCTGAAACAGGGTCGACGGCGTGTCCGTGCCGATTCCGACTCGACCTACGCTATCGATGAACAGTCTCGAGCTACCGCCGGCCGTATTGTCGTAGACCCCGAACCCGCCCGCCCCAGCGATATTGCTTCCGACCGAGGAGAGCTTGAATTGGCGGTTCACGTTGATGTTGTCCAGGATAATGCCGGGCGCCGAGGCTCCCGGCATCCTCAAGTGCATGATATCGCCGGGAGCCGTCGTGGCCATTCCAATCCGCCCAGTCGCGGCCTCGACGAACAACGCCGGCAGTGCGCTCGTATTCGTGGAGACGAGAAGCATGCCCCCGGTCAAATCCGTCCGGCCGAGCGCCAGGCGGTCGGCGACGCTCGCCGGATACAGAAGGCCGGAATTTCGGTTGAAATGGCCCCCGAAAAGGCCGACATAGCTTCCGCCATTTTCCGAGATCATGAACTTACCCTGCCCCGAATCGAAATAAAGGGCTCCCTGCCCTGAAGGGGAAACGGGGGGAGGCGTCACCCCGACCCAGGTGGTAGAGCTTTTAAACAGCGAGGAACCGTTGACGGAAAAGCGGTCTATGACCTGGAATTCGGCAGCATGCGTGGAAGAAACGATGAACGATAAAACGAATGGACCTGGGTTGAGTAGAAACGCAACAAGCAGCAAGCGAAAACATTGATTTGCACGGGATACTGGGGAGGCCATAGACTTCCCTAATGATGGCCCCTTTCTGCGAACTTTTTATTTCAATTCGACGAAAACTTTAAATAAAAAATCCTTAAGAAACAATGAGAAAATAGTCAACAAAGCTTGGCGACGGCGACCGCGCCCTGCACCCCGACAATATTGGCCCATGCGAGGCGGGATCCCGGCTGCCTATCGAGCCTCACGCGCAAAAAATGATCGGTCATGGCCTCCGGGCTTTCGCCGCCCTGCTCCAGCAGCACACGCCTGCGACTGCCGACGGACCTGGCCGCGAAGGCGGCGCGCAGGCGCGCGTCCAAGGCGCGCATGCGCTCGGAGCGTTCGGCAAGGCGGCCCTCCGAAAGCTGCCCGGGATAGCGCGCCGCGGGGGTGCCCTCGCGCCGCGAGAAGCGGAACACATGCAGGCCCGACATCTCCAAGCGCTCGAGCAGCGAGACGGTCTTGTCGAAATCCCCCTCGCTCTCGCCCGGAAATCCGACCATCACGTCCGTGAACACGCCGGCGTCGGGGCAGCGCGACTTCAATGCCTGGATCCGGCGTTCGTAGAAGCCGGCGGTATACCAGCGCTCCATGCGCTTTAAGACCGCGTCGGAGCCCGATTGGAGCGGCAAGTGAAAGGAGGGGCACAACTTGCCCTGGGAGGCGGCGAACAGGTCCAGGAAGCGCTCGGTGATGTCGGTGATTTCGAGGGAGGAAAGGCGTATCCGGAAATCCCCCGCCAGCCCGAGCAGCCTGTCGAGCATGGCGACAAAGTCCACCCGCCGCCCGGAAGGATCCTGCGACAGGTAGCGCCCCAGCCGGATGCCGCAGAGCACGATTTCCCGATAGCCGCGATCCAGCAGGCCGCGCGCCTCCGCCTCGAGACCCGCGATCGGCTTGGAGCTCATCGCGGGGCGGACCGAAGGGATGATGCAGTAGCTGCAACTCATGTTGCAGCCGTCTTGGACCTTGATGAAGGCGCGCGAATGGCCGTGGAAGTCGCCAATGCCGACGGCGCCAGGCATCGGCGAGCAGCCCAGCATGGCCGGCAGGTCCTCTTTCGACCGGTTGCCGACGATCAGCGCCCCGGGGGCCGCCGCGCGGATTTCTTCGGGCGCGCGGGAGGCCAAACAGCCCGTGACCACCAGCTTGGCCGCGGGATTGCGCCGCCCAATGCGGCGGATTAGCCGCAAGGCGTCCTTGTCGGCCTCGCGCGTGACGGTGCAGGTGTTAACGACGCACACGTCGGCCGTCTCGTAATCTTCGGTCGCCGACGCCGATTCGCCGCCGGTCAAGCGCTCACGAAGCAGCTCGGTCTCGTATTGGTTGACCCGGCAGCCGAAGGTCTGGAAAAAATATTTCAACGCTGGCGCTCCCATACCAGATGCGCCGTCTGCTCTATTCCGTTGGAGACGAAAGGGCGCGTCGAGAATCGCACGCGTTCGCCGTTGATTTCATATTTTCGGAGCTGGGCGGTCCCGATCCAGTTCGGAAACAAGCTCACGTCGACGCGGTGGACCACCTGGTCCTCCGAAAGCTCGCATCGGCCGCTGTAGGCGATAAATCCCCGCGCCGCGGCGGCCAGCTCGCCCTCGGATCCCTCGAAGATGCCGTGGGACTTGAACAAGGGGCGATTCGGGTCGCCGAGCATCACGATCATGTACCCATCGGGAGTGTACACCAAGCGGCCGATCGGGCTGTCCCCGAAAGGCCTTTCTACCCTACCGTCCGAATAGACGTGCTCGCAGGAGACAAGCCGCCAGGTCCCGATCAGGGCGCGTGAGGCCTCAGGCGTCCTCTTCGGAAGCTTCGTCTTCCGTCGATTGCCGCTCGCGCTCTTCATTTTCCTCTAGGACCTCCGGCTCGTCCTCGGTGATCTCGCTTTCGGGCAGCAGGTCCTTTTCGCCCGGCTCGGGCGTCAGGAGCTTTTTGAGCTTCGACGCCTTGCGGGCGGGCACTTTCTTATTCTTCGGCTTATGCTTCTTACGAGATTTCATGGATTCTCCTTAAGATCCTCTTGCCGCCTACATCATACCATCATAGTCCGCCGAGCTCATAGAGCACCAGCGAACAGGCGACGATGCCCGCCGTCTCGGCCCTCAAGGTCTGCGGTCCGAGACCGAAAAGCACGGCGCCGGCGCCCAAAGCCAACGCGACCTCCTCTTTCGAGAACCCCCCTTCCGGGCCCACGAAAACGTTGACCGAAGCGGGCCGGTCGGCCAGGGCGGACTTAAGCGCGGCCCCGGCCGGCTCGCCCGACATTTTTTCCCACGCCAACAGGATGACGCCGTCCCGGGCCTCCCGAAGCGCCTCGGCAAAAGGAAGGGGATCCCGGATTTCCGGGATGATCAAACGGCCCGATTGCTTGCAAGCGCCCAGGAGCACGCGTGACCAGCGCTCACGCTTGGCCTTCACCCTTTCCGAGCCCAGGGACACGACCGAATGGGCGGTGGAGACCGGCCTAAACGACGCGACGCCGATCTCGGTGCCTTTCTCCAACAGCCATTCCCAGTGGCCCGCCTTGAGCAGGCCTTGATACAGCCGGACGGAAGGGAGCCTGCGGGTGCTTGCATCGGCCAACCTTTCCTCGATGACACCCTCCACGCTCTCGTCGCCCGCTATCCGCGAGATCCTGCCCCGATAGCGTCCGCCGCGCCCGTCGAAGAGATCGAGGCGGCTCCCCTCGGCGTAACGAAGTACCTTGACGATGTGGAACGCCTCTGGACCGTCGATCCTAAATCTCGCGGGCTCGCCCGCGAGGACTTCCGGACGGACCAGGAACTGGGGCATCGGCTCGGGTCAGTCCCCGAAAATCTTCTTGAAGATGCCGCTTTCGGACTTGGGATCGGGGGCAGCGGGGTCCTCCCCATTGAGGCTGCGCGCGAATTCCTCCAACAGCCGGCGCTGATGCTCGTTCAAATGCTTGGGCACCTCGATCTTGAGCTTGACGAGCATGTCGCCGAAGCCGCGCCCATGCAGGTGGGGCATCCCCTTCTCCCGCACGCGCAGCGTGGTCCCGTCCTGGACGCCGGCGGGCACGCGGATGGAGGCCTTCTCCCCCGAAATCGTAGGGACCTCGATGGTGCAGCCGAGCGCGGCCTCGGGGAAGGTGATGGTCCTCTGGTAGAGGAGGTCATCCTCCTGGCGCTCGAAGCGCGTACTGGGCCGGACGTGGATAACCACGTACAGATCGCCTGCCGCCGCGCCTTGCGTACCCGCCTCGCCTCCCCCTTGGATGCGCAACGAGGAGCCCTCCTCGATGCCCGGCGGTACCCGCACGGTGCGCTTGGTCGGCATGCGGACACGACCGGCCCCCCGGCAGTCCTTGCATGGGTGCTCGACGATCTTTCCGACCCCGCCGCATTGCGGGCAGGTCTGGCTGAGGGAGAAGAAGCCCTGCGAGAACTGCACCCGCCCCGCGCCATGGCATCCGGTGCAGCGCTTGAGGCCCGTTCCGGGCTTGGCACCGGTGCCGCCGCATTTCGGGCAGGAGGCGACGCGCTCGTACTCCACGGTCACCGTCGTCCCGTGGTAAGCCTCCTCCAAGTCGATCGTGGCCTCGTAGCGCAAGTCCGCCCCACGACGGGCCTGCGAACGCCGGCCGCCGCCGCCCCCGGCGCCTCCGAAGAAGTTTTCGAAGATATCACCGAAGATATCCCCCATGTCCGGCGCCCCTTGGAAGCCGCCGAACCCTCCGGGGCCCGCCCCAGCCCCTGCCGAGACCCCCGCCTCGCCGTACTGGTCGTAGAGCTGGCGCTTTTTCGAGTCGGAGAGGACCTGATAAGCCTCGTTGACGTCCTTGAACTTCTGCTCGGCCTCCTTGCTGCCCGGGTTGCGGTCGGGATGATATTTGAGCGCCATCTTCCGATAGGCGGCCTTGATTTCCGACTCGGTCGCGTTTCGGGGAACGCCAATCGTCTGATAATAGTCTTTCGGCATTAGTATTTAACGGCGGCTTTTACGCGCCTCGGGCGCGTGGCTTGGCGCGCTTCGTTTTCGCGGTGCCAGGGATTGACTTTAGCCTAGGCGAAAGTCAATCCCTGGCACCATCTTCGCGAGAAACCTCGAACTTCGTCGCGCGAAGCGCGACGAAGTCCGGCGCCGACACTCCGGTCGGCGCCGAGCCCGTTGTTAATCCTTCTTCTTTTCGTCGACAACCTCAGCATCGACGACCGTTTCCGAGTCCTGCCCCTTGCCCGAGGCGCCGTTGCCCTCGTGGGAATGGCCCTTGCCGCCCTTCTCGGCCTTGGCCGACTCCGCCTTATACATCGCCTCGCCCAGCTTTTGGGAGGTTTTCAGCAGCTCGTCCTTCGCCTTGCCCATCCGCTCCGGGTCGTCGCTCTTGATCGCCTCGCGCAGGTCGTTTAGGGCGCGGTCGATGGCGGTCCGCTCCTCCTGGGAGACCTTGTCCCCGTACTCCTTGAGCGCCTTCTCGGTGACGTAGAGCGCCTGGTCGGCCTCGTTCTTGGCCTCGATCTTGGACTTCTGCTTCTTGTCCTCCTCGGCGAATTGCTCGGCCTGCTTGACGAATTTCTCGACCTCCTCCTTCGACAGCTTGTTGGGGGCCGAGATCGTGATGTGCTGCGCCTTCTTGGTGCCCTGGTCCTCGGCCTTAACGTGCAGGATGCCGTTGGCGTCGATGGAGAATGTCACCTTGATCTGCGGCAGGCCCCGCGGCGCCGGGGGGATGCCGTCCAAGTCGAATTTGCCGAGCGACACGTTGTCCTTGGCCATGGGGCGCTCGCCCTGGAGCACGTGGACCGTGACCGCGGGCTGATTGTCCGAGGCCGTCGAGAATATCTGCGATTTCTCGACCGGTATCGTGGTGTTGCGCTCGATAAGCGGGGTCATGACGCCGCCCAAGGTCTCGATGCCCAAGGTCAACGGGGTAACGTCGAGGAGCACGACGTCCTTGACCTCTCCCGTGAGTACCGCGGCCTGCACGGCCGCCCCCGAGGCAACGCATTCCATGGGATCGATCCCGCGCTCCACCTTCTTGCCCACGTAATCCTCCACGAACTTCCCGACGATGGGCATGCGGGTGGGCCCGCCCACCAGGATGATTTTGGTGATGTCCGAGGTTTTCAACTTGGCGTCGCTTAAGGCCTGGTCGATCGAGGCCTTGCATCGCTTGACGATGGAGTCAACGAGGGACTCGAGCTTGGCTCGGGTGAATTTCAAGACGAGATGCTTGGGGACGTTGCCCTCCGCCGCGATGAAGGGAAGGTTGATGTCGGTCTCGAAGACGTTGGAGAGCTCGATCTTGGCCTTTTCCGCCGCCTCGCGCACGCGCTGGTAGGCCATCGGGTCTTTTTTCAAGTCGATTCCCGTCTCCTTGCGGAACTCGCCGCAGACATGGTCGACCAACGCGTTGTCCATGTCGGTGCCGCCCAGCTGGGTGTCGCCGGAAGTGGAAACGACCTCGAAAACCCCGCCGCCGAAATCCATGATGGTGACGTCGAGCGTCCCGCCTCCCAGGTCGAAGACCATAATCTTCTCGTCATGCCCCTTCTTGTCGATGCCGTAGGCCAGGCAGGCCGCGGTGGGCTCGTTGACGATGCGTACGACCTCCAGCCCCGCGATGGTGCCGGCGTCCTTGGTCGCCTGGCGCTGGTTGTCGTTGAAGTACGCCGGCACGGTGATGACGGCCTTCTCCACGCTCGTGCCGAGGAAGGCCTCCGCGTCGCGCTTGACCTTCTGCAGCAGGAAGGCCGAGAGCTGCTGCGGGGTGTACTCCTTGCCCTGCAATTTGTAATGGAAGTCCTGACCCATCTTCCGCTTGAAGGCGGTAACCGTCCCCTCCGGGTTGGCCACGGCCTGGCGCCGGGCCGGCTCGCCGACGAGCAGTTGCCCGTCCTTGGTGAAGGCCACGTACGACGGGAACGCCTTGCCCCCCACGCTGGTTCCCTCCGCCGAGGGGATGATGGTCGGCTTGCCTCCCTCGAGCACCGCGGCCGCGGTGTTCGACGTCCCTAAGTCTATTCCGATGATCTTGCTCATAATATTCTCCTCCTAAAAACGATTTAGCCCCACCCGCTACTCGCCCTTCCCGTGGGGAGGGGCGAGTGATTTGGCGATGCGCACCCGCGCGGGGCGCAGCACCTTCCCGTGCAGGGTGTAGCCGCGCTGCAGCTCCTCGACGACTTCGCCCTCGGGACGTTCGTTCGTCTCGATGAAGCCCAACACCTCGTGAAGGTCGTGGTGGTACGGCTTGCCGATCGCTTCGATGGCCGCGACCCCCTCCGACTCGAAAATTTTCGTGAACTCCTTGAAGATCAGCTCCAGGCCCTCGACGAGATCTTTGGACTGCTCGGCCGCCGAAGCCTTGAGCACCTGCTCATGGGCCTTAGACAGCACGTCGTAGAGCGGCAGCAGCCTGTCGAGCAGCGCCGCGCGCCCCAACTGGATCCATTCGGGCTTTTCCCGGTCGACGCGCTTGCGGTAATTCTCGAACTCCGCCTTAAGCCGCAGGAGCTGGTCGTAGTAATCGGGCTCCGCCGCCGCGGGCGCTTGCGCCTGCTCTTCGCTCATTCCTCGCTCCAGTGTTCCAGGGAGCGCGATACGATCTCGCTGACATGGCTCACCAGGCTCATCATGCGCGAGTACTCCATCCGCTTCGTCCCCAAAATCCCCAAAACGCCGATGACCTCGCCGTTGAGGCGGTAGGTCGCCGCGACTAGGCTTAAATTCTTGAGCTCGGTGCGCCGCGTTTCCCCACCGATGCGCACCATGGCCCTGGGCCCCTTCTCCGGCGACTCCTCGACGATGCGCTGCAGGACCTCGGCCAAGGCCTGCTTTTCCTCGATGACGCGTATGAGCGACTGCATCTCGCGAGGGTCGCCGATTTCCTCGGGATGAGCCAGGATGTTGGTCGTCCCGTCGAGATACAGCTCGGCCGGCTGGGCGAAATCCGCCATCTCCTTGAGCAGCCGTCCGGCCAAATCCCCCAGCTCCTGGATCTCCCGGGAAGCCTGCTCGATCCTGGCCTCGACCGACTGCTGCACCTCTTGGATCGACTTGCCCTGGATATGGTCGTTTAAAAAACGATTGAGCATGTTGACGCGCGAGGCCGTCGGCGCGAAGCTGAGATTGATCGGCCAATGCCGCACCAAACCGGCCTGCGTGACCAGGACCGCCAAGACCTGCTTACCGCCGAGGGGGATGAGCTCGAGGCGTTTTAAGTGCTGCTTTTCCATTTTCGGCGAGAGCACCAGGCCGGCGGAATGCGAAACATGCGACAAGAGCCGCGATGTCTGGGAAAGGATGTTGTCCATCTCCGCGACGCGGCTCGCGTACTCGCTTTCGATGCGGGCCTTCTCCTCGGCGGCCAGGCGCTGCAGACGGGTGACATAATCGACGTAAAAGCGGTAGCCCTTATCGGTAGGGATGCGACCGGCGGAGGTGTGAGGCTGCTGCAGGAATCCCTCGTCCTCGAGCTCCTTGAGCAGGTTGCGGATGCTAGCGCTCGAGAGCCCCAAGCCGGCTTCCTCCGAAATATCCTGCGAGGCAATGGGCTTGGATGACTTGATGTAGGAATGGATCACCCATTGCAGGAGCCGGCGTTTGCGCTTTTCAACGACGCGCGGGTCTAGCTGGCGCATATTAGCACTCTAAATATGTGAGTGCTAGTATTATAGCGGATGCCTCCCCGGCTTGTCTAGGCCGGCTAGGCAACGGTTAGGTCACGCTTTTACGGATTTGGCGTTCTCGATGACCTCGTCGATGATCCCGTACTTCTTGGCATCCTCGGCGGACAGGTAAAAATTGCGCTCGGCGTCCTTGGCGATCTTCTCGATCGGTTGGCCGGTATGGCGCGCCAATATCTCGTTGAGGATCTGCTTGGTCTTCATCATTTCCTTGGCCTCGACCTCGATGTCGGTAGCCTGGCCGGAGATGCCCTCGCCCGAGATGAGCGGCTGGTGGATCATGATCCGCGACTGCGGCAGCGCGAAACGCCGGCCCTTGCTTCCCGCCGCCAGCAGCACGGCCCCGAAGGACATGGCCATGCCGATGCAGATGGTCGTGATCGGACACTTGATGTACTGCATCGTGTCGTAGACAGCCAGGCCGGCGGTGACCATGCCGCCCGGGGAGTTGATATAGAGGTTGATGTCCTTGTCCGGGTCCTCGGACTCGAGGTACAAGAGCTGTGCGATGAGCACATTCGCCGAGTCGGTCGTCACGGCGCCTTCGTAGCCGCCGACGAAGATGATGCGGTCCTTGAGCAGGCGCGAATAAATGTCGTAGCCGACCACCGAACCTTGGTTGGAGCGCTCGATGACTTGAGGGATGATGAAGGCCATGGATTCTCCTTTTCTCATGATCCTATTAAAACATTTTATGGTGCCAGGCATCCACTTTCTCCACTTTATTGACTTTCCGTCAGCCCGTCAGGGGCAAGCCGATGCGGAATGAGGCGCCTTGCTTCGACTCGAGATGCTCCAGGCTGCCGCCTTGGGCCTCGATGATCTTACGCGCGAGGGCCAGGCCCAATCCCAGTTTCTTGGTCTTGGTCGTGAAAAACGGCTCGAAGAGATGCCGCCGGACCTCCGCAGAGATTCCCGGCCCGCTATCGGACAAGATGATCTCGGCGCGCCCGGGCGCAACCGAGCAACGGGTCTCCAACGTCCCCCCTTGCTCCATCGCCTCCACGGCGTTGTCGACAAGCTCCTTGAGCGCCCTCTTGAAGCCCTCGGCGTCGGCCAGAACCTCGCTTTTGCACGTCGAATCCCGCTCCGCTTTTATGCGGTCCGGAAGGACGTTTTCGGCGAAATACGCCTCCAACAACTCGCTCAGCGGCCGCGGTTCGGGGGCCGCCTCGAAGGGCTTGGCGTAGGATAGGATCCTGCCGAGCAGCGCGTCGGTCCGCCGCAGCTCGGACTCGATGATGCTGATATGCTTGAGCAGCTTCGCGTCCGCGCCCTCGCCCAGCTTCACCTTGAGGAAATAAGCGGAGTTGTTGATGACGGCCAGAGGATTGCGCAGCTCGTGCCCGATGACGTCGGCGATTCTCTGCAGCGCGGCGGCGTCCATGGCAGCCGATTATAGCACTCCGGATGCCTTGCGGGCGGCGGAGATGCCGTTTAACGCCGCATAAGAAAAATCGGAGACCTCGCCCATCGAATCGGAGTGGGCGAAGAAAATGGGAGGGAGATTCCGGCCCGCCAACGGCTGAAGCCGTGTGAAGACTCCAGGCATGGAAACGGGCATCGGGTGTCCCCTGCGGTAGATGCGCACCTCGCTTAAATGATCCAGCCATCCCGGAAAAATCCCGAGAAGTTCTCGCACCGCCGCCTGGGCCTTTTCAATCGCTTTCGCATCCTCTTGAAAGTCGGCGCGTTCGGATTCCGGCCTGGGCGCGTAGACCGTGATCACCTGCTTGCGTCCCAAATCGCCGCCCTCGGCGTGGGTAACCCAATCGGCGGGGATGAAATCCGTGAAATGCCTCGCTCCGACCACCCAATTGTCATAGCCCTGATTGTATACGACTCGATCAAAACATAAATTATAGACCGGATAGGGGATATACCGCATCTGACGCATCGCGGCAAGCTGGTCGGATGGCAGGCCTTCCACCAAATGCTTGGTGATGAATTTCGGAGTGGCCATCACCGCCGCCCGTGCTTCCAGGGTGCGGGGTTTTCCTTGGTCGAAATAACTGACCCAAACCCGGCGCTTTTTCCTCTGCACGCGGAAAACAGACGCCCGGGTCTTGATGCGCTCGCGCGAGCATGCGGGAAGGCTGTCGTAGATCCGGCGGGAGGCAATGCCTATGCCCCCCTCCCAACTGTAGCGGGGCTCCTGGAACCATGTTTTGGCGGCTTGCAATCCCAGATATGCGGAAGTCCGCTCGGTATCGGCGCCCCAATTCGACGGGCCGAACGTGTCCCAAAACGCCTTCAGGGGGGCCGCATGGCCTTTCATGAAATCGGAAAACGGGCGCGCGTCGAGCTTTGATTTCTGCCGCTCGAGATCGATCGGCTCGATCTCCTTGAGGAATCGGCGGAAACTGTCCTTTACCGCGCTCCCGTAAGGGAGGCGTTCGAAGGCGGGATGGCCGGCGTCGGCCTTCCAGAAATCGCGTATCCATACGCCGTCGAAATAGGCCGAGTCCCCTCCTTGTATCGGCTTCCAATCGAAATTCCAGCGCCGCGCCAGCTCCACGAACGCCGGGTCCGAGGCCGAATTCCAGGCAGAACCCGTCGAATACTGCAGCCCCTGCCAGGATTCGCTATAGGCGTTTCCTCCGGGATGCGCCTCCTTTTCGAGCAGGACGAAATCGGCGTTCTTAAGCTCGTCGGCGGCCGCCAGACCGCTGGGCCCCCCGCCCACGATCGCCACATCGCAGCGCGTATCCGGGGTCGGCACCCGCAGTTCGTTACCGTCCCGAACGCGATGGCAATACTTCCATTCCTCGCTATGGAGCTCGGGAGCAACCTCCTCATTTTTCTTGGCGGACGCGGGTACCGGGAAAGGGCAGGCCGCCGCAGCGCCGGCGCCGATAACCCAGCGGATGAAGGAACGGCGAGAAATATCCACTACGGTTTTTCGCTTCGGTGCTTTCGGTAACCTTCCAAATAAGGCCGGATCTTAGGGTAATTCCCGGCGCAGCAGCCCAGTTTTTCGGCCTCTTCGGCGGCCCGATTTACGCTCCATCCTTCGATGACGACGCGGTAGGCGGCGATGACGTAGCCCGTGCGGTCCTTCCCGAAACGGCAATGCACCGAGATCGGCCGCAGCGCGGGATCGGCGAGCTTGCCGAGCGCGTCGTCGATGGCCTGGTAGCTCAACTTCCCGCTGTGGATCGGCACATGGACGGAGTTCATCCCGAGCTTGCGCAACTGATCCCGTTCGGCCGCGCGGGTGCGCGCGCGGAGATTGAGCACGGAGCGCACGCCCAAGCGCTTAAGCTCTGATATTCCGGAACGGCTGGGCTGGCCGGAGCGGTAAATACCCTCGGAGACGCGGTGGAAATTAGGCAGCAGAAAGCCGGAGGGGTCGTCGTCCCGGGCGAGGATGCGGGCGCGCAGATCATCGAGGCCCCCAGGTTCGACGGCGCGGCCATCGGCCGAGGCGAGCAATGCCAACAGCAGCGCGAGTGTCCGCATGAGGCTACTCTACAAAAACCGGCCGCTTCGTTCCAATCCGATGGAGAAATTCCTACAATAAGGCGATCATGCTCCCGACCGCCCTGGCGCTCCTACTCGTCCTATCCGCGCCCTCGGCGGCGCAGGAGGACCCGCCGCCCCCGCCCGAACCGGTTCCCATAGCCGTGGCCGGGTGCGCCTCGCTGCTCGAACCGCTCGATCCGGATTTTTTAAAGCTCGGAGCGGCGAACAAACCCCTTTCCAAGGCGGAATGGCAGAGGCGGCTCAAGGCACGCTCGGGCCGCGCCAGCTTCGTTCCCTTAAGGCCGCTCGATCCGCTCGCGCCCCTGTTAGTCTTTATTCCGGGCAAGGGAATGAATTTCCAAGACGCGCATGGGCTCGCGCAACTCGACGGCCCGTATCAATTACTCATCGGAGTCAGCGACCAGTACCAGTCGATCGAGGCCAGCGCGCGCTCCCTGGCGGCGGCCTTAAAAGAAGTGCTTTCTTGCCGTCGCTCCCTGGAGCCGGCGGCGCCGGAACTACGCGTGCTGGGGCACAGCACCGGAGGATTGATCGCGGACCTGATGCTGTTCGATCTGGCCCGCGACGGGATCATCCACGACGGCCCTCGCAGCCCGATCGCGCGAACGCTGTTTTTCGCCATCGATGCTCCGTGGCGCGGCGTCGACATCCCCTGGCTGGCGATGGCTCCGGGAATTCGGGAGGCGGCCGCGGGCCTGGCGCGGCGCCTGCCGTTTTCCGAAGACATCAAAAAACGGGTGACTCCGGCGACCCTATCCGTGGCCAACCGGACCCCGGAGATGAACACCGTCGCCAGATTACAATTGCCCAAGCGCATCGTCGTGCATCACGTCAGCGTTTTAGGGCCGTTGGAGACCCCGCCGCAGCGGCGCTACTTGGAGCCGGTGGCCAATTGGTATTCCGCCGAGCTTGGGGATGGGGAGCTCAACACCCTCTGGAAATTCCTCAAAAATGGCGAGAACGACTTCAATAAACTCGACGGCTGGGCCGCGGGCGGACTCATCCGCAAGCAAGGGCTGCAGAACCTGATGCGGGCGCTCGAGCGCGACGCGGATTACCCCCGCTTCGCCCTGACGCTGCGGCAGGCCGCCAAGCAGTCCAAAACCCTCGAGGAATTCTCCCTGCGCTACGACGCGCTCATCTCGCTGATCGTCGACACCTTCCACGGCGCCCACACCGCCTTCATGTGGGAGGATCCGGATTTCCTCCCATGGCTGTATTCGGCGCTCGCCCGCTCATAGGCCTTTCGGCCTAAACGAAGTACCAAAAGGCCCTCCCTACCCCGTTGATTCCGATGCATCCTTTTAAGGAAATGCGTTTCATAACGCTTATTTCTTTCTTGGTTCTGGCCGCCTTGCCCGCGATGGGGCAGGAGGCCATGCTCGATCATTTATTCGATGGGACCGAGTCGAAAAGCGAAGGGATCAGGAAATTTTTCCTGGAGGAGAGAATAAACCCGCATCTGGATCGCTCCCTGCAGGGACATGCGGGTGATGTTTATGCCGTCGCGTACGACCCGACCGGCTCGACCCTTGTGAGCGTCGGCGAGGATAGGACGGCGATCATTTGGGATGTTGCCACTGGTCAGCGTGTAAAGACCTTATTCCATTTTCTTACGAGGGATATACGTGGAAAAGACGTTTTTGGAGTCGCCGTCAGCCCCGACGGAACGAAAATCGTGATGTCGTCTCCGGGAGCTGCCCAACGCTTCGACGCCAAGACCGTAGAGTGGCTGGATCCCATCCTTTTCGTGGACAGAAAAAGCGCTCCCAAAATCTCTTTTAGCTCCGATGGCTCTAAATTCGCGGCCTTCGATCGCTTCGACCGATGGGTCCGCGTCGTTGACACGAACTCCGGCAAGACCTTAAACCATTTTCATGTGGGTGGGACCGGCGCACTCGCCGCCTTCTTCTCGAAGGACGGCGGCAAGCTCATCACGATTAAAGGCGACGCCAAGGGCAGCGTGGTCGCATGGGACCTTGATTCGAAGCTGCCTTTTGGCGGCCAGAAATTGCTAAGCCTGGGCGCGTCGGTAAGCCATGCCGTCGTCAGTCCGGATCACTCCCGGCTCTACGTCCAGTTCGCCGATCGAAAGAGCCATCGAATTTGGAATGAGGCATGGGATATAAGACGCTGGATAAAAACTGCCAGCCTAGAGGCCCCGCTTATTCTCGGCGTCGCGTTCAGTCCTAACGGCGACAAGATCGCCGCCACCGACATAATGTCAAACAGGATTCTGATCCTCGACGCCAATACCCTAGAGGCTCTCGACATTTTAAATGTTCAGCCCACCCTTATCGGCCAAACGATCGCGTTCAATGCCGACGGATCAAGGCTTGCGGTTGCATCGAAAGGAGTGATACAGATTTGGCGCGTCGACCGGACTCCCGAGGAAAAACGGGAATTCGAGAAGCGCCGGAACGAACGCCTTTCCGAGTTTCTCTCCAAACCCGTGGACGCGATCGGGCCGCGGCCGGACGGGGAAAGCGCCGACAGACGCTTCAAGTTGTAGTGGCACGTATGATTTCGAGAGCGCCAAGCTACACTCAAAAATCCTTGCGCTTGCAGGTGTTATAATTTAGGCAGCTATCATGGAGATTTTTCCAGGGATTTCGATGGACCCGGCAATCAGGTTCGGCAAGCGATTCGCAGCGCCTGACGGAAAAAGACCTGGTATTCTTAACTCAGGACACAGAATTTGAGGATGGTCCATTCGATTACCATGGGGCCGTTATTATTTCGAGGGTTCCCCAAAGCATGCCAATCAAGCAAAGGGTCGATATTTGGAGCGAGGCTCTTCAAAAGTTTTCCACGCTTCATCCCGCCGGCAAGCTTTTTGATCTTCTCGAGACCGGTGACATCGTTCCCTGGGAAATACACGAATACGGTCCCTGAACGGTTCGCCTGAGTGGTCCATGCGCCCCGCTTGCTGTCTGGTGCTTACCGAATTATTTGCGGCCTCAACGGCAAATTGATTTAATGGGGCCTCGTCGTGCCGAGGTAGCTCAGTGGTAGAGCACTGGTCTGAAAAACCAGGTGTCGCTGGTTCGATCCCAGCCCTCGGCATATCCTTTTTCCGGAGGCGCGATGGAAAAGATCGAGTTCTTGTCGGCCGTGCTGCTCGTCTCTAAAAACCCTAAGCGGCTGGCGGATTTTTATCGGGACGTGCTCGGCGTGCCGCTCGAAGACGAGAAGCACGGCGACAGCGAGCCCCATTGGGGCTGCGAGCTGGGCGACATCCATTTCGCGATCCATCCCGTAGAGAACTTCCCGGACAAACGGGCGGGGGTGGGCGCCGTCAAGCTCGCCTTCACGACTTTCGACATCAGGGCCCTGCTCCAGCGGCTTAAGGCCCGCGGCGTCCGCCCGATCGAGCCGATCACGGAGCCGAGCTACGGCCTCAGCATGAGCATCGAGGACCCTGACGGGAATTTGGTCGAGTTCACCCAGCTTGCGGATCGCTGGTTTGAGCATCTCGAAAAGCGAAGGACGAAGGGAATCGACGTGATTGAACGATGGAAGCAATCCGGAAAGAAAGCGGCCGCCGAGCGAGCATGACCGTACTGCTGACAGCCCTTTTTTTAATCGCGCACGGGGCCTCCGCCGAAGCCGGAAAGCCCGCTCGGACGCTCGCGGGATTATCGTGGCTCTCCGGCTGCTGGAAGCAGGATTTCCCCGGCGGAGCCATCGAGGAATATTGGACGAGACCCGAAGGGAATACCCTGCTGCAAATGGGGCGGATGATCGACAAGGGCGAAACCGCCTTCTACGAGACGATGCGGATCCAAGAAAAAGACGGCCGCCTGCGGCTGCGGGTCGAGATAAACGGGAAAAGAAGCGTGGAATTCGACGCCGTCGAACACGCGGATCGGCGAGTCGTTTTCCAGACCCCGCGCGGCGTTCCCACCGAAAAGCTCGTCTATGAGGGCACCGGAAGCATCCTAAAGATCATATTGGAAAAGACCAGGAACGGAAAGAAGAGCAGGGATGAATTCGCCCTCAATCGCGTTGACTGCAGAGAAGCGCTAGCCGACGCGGGCGGCAAGTGAACGCGCCGAGCAAGACGCCGCTCGTCGCGTTCCTCATCATCCTGGCCGGCCTGGGCTATTTCGTCGTCCGCATATTCGCGCCGTACGCGCTGGCCCTTTTCTTGGGCGCCACTCTCGCCGCGCTCGCGTATCCGGCCTACGGCGCCCTGCTCGCGCGCGGGGCCGGACGGCGGCTCTCCGCCGTGCTGGTGAGCCTCGGCATCCTGCTTCTTGTCATCACCCCGGCCGCCTTATTCACCTCGCAGGCCGTGGGGCAGGCTATCCGCCTGGGGCAGGATCTCTCAGAACGCGAAGCTCTGAGCCTCGAAATCCTGCTGGACCGGCTGCAGCAGCTGCCCGTGCTGGGCGAATGGCTCGGCGATCCCGAGGCCCTGCGCCAGCAATCGGCTCAGCTCGTGCGAAAATCGGCCGGACAAATCACGGCGACGGTGGTCGCGTTGGCGAGGGAAGTGCCTCGATTGCTACTGCAATTGCTGCTTACGGTCGTGGCCCTTTATTTCTTCCTCGTCGACGGCCGACGCTTCGTCGAATGGGCCCTGGATCGAAGCGGCCTGGACCCGGACGTGCGCCAGCGGCTCGTCAAATCCCTGCACGGCACGGCGATCGCCACGGTCTGGGCGAGCCTGGCCGCCTCGAGCTCGCAGGCGCTCATCGTATTCCTGGGTTACCTGATCCTGGGCCTGCCGGCCGCCTTTCTCGCCGGGGGCGCGGCCTTCATCCTGGCCTGGATCCCGATGGTCGGCACCTTGCCGGTGACGTTGACGGGAGTGATCGTGCTCTACGCCCAAGGCGCGGGCCTACGGATGGCGGGCATGATCGTGGTGATGGCGGCCGCCGGGCTCATCGACAACATCGTCCGGCCGTTGGTGCTACGGGGAGGCGAGGGCATGCACCCCTTCGTCGCGCTGCTTTCGATCCTGGGGGGCATATCCTTCTTCGGCCTTTTCGGCGTGTTCATCGGGCCCATACTGACGGCGATGTTCATCTCCCTTTTCGACGTATGGCCCGCGCTGGTGCACCGCTCCCGCGGCTCCTGATAGCGCTACTTCCAAGGCCGTCGCCGGACCGCTGAAGCCCTTCCGGCTCAACCATGCGGCGACGCGCGCCAATTCGATGCGGCGCACGAGCAGGGCCGCCGCGAATGCGAAGAGCAGCGCCCGGGCCGAGATCCACGCGGCGCGCTCCCATCCTCGACCCGTCAGTATCGTGAAAAAAACCATGAAAGCGAGCGGCCCAAGGAAATAAGGCCTGCGCAGCTCGCCCATCGCCGAGCGCGCGCTTTGCGCCCAGCCTCCGCCTCGCGGCGGCGCGAGCTCGAGCGCTGGGACGCGGAAGTTCTCCAAGCGGAAAAAGCCAAGGAAGAAGGTGGTACCCAACGCCGCCGAAAACAGCGAGCTCGCCGCCACCCATCCGGCCAGAGCCGCCCCCGGAGACGGCAGCGGGACGAAGCTTGCCGCCCAGCGAAATAAGGATTCGTATCCTCTCAGCAAGTCGGAGCCGAACAACAGGTACTGGAAGAAAAAAGTCTGGAAACCGCACCAGGCGCCGATCATCGCGTGCCCGACCGAAACGCCGGCCAGCCCGGGTCCCAGCAGATTAACCGCGCCATGGAATAAGGCGCCTTGCATGAATATGGCGAGCATCGGCCTAAGGCGCGAGCCGGCGGGCGATAGGCTCTTGAGCGCCCCGCTCAGCGCGGAGACCCAGAAGACGCGCCGGCAGCGCGCCCGCCTCCGGTCGAGATAGGCCGATAGCACGGCCCCCTGCAGGTTGGCCAACAGATGGCCGCGCAGGGGAACGCGCAACGAATGCAGGAGGCTGCCGGCACCGATCTCGAAAGCGGAGGAGGCGGCGGCGAAGGACCCGACCCTATGCCAGTCGTTATTTATCAACGCGCCTATTATATCCTAAAATCCGCTCATGCCTTCCGTCGGAAAAAGCGAGCTGCGCTACGAAGGGAAGGAGAAGCTGCGCGGCGAGGCCAAGTACCTCGACGACTACGAAATCCCCGGCTGCCTCTACGGCGCCACCCTGCGTTCGAGCGTGCCGCACGCCCGCATCCGCGAGATCGTCTTCGATCCCCGCTTCCCCTGGTCGGAGTTCGTCGTCGCCACGGCCAAGGACGTACCGCGCAATCAAGTCGCCTTGATCGAGCTCGACCAGCCCCTCCTGGCAGACGACGTCGTCCGCCACGCCTTCGAGCCCATCGCCTTGATCGCCCACCCGCGGCGGGAGCTGGCCTACGAGGCGCTCTCCCACGTGCGCGTCGAGTACGAGGAGCTTGACTGCGTGCTCACCCTCGAGGACTCGCTGGCGGTCAAGCACGCCATCTATTCGACCGACAACGTATTCAAGAAATACCTTATCGAGAAGGGTGACGTCGAGAAGGGATTGGCCGAGTCCCGTTTTATCGTCGAGGGCGAGTACCGCGTGCCCCATCAAGAGCACGCCTACATCGAGAACAACGCAATGGCCGCCTGGTGGGAGGACGGCGCCCTGCATGTGATGGGCTCGCTTCAATGCCCCTACTACGTCCACAAGGCCCTCAAGCACCTCTTCGAATTGCCCGATGAGAAGCTCCGGGTCGTGCAGACGGCGACCGGCGGCGGCTTTGGCGGCAAGGAAGAATACCCTAACATGATCGGGGGACACGCGGCCGTGCTCTCGCGCAAGGCCGGCCGGCCTGTCAAGATCGTCTACGACCGCGCCGAGGATATGGCCGCCACCACCAAACGCCACCCCGCGATCGTCCGCCACCGGACGGGGCTCAGCCGCGAGGGGAGGCTGCTCGCGCAGGACATCGAAGTGCTCATGGACGGCGGAGCCTACGTCACCCTGACACCCGTCGTGCTCTCCCGCGGCACGCTGCACGCGACCGGCCCCTACGAGTGCCCGAACGTGCGCGTGCGCTCGAAGGCCCTGGCCACGCATACCCCGCCCAACGGCGCCTTCCGCGGCTTCGGCGCGCCGCAAACCCTATTCGCCGCCGAGCTCCATTGGGAGAAGATCGCCCGCGAGACGGGATTGGACTCCTTGAGGCTGCGCCGGCTCAACGCCTTCCGCGAGGGCTCGACCACCGCCACCGGCCAGCGCCTCAAGGAAAGCGTCGGGGCGCTCGAGAGCCTGGAGCGATGCGTGGCGCGCAGCGGCTACGCCCGCAAGCGCAAGGAATACGAGCGTTTCAACCGCGAC
The DNA here is from genome assembly GCA_041694815.1 of Elusimicrobiota bacterium. Classification (GTDB taxonomy): domain Bacteria; phylum Elusimicrobiota; class Elusimicrobia; order UBA1565; family JACRDR01; genus JBGFSC01. The sequence continues at coordinate 84,324 of JBGFSC010000004.1, read as the reverse complement.
GCGAGGAAGCCGGTTTGGAAGGGGATCGGCCTGGCGATGGTGCATCACGGCGCGGGATTCACCGGCAGCGGGGAGCTGCACCTAGCCAGCCGCGCGGCCCTCTCGCTGACCCGCGAGGGCGAGATACGAGTCTTGGCGGCCTCCACCGAAATCGGCCAGGGCACCAACACCCTGTTCGCCCAGATCGTCGCCGACAGCGTCGGCGTGCCGCTCGAGCGGGTCCGGGTCGAAACCCCGGACACGAGCCGGGTCCCCAACAGCGGACCGACGGTGGCCAGCCGCACCTGCATGGTCGTCGGGGGCCTGCTGCGCCGCGCCGCCCTCGAGCTGCGAAAGGAACTGCGCGGAGCCCACCCTAAGGCGCCGGGCAGCCCCGCGGCACTGCGGGCGGCGGCCCGCAAAATCTGCGGCGCCGGCAAGGAGAAGATTTTCGAAGCCCAATACCAGAATCCTCCGGATATCCGCTGGGACGATCAAAACTATCGGGGAGACGCCTACGGCGTCTATAGCTACGCAGCCGCCGTCGCCGACCTCGAGGTGGACAAGACGACCTACGAGGTGCGCGTAAGGAAGATCACGACCGCCCAAGACATCGGCAAGGCCGTCAATCCCCTGCTGGCGAAAGGCCAGATCGCCGGGGGCACGGCCCAAGCGGTGGGTTACGCCTTGTACGAGAACGTGGTCATGCGCGCGGGGGCGATGGCCAACCCACAGCTCACCAATTACATCATCCCCACCGCGCTCGACACCCCGCCGATGGACGTCTCGGTGGTGGAAAAACCATTTTCGGGAGGACCCTTCGGCGCCAAGGGCGTCGGCGAGCTACCGATGGACGTTCCCGGCCCCGCCATCGCCGCCGCCGTATGCCACGCGACGGGCGCCTGGATAGCCGAGCTTCCCTTACTGCCCGAAAAACTGCTCCATGCCCATAAGAATAACGGTCAACGGTAAGCGGCGGATTTTCGGCGGCCCTCCGTTCAAACGCCTCATCGACGTGCTTCGGGAGGATTTCCAACTGACCGGCACGAAGGAAGGCTGCGGCGAGGGCGAGTGCGGGGCCTGCACCGTGCTGCTCGACGGCGAACCGGTGAACAGCTGCCTCATCCCCGTCGGCCAGCTCGATGGCCGAGCGGTGAAAACGGTCGAATCCCTGGCCGCTGGCGAGCGCCTCAACGCCTTGCAGCAGTGCTTCCTGGAATCGGGGGGCGCGCAATGCGGCATCTGCACTCCCGGCATGCTGATGACCGCCTCCTATTGGCTCGGCTCCGGCGGATCCAAGGACCCATCCGCCGTGCGCAACGCCTTGGCCGGCAATCTTTGCCGCTGCACGGGATACCAACAGATCGTCGACTCCGTGATCGCGGCCGCCCGCAAAAGGAAGTCGCGGGCATGAGGGGGATCGCGGAGAGCATGGCCTGGATCCGGCCCCGCTCGGCCCGGGAGGCGCTCGAGCGGCTGGCCGAACGCCCGGAGGCCCTGCCATTGGCCGGAGGCACCGATTTTATGGTCGCCTGGAACGCCGGCCTCCAAAACCATAGGACGATCCTCGATCTCTCGCGCGTCGCGGAGTGGGGATCGATCCACGCGACCAAAGCCGGGGTGATCGTGGGGGCCTTGGCGACGCATTCGACGCTCCAGCGCCACCCCGCGATCCGGCGGGACTTTCCCCTGCTGCCCAAGGCCTGCGCCCTCATCGGCGCCTTGGCGATCCAAAACCGGGGCACGCTCGGCGGAAACATCGCCAACGCCTCGCCAGCCGGCGACACCTTCCCCCCGCTGGCCGTCTACGAGGCGATCGTACATGTCGCCTCCCGGGAAGGCCGGCGCGCGGTGCCGTTTACGGACATATTCGCCGGGGTCAAGAAGACCACGCTGCGCCCCGGCGAGCTCATCACGGCCGTCGAACTTCCTTTCCCGCGGACCCGCCCGAAACGCTCCTATTTCCGCAAGGTCGGCACCCGGGCCGCTCAGGCCCTTTCTAAGACCGTGGCGGCGGGGCTCCTGTGGCTTTCCTCCGGCGGCGCGGTCGAGGAGCTGCGTTTCGCCTTAGGCAGCATGGCCCCGACCGTGCGGAGGCTTAAGTCCGCCGAGTCCTTCCTCCGCGGGAAAAGGCTCGATGGCCCCGCGATCGATCACGCCTGCACGCTGCTCGAGCGCGACGTTTCTCCGATCGACGACGTGCGCTCGACGGCCGAATACCGCCTGGCCGTGTCCCGCAATCTCCTCAGAGAATTCCTGGAGAACCAACGATGACGCCGAAAAGCTCTCTAAAACCCGCGGACCTAAACCCCGTTTTCTCGGCCCTTAAGCGCGGCAACGCGGCCTTCGCGCGCTCGCATCCCGGGGACTCGGGCGAGCGCCAGCCCGTGCACGTCGTCTACGGCGGGGCGCATCTGTTCAAGCGAGACAGCGCCGGCAAGATGGGCGCGCTCGCGCTCAAGTCCTTGTCCGAATACGCGCCCACCTTCCGGGAACTCGCATCGGCTCTCGGCATCGATGAGGGGCGGCTGGCCGAAACGGTATACGCCCGGGTCCTGGCCAAGCTCCAGAGCGAGCCCGTGGAGGATTTCCGCATCGATTTCGAGGACGGATACGGCAACCGCCCGGACGCCGAGGAGGACGCCCACGCGGTCCAAGCCGCCGTGGAGCTCGCCGAGGGTCTAGCCCAAGGGACGCTGCCTCCCTTCATCGGCATGCGCATGAAGCCTCTCTCCGAGCCCCTGCGCGCTCGCTCGCTGCGCACGCTCGACATCTTCTTGACCACCCTCCTGTCTTGCGGCAAGAAGTCGCTGCCCCCGCGATTCGTCGTCACCCTGCCCAAGATCACCTCGCCCGCCCAACCCGCCGCCCTGGCCAAGGCCCTAGGCGCGCTCGAGCGGAGGCTGCGCTTAAAAAACGGCGCCTTGAAGGTCGAGCTCATGGTCGAAACGCCCCAGTCCATATTCGGCGAGAAGGGGGAGTTGGTATTGCCTTCGCTCGTCGACGCGTTGCAAGGCCGCTGCGTCGCCGCCCATTTCGGCACCTACGATTACACGGCGCTTTGCAACATCACGGCGAACCACCAGGCCATGGACCACCCGGCCTGCGATTTCGCCAAGCACGCCATGCAGGTCTCGCTGGCCCAGCGGGGCATACAGCTCTCCGACGGCGCCACCAACGTGATGCCGGTGCCGATCCACCGCGCCTCTCAGGGCGAGGCCCTCTCGCGCGGGCAGATCGACGAGAATCGCGCGGCGGTGCACCGGGCCTGGAAGCTCCACTTCGACCATATCCAGCATTCGCTCGTCGGCGGCTTTTACGAGGGCTGGGACCTGCACCCCGCGCAGCTTCCGACCCGCTACGCGGCGGTTTTCTATTTCTTCCTCAAGGGCTTGGACGCCGCCTCGGCGCGGCTCAAGAACTTCGTCGAGAAGGCGGCCCAGGCGACCTTGGTCGGCGACGTTTTCGACGACGCGGCCACGGGGCAAGGACTGCTCAATTTCTTCCTGCGCGGGCTCAACTGCGGGGCCATCACGCTCGAGGAGGCCCAGGCTACCGGGTTGACGCAGGCGGAATTCCAGTCACGGTCATTCCTTAAAATATTGGAGAATCGCAAAAAATGAAAAAACTGATCCTTGCCTGCTTCTTACTACCTTCTATCTGTATTTCAGGCCCTCGAGTGGAAACGAAAAAGAGCGCCGCGGAGCTGGAAAAGGAAAAAGCCACGCAGAATCCGTATCCGAATGATCTTGGCCCACAGGAGATCGATGCGAGGGTGAAGGCCTATCCTTCCCGGTTTAAAGAGGGGTACATGCTATTGAAGGCTCGCTGCTCCCAGTGCCATCAGCCCGCTCGGCCGCTTAACTCCCGCTTCGTAGAACCTTACGTCAATGATGAACGCATCGATGACCCTGAGAAACGAATGTCGTTAAAACGCGCGGCGCTTGCGGAATGGAAGAAATCGAGTCCCGAAATATTCAAAGACCCGACCGTTTGGCAACCGGAAGCAGATGTCTGGTCTCGTTACGTCAAACGTATGATGTCGAAGCCGGGATGCAAAATCGACAAGCCCGAGGGCAAGGCGATATGGGAGTTTTTGGTCTATGACTCCAACCAGCGCAAACTCGGCAAAAACGCCGCCACCTGGAAAGCGCATCGAAAAAAACTGGTCGACGCCTTCAAGAAAAAATATCCGGAGCGTTATAAGGAACTCTCGGAGGCGAATGATCTTTAGCCTGCCTGCTCAATTTCTTCTACGCGGGCTCAGCTGCGGGGCCATCACGCTCGAGGAGGCGCGGGCCACCGGCTTGAGGAAAGAGGAATTCCAGTCTCGGTCCTTCCTCAAGATTCTCGAGAGCCGCCGTCCCTTGCGCCCCGGGGGTAGGCGGTGTATAAAAGCGGGATGAGCTTCTCGATCCTCGCCGCATCGGTGCTCCTCACCGTCGTCCATCCGCTAGCGGTCCGCGCGTTTTTCAATGAAGACGTGGCGAGCGTCTCGAAGGATCTCACGAACTTTCGGACGAGGACCCCGCTTGACGACACCGGCTTCAAGCGTCTCGGGCCTCCGCAGGAAGGCGATTGGCGCTGGGATCATCCCGAGGAGAAGCCCCAGTCGGTCGAGGAATACCTCAAAGGCTTGGAAAATAAGTGGCGCCCTTCCCGTCGAACGATCTATGTGCAGCCGCTCGGCGGGATCGAGGCGCAACACGCCCGCTTGATGGAAACGGCTCGGGAATACTTGGAAGCCTTCTTCGGGACCCCGGCGAAAATCCTGCCGGGAATCGAGCCCGACCGGCGAGCCTGGCGCCCCAAGCGCCGACAATTCGAGGCAGAATCCTTGCTGAAGCAGCTTCACAAAAATGCACCGACCGACGCCTTCGCCGTCGCGGGCTTCTTGACTGAAGATCTCTATACGGACGACGACGACTTCGTATTCGGCCTGGCTCGGGAAGACCTGGCCGCCGGCGTCTTCTCACTGGCGCGGCTGAGCGAGCGATACCGCGGCCAGCCCAAGGGCGCGACCTTGGAGCAACGGACTCTGACGACCGCCGTCCACGAGTTGGGCCACGTCTTGGGGATCGACCATTGCCTCGCCTATCAATGCGTCATGAACGGATCCAACTCGCTTGAGGAGAGCGATCGGCAGCCGATGCATTTGTGTCCCGTCGATCTTCAGAAATTAAGGCTCAATATCGGCTTGGACCCGGCGACCCGCTATGCGACTCTGGAGCGGTTTTACCGCGCCCACGGTTACATAAAGGAAGCTCGATTTTGTTCGGTCCGAAAAGGCGTACCCTAATCCGGTTTTCCGGTCACCGGAAAATCTAAGAACTAAGCCCTTTAAAATTAAGCTTTTTTCTCGAAATCGAGTCGCAATAACTCATGGCATGCGGTTTGACTCATCAAAATTTTTGGAACTTTTTGCTTGCTCGTTCGTATATAAGGGTGCCGTCAAAGGAGGGATAACATGTCCAAAAACAGCGCACCCGCCGTACAAGCGAAAGTAAGGCTCTACCAAGCCGCTAGCGGCAAAAGCACGCTGCTCGGCTTCGCGGAGCTCGTGGTCGCCGACTCCTTCGTCATCAAGGATATCCGCATCGTGCAAGGAAAGGAGGCGCCGTTCATCTCATTTCCCCAACGCAAGGGGACCGGGGAACGGGAGAAGGAGTACTTCGACATCGTCCATCCCATCACGTCGGAGGCCTATCAGGCGGCCCGGGAGGCGATCGTGGCAGAATATAACAGGGCCGGCGGCCGCGCGATGGGGCTTTAGAGATGGTCTCGGATGAGTTTCGCCGCGCACCATCCCAGCAGCACGAGCACGCCCAGGACCAGCCAGCCGTAAGGCCGGCCGAATGTGGCTTCTGGGAAATGATTACTGAGCATCGTGAATATCAACGGAACGCTCATGTAGGTGTTGTGCTTCGAGCAGCGCGCCGCGCGCGCGGACAGGCTGGGGTCGGCAACGCCGCCGGCCTTGCTGATCTCAATCATCTTGCGCTGATTGGGTAGGATCACCATCCAGACATTGGCCACCATGATGGTGCCGAACATCGCGCCGATATGCAGGTAGGCCGCACGATCGCTCAACACCTGTCCGAGCCCCCAGGCCAGGGCCAGCACCAGCGCCCAGGATACCGCCGCGCCTAGAAGCTCGCTTTTGCCCAGCGGCGAACGCCAGACCAAGTTATAAAGAACCCATCCGCCGATAAGAACGCTGACGGAAATGGCCACGCCCTGGGCCTGGCTGAGCGAAGAGCCGTACTCCAACAGGATGGGCCTGCTCCAATAGACGACGCCTAGAAGGAACACGCCGCTGAGCCAGGTAGAGGCCGCCTCCCATTTGAACCAATGCAGCCTCCGAGGCATAATTTCGGGCCATTTCTGCTTCTCGACCAGATAAAAGCCCCCGCCGTGCACCATCCATAGCTCGCCCGAGATGTTCTTCTTGGCCGGGGAGGGAGGCGTCAACGCCCGCTCCATCCAGTTGAACAGATAGGTCTGCCCGATCCACATGATCCCGGCGATCACGTGGATCCAGCGCGCGAGCAGGTTGAGCCACTCATTCCATTGGATATCCATCGAACCTCACCAGTCTTGGCGCGCCCCAGTATTGAGCGACGATACATAGGCCGAGACGTCCTTGATCTCGGCGTCGGACAGCAGGGCTCCCCAGGCGGGCATCGCGACCAATGGGTCTGGTCCCCGCGGGTCCTCCTTGTCCGGCCTGCGGCCGCGGCGGATGCGCTGCTCCAGCTCCTCCGGAGAGAAGCCCTCGGCCACCCGATCCAAGGCCGGGATGCGGCCTCCGGCAACGTTATTGTTGGGATGCCCGCCGCGCCCCCCGGCGCCGTGGCAGGCGACGCAGCCGGCGCGAAGGTAAATCCGCCGGCCCCGCTCGAGCGGATCCCCATGGGCGCTTTCCTTTATGTAGTCCCTGCCTCGCAGGGAAGCGAGATAATCGACGATGGCCGAACGGCTGCCGTCGGAGAGCCGGAAATTCGGCATCGCCGTATCGTGCTTCCAGGCGCGGGGGTCCTTGAGCCAGCGCTCGAGCCACTCGCGGGAATGTCGCAGGCCCACGACGCTCAAATCGGGGCCCGCGTTGCCCCCCCGTTCCCCGATTCGATGGCAGCTCATGCAGCCGTGGGCACGCATAAGCGCTCTGCCCGCCGGCTCTTCGGCGCGGACGACGAGGGCCGAACATGCAAGCAGGAGGACGGGCGCGATTGCCCTAGCTGCCACGATAGGTCGAATAGCCGAAAGGGCTCAGCAACAAGGGGATATGATAGTGGCTCTTCGGGTCGGCGATCGAGACGTTGACGGCCACCATCGGGAAGAAACTCTTAACCTTCGCCGCGCGGAAATAGGCGCTGGTATTGAACACGATCCGGTAGAGGCCTTTGCGCATCGTTCCCGAGCCGAGCAGGGCCGGGATGCGCCCGTCCGCATTCGTACGGCCCTCGGCGAGCTTGCGGAACCCGGCCTCGGTGAAAATCTCGACCGTGACGGGCACTCCCTTCGCGGGACGGCCGCGCGCGGTGTCGAGCACGTGCGTGCTAAGGCTCATGAGGTGCTAGTCTAGTAATCTTTGAGCAGCTTCTCCAGCCGAAGCCTCGTGATCTTGGCCTGCTCGAGCGCCGCCGTTTGCAGCTCGGTCTCGGGATCCTGCCCCATCCGCCGCAGGAGCTCGCGCAGCATCTCGGCCGCGCTCCTGCCAGTGGCGCAGATGATGAAGATGTAGCCGAATTTCCTCTCATAGGCCTCGTTGGCCTCGGCCAGGCTGGCGAGCACCCTCTCATCGGCTTGCGCGGCACCGGCCTGCTCGTCCTTGGCCCAAGCCCTGGTGCCCGCGAACTTGGCCTTGAGGCTCCGCAAGTCGCCTATCTTGGGGTGTTGCGAGAAAGCCTCCAGCAGGTCCGTTCGGTCCAACGCCAGGAAAGCCTTGCCGGCGCGCTCGATGAGCGCTTCCCTGTCGGCGAAGGGGCGCTCGGCCAGCATGGCCTCCACCCAGCGGCGTGACCCGCAGCAGCGCAAGAGCGCCTCGCGCGCCTCGGCCTCGCCGAGCTTATTGAACCGGCCCAACGAGTCCATAGATCCGCAGGCGGCTCACCCCGCCGTCGGGGTAGATATTGATGCGCACCTGGCTGAAGGGACCGGAGTGGGTGATCTCCTTTTGGAAAAAATGCCGCGTGTGGGGCCTCAGCTTGGTCCTTGGAAGGATCTCGGTCCAGCTCGAACCGTCGCCGCCTTCCAGCGAACACGCGTCGGGATAATTGCCCTTGAAGTGGTTGGTATCGAGCTCGACCTTCTGGATCCGGCCAGCGGCACCTAGGCGCACGATCGCCCAATCATGCCCCGGGCCGCGGCGCCGCTTGGTCTCCCACCCGTCGCCCATGTTGCGGGCCCGGCCGGGCATGAGCATGTTGCCGGGGGAGCCGAAGAAACGATCGCTGTTGGCGGTGACCCAGCCACCGTTGAGCACCGAGGCCAGGTCGATGAGCCCTCGGGACTTGGAAAAATCCGGAACCACCTCCCCATAGGCCCGCAGGCGCGCGACCCCGCCGTCGGGGTAGATGCGCAGGCGCAGGAAGGAACAGGGCGTAGCGCTGCCTATCGCCAAGAGATTATGGGTCCCCCCCTTGAGGGGCGACTTGGGAAGAATCTCGGTCCACGAGGCGGCCTCCAGCTTCCTCAAGGACGCTCCCACCGGAAGGTCGCAGGCCTCTATCGAGCAGTGCTCGGGATAGTTGCCGAGGAAGTGGCTCGTGTCGACGTCGACTCCACGCAAGGTGCCGCGGCAGCCGAGCCGCAACAGGCACCAATCATGCCCCGGCGCGCGACGCCGACGCGTCTCCCAGCCGTCCATCCATTTCCCACGGCTGGTGTATTTGTCCTTGATGAAGACGGCCGGCTCCGGCTTGATCAGGTTTTCCTTAGGGGCGAAGAAGTCGTCGTTGGCCGCCAGCACTCGCGCCCCCAGGCGGGAAGACGCCAGGTCAGGCAGATCGGTGAACGGCGGCGCTTTCGCGGCGGAGGGCGACTCCGCAAGGCCCTGCAAGATTTCCTCGCTCATATATTTTCTCGCCTCTCAGGAACGTCGTCTCCACCACCCCGAAGAACTTTCGTCCCGCGTAAGGGCTGACTCGATGCCGGTGCTTGAGGCCCCGGGGATCGGCCGTGAAGGACGCGTCGGGGTCCCAGACGACCAGGTCGGCGTCCTTGCCAACCTCCACGGCGCCCTTCGAGCGCAGCCCGGCGAATGCCGCCGGAGCGGCGGACATCCACGCCGCCATGCGCTCCGCGGAGAACCCGCGCGAGCGGGCCTCCGTCCAGACCGCCGGCAATCCCCACTGGAGCGAGGAGATCCCGCCCCAGGCCCGCTGGAAGTCGCCCGACTCGAGCTCCTTGAGCTCGGGGAGGCAGGGGGAATGATCGGAGACGATAAAGTCGATCGTCCCGTCCGCCAGCGCCTCCCAGAGCCGCTCGCGATTGGCCGCCTCCCGGATGGGCGGCGCGCACTTGAACTCCGTGCGCCCGTCGCCGACATCCTCTGCGCAGAGGCAGAGGTAATGCGGGCAGGTCTCGGCGCTCATGGGCAGCCCCTCCGCCTTGGCCTCGCGTAGCGACTCGAGGGCCTGCGCCGAGGAAAGGTGCACGACGTGCACGCGGCATCCGGTCTCGCGGCAAAGCCTCGAGAGCATCCGCACCGCCTCGTTCTCCCATGCCTTGGGCCTGGAATCGAGGTAATCCTTATAGCGGCGGGAATTCCGGGGAATGGGCGCCGGGCCGCAAAGCTCGGCGTGCGCCAGCAGAGGCACGCCGCGGCGCGCAAGCACGGGCATCGCCTCCCTGAGATCGCGCTCCTCGACCGCCGGGAATTCCGGGATTCCCGAATCGATCAGGAAGGCCTTGAAGCCGAAAACCCCCGCGTCGATCATCGCCTCGAGCTCGCCCCGGTTGCCTGGCACCACTCCGCCCCAAAACCCGCAATCGACCCAGCACTTGCCCTGCGCCGAGCGGCGTTTCGCCTCGAGTGCCCGGAGGCTGGTCGTGACCGGGACGCTGTTGAGCGGCATATCGACGAGCGTCGACACGCCGCCGGCCGCCGCCGCCTGGGTAGCGGTTTCGAAGCCCTCCCATTCGGCGCGGCCCGGCTCGTTGACGTGCACATGGGTATCCACCAGGGCCGGCATCAACAGCTTCTCCGCGGCGTCTAAAAGTCCAAAAGTTCCGGCGGAGGACTCGAACGGCTCGACGGCCTCGATTTTGCCGTCGCGGACCAGCACCGTGGCCGGCCGCAGGCCCTGCGGCGTCACGACGCGCCGGCTACGCAGCGCGAAGGTTGGCATGGTTCCAATTGGAATGGATGCAAGGATACGGCAGCTCGACGACGGATTGCCGCCGCTCCCTCAACCAATGGTCGAGCCTGCCTGTGGACGGGTCCAGGGCGGCGATGCCCGGGGCCAGGGGGGCGGCTATCAGCACCGGATGCCCTTTCCTCCCGCCATGGCTCGGCGCGATCGATTCCTCGCCCCGCGACCGGGCCGCCGGGATATGCTTGTAAAGCCCTTCGAACAGTCCCTTCTCCCAAACGGGCATGTCGACGTGATAGAGGAAGGCCCAATCCCGGATCGGCGAGCGGAGCAGCAGGGCCTGCAACGCGCCCAAAGCTGTCTGTTTCGGATCCTCCGGAATCCAGAGGATATCCGGGTCGATTTTTCGGACGCGCTCCTGCCATCCCTCCTGCACGGTCACGGCGATGTCCTCGGGGCGAAAAAGCCGGGAAAGGAATTCCACTTGGCGCTCGAGCAAGGAGCGCCCTTCGAATAGCCGCCAGGCCTTCGGCCCGCCGGCCCGCCGGCCTTCCCCAGCCGCCAGGAGATAGACCTGGCTAGCGAGCGGCGCCATGGAGCTCGGGAGCTTCCGGTTCGCGAAGGCCCCATTCCCGAAGCAATTCCGCGGCGATGGAGACGGCGATCACCTTCGGATTCTTGCTGTCCAAGGGGATGCCCAGGGGGCAATGCATCTTCTCGTCCCAGAGTGCCTGCAGCTCCGACCCGTCTGGTCCGGAGCCCAAGCGGGCGCGGAACACCGCGGCCTTGTGCTCGGAACCAATCAAGCCCAGGAATCCGAGGGGTTGGGGCAATAGAAAAGAAACGAGCTGGAAATCGAGCTCGTGGCTGTGGGTGAAGACGCAGCAGGCGTCGCGCTCCCCCCAACGCCTCGAGCGCGCGTAGGCGAGCGGGTCCTCGAGCCTCGATTCGACCCCCGAGGGCAGGTCTTCGGCCTTCGCCCATTCCGGCCGTCCGTCGACGAGCAGGACATCGGCGGGAGTTCCCGCGAGCACTTCGGCCACGGCGCGGCCCACATGGCCCGCGCCGAAGAGGACCGCCGATTTCTTAGGAAGCACCGGCTCGAAGAACACGCGGGCGCGGCCGCCGCAGCATTGCCCCATCTCCTTGCAGAGCACGAATTCCATGAGCGCCGGGGCTTGGCGCCCCTCGCGCAGCATTCGCCTAGCGTGATCGAGGACCCGCCGTTCGAATTCCCCCCCGCCCAGCGTGCCCAGGAAGCGCTCGGCTCCGACCCACATCCTGGCGCCGACCGACTGCGGCGCGCTCCCGACTACCTCCACCAAGGTGCAGGCGACGGCGGGCTTGGGGAGATCGCGCACCCAGTCGGCGAGAGTCTGGGAGGAGGCCATCAATAGGTGCGGCGGCCCGGCAGGCCTTTCCAATAATCGAGCAGCTCGAGGCATTCCTTCCGGCGGAACCCGGGATAGAGGCGGATGTTGCTTCGGCCGAGCCGCTTGAGGGTGCGGTTGGAAATGGTGAGCTCGTTGAAGCCCAGCCTTTTGACGTCGTTGACCCTAGTTCCGAAATAGACGCGGCCGATCTTGGCCCAATTGATGGCCGCAAAGCACATCACGCAGGGCTCCGTAGTCGAATAGATATCGCAGCCGGATAGCTCGTGCGTGCCGAGCTTAAGCGTCGCCGAATTAATCGCGCAGATCTCCGCGTGCAAGGTCGGGTTCTTCCCGCGGAGCACCGTGTTGTGGCCGACCGACAGCACCTTCCCCTTGTGGACGATGCAGGCCCCGAAGGGGCCGCCCGCCCCCTCCGAACAGCCCTTGCGGGCCGCCTCGATGGCCAGCTGCATGAATTGCTCCGAGATCGCCGGCATCAGGATAACTTTAGAATTTTTCGCCCGACCCTCGCTATAGCCGAGCCACGCGCCCGAAGCGCGTAAACGCTGCCTTGAGAACCTGGACCGTCAACCGCCTTAGTAATTTAAAATGATGGCCATGGCCGTGATGGTGTCGTCCTTGACGAATCCCGCCGGCGGCCGGTTGACCCGCCTCCACTCGTAGGAGACCTTCAGCGACAGGTGGGTGGAGATCGAGGCGATCAAAGCCGTGTCGGTGTGGACGCGGTAATCGCGGCCGTCCTTGAAATTGCGATTGTAGGTCCCTTCTTGGACGAAACGCGAATTCGGCCCCAGGGCCCTGGTGAATTTCGTGAAGGCCCTACCGGAAGCGAACTCGTTCTTCCCCGACGCGCTGCGCTCCTCGCTGATATAGGCGCCGCCGAACTCCACCAGCAGCTGGTTCGACCTATTCTCGAAAAACCCCCAACCGAACCCTCCCGAAGCGTCGTAACGGTTGAGAATGCCGGCGAAGCGGTTCTTGTCCCAGGCGAAGCGCTCGAAGTTATAGAAAGCCCCCCGGATTTTCCAGGTCACCTTCTCGCTGGCGTTATACTGCTCGGCGGTGACCGAACGCCCGCTTTTCGAACCCAACGCGCCCGCCTTGACTTCGACGCCGGCACGGCCTCGGTTATAGGTGAAGAGCTGCTTGGCCCCGTAAGTCGTAGCGCGGCTGTTGCCGGTGGTATTGATCAGTGTGAGTTCGGCCGATTCCTTCCAGTTCTTGGCGGTGCCTGTGGACTCCGCCGCACTCGTCCCATACGCGAGGAACAAAAGCCCGACTACAAAAATGCCTCGGGTCGTCACCAGAATATTGACGACAGACCCGCGCCCGGGGCCCAGGCTAACGAGCTTTATGGATCAGCCGCGCGGCGTCGATGACGCCGGCACCCTGCTCCGCCGGGCCGAGCCCGCTGACCTTGACCGCAGCCGCGTCCAAGGCCGAGCGCACGGCGGCAGGGCTCTTGGCTCCCTGCGCGACGGCCAGCGCCGCCAGGCCCGCCACGTGCGGGGCGGCCGGGGAAGTCCCCGAATGCGCCGCCGTACCTCCGCCCATCTCGGCGGAAAGGATCTGCACCCCAGGCGCCAGGAAGTCGATCTCAGGTCCCCGGCTCGAGAAACCGGCGATTTGATCGTTGGGATCGCCCGCCGAGACCGCGATAACCTCGGGGTAGGCCGCCGGATAAGACACGGAGGGGTCGACGGTTCGGCCGGAATTCCCGGCGGCCGCCACGATCGTGACGCCTCGGCTCACCGCGTACTTGATCGCGCGGTTGAGGAAGGCGCTGTCCATCTTCATGCCCATCGAGATGTTGGCGACATGCATGCGCTGATCGGCGCACCAGAGTATGCCCTCGATCATGTTTGAGAGCCGTCCGCCGCCGGTGGCGTCGGCCACCTTCACGGCGTAAAGCTTCGCCTTGGGCGCCACCCCCACCACGCCACGGCCGTCCTTGACCGCCGCTACGATGCCGGCCATCGCCGTGCCGTGGCCCTGATCATCGAGCGGAGGGGCCTGCTCATCGAAGGTATTGAGGCCGCCCGAGAGGTTCGGCGCGAGGTCCGGATGGCGGAAGTCGACGCCGGTATCGATCACGGCGACGCGCACTCCCTCTCCGCGATTCTTGGCCCAGACCGTGGGAGCGTTAACCCGCCGCACGCCCCAGGGGATTTCCCTGTCGCCGAGCTCTTCGCGCTTGAAGGAAGGCAATTGGCCCGAAAGTTCGCCGAGAGACGGCATCGGCGTCTGATGGAAGGAGCCGGCGGGAGCGTCCTCGAGATCCCATTGTATCCAGACGTCCTCTTCGGCCGTCAGGATGGAGGGGTGCTGGGATATCCTCGCCACGGCGGCGGTGCGGAACTCCTCTTGCGAGGGCTGCGCCACCACCACCCCCAGCGAGCGTATCTCCTCGGCAGGCTCCAGGCCCAGGGTTTTCAAGACGCTGACGCGCTCTCCCCTGTCGACTCCCGGCTTGAAGCCGACGAGGATGCGCCGCTCCGAGCGCGGGCTCTTCTGGCCCTTGACGGTCAGCTGCGCCGAGCCGATGGACGCGTGGCACAAGACGAAAACGAGCGTGATCCAACCCCTCATGATTTTCTCCCTCCCTGAGAACCGCTTCATGCGGGCAGGATACTGAAAAGGCCTAGGACGCGCATGGGTCCAAAGGTCCTCACGTTATGGGTCTAAGGACCTATATTGTTCGGCTGCGGGCCGACGAGGCGAGGGGCGCACCGGAGTCGTCGACATGTCCACCCGCGCCACCTCAGCTAAGTCGCCGCCCGGAAGGTAGCCGGCGCGCTGCATGCGCTCGAGAAGCACCTCGCGCCGGCGGAGCATCTTCGGCCCCGCCTCCCGCAAGGGGTTCCAGCGCCAGGGGCTCGGCAGGGCGGCCGCGAGGGCGGCGGCCTCCTCGGGATTGATCTGGGAAGCATCCTTGCCGAAATACGCGCGGCTGGCGGCCTGGACCCCGTAGATCCCGACGCCCCACTCCGCGATATTGAGATAGATCTCCAGGATGCGGTCCTTGGTCAGGGCCCGCTCCAGCTTCCATGCGATGAGCGTCTCCTTTATCTTGCGCAAAGGGTTCCTCGAAGGAGACAGAAAGAGGTTGCGGGCGGTCTGCTGGGTGATAGTGCTCGCGCCGCGCGCGAAACGGCCTCGTCGGAGGTTGTAATCGAAGGCCTTCTGCAGGGACTCCCAATCCACGCCCCCATGCCGGTAGAACATGTCGTCTTCGGCGATCACCACGGCATGGGCCAAGTGGGGAGAGATGTGCGACAAGGGGACCCATCGCATGAATACCGCGGGCTTCCTCCCCTGGCGGACGCTGCGCTTGACGTAATGCTCGATATAGGCGGTGGACCTGGGGTTCTCGAGCGCGAGGAAGGACACGTCGGGAAGCCATAGGATATAGGCGGCGGTCGCTGAAGCCAAGATCGAGCCCGCGCCCACGGCCATTTTCCAGCGCAGCCTCATGCCGGCTCCAGTCCCCGGAACACCCTGGCATGCGAGAGCAGGCGCAAGAAGGCCCTGGCACCCTCGGCCGCCGGATCGTCCGGATCCGCGGAGCGCGCGAATTCCTCCAAGGGCTCGAGGGCTCCGATAAAAAGCACCTTGGTCCTGGCGCGGCTAACGGCGACATTGAGGCGCTGGGCCGAGAACAAAAAGCCCCTGGTCCGGGCAAGGTACGACGCGTCCGAGGATGCCCAGGAGAGTACGATCATCTCGCGCTCCTGCCCCTGGAACCGTTCGACGGTGCTCACCAGCATCTCTTCATGGGCCACGCCGATTTCCTGCAGATGCCTGCGGATGCGGTTGCACTGCGCCCTGAACGGCGATATGAACCCGATCTCTCGCGGCGCGATGCCGCAACGCACCGCCTCCGCGGCCGCCGCTGCGGCCCAGCGCGCCTGGGAATCCGAGAAGGAGCGCGAGGCCTTTTCCCTCACGTCCAGGAAGACGAGGCTGTGCTCGGCGGCCAAGATCCCGTCGAAAGGGGGCCTCGGCGGCCCTCGGAGCGGCAGGCGCCTGCTGGCCGCCGACTCGACGGAGGAGAGCCCGCCCCCGTAGAAGCAGTCACTGACGGCGCGGCATAGTTCCGCGTTCATGCGCCGCGTTTGGCTGAGAAAAAAGGGCGGACCGTAGCGCGCGCGGACCATCTGCAGCACGGACTCGGACGCCGCCTCCTCCCGTTCCTCCTCCGACGATAGGGCATGAACGGGAGGGAGCTGCCGATCATCGCCGATAAAAACGGCGCGCCGAGCGGCCAGACGCGCGCCCAAACCCAAGACAAGCGGCGCTTGACCGGCCTCGTCAAACAGCGCGAGATCGGCGAGCGGAAGCTGCGAGGACTCCTCCACGCCGGCAAAAAGCGCGTACAGGGTGGCTCCCGCGATCCAGGGGCCCGGCGCCTTCGGCAGGCGCCTAGCCGAGCGGATATCGGCGGGAAGGGCCGCCATCGCCACGCGGGAACTGCCGATCTTGAAAAATCCCTCACGCCTCAGGGCCCTTGCGGCCTCGTCGCTCCTTTCGGCCGCATGCCAGTAGCACTGGGAAAGCGCGTTGCCGATCGCCTGGTGCGAGACGGCCGTGACCAGCACTCGCCGCCCCTTGTTCAACGCCGCGTCCAAGGCGACCCGGGCCAACAAATGAGTCTTCCCTGTACCCGGCGGCCCCTGGAAGGCGTCCCACGGCCCGTCCAAGGAAGCGCGGTCAAAGGCCTCGTCCAATCCGCCCTGCCCCATAGCGCCTTCCGGGGCCGAAGGCCTATCGCCTCCCTCCAGCCAGGACTCGAGCCCCGCCTCGGCCGACAAATCCAATATCGACAGCTCGATCCCTCGAAGGTCGACGTGGTCCTCGTCTAGGACCCACCCGTCGCCCGACCAAGCCGAGCCGTCCTCTCGCGCCAACAGGGCCAGGCGCAATACGCAACCCCCGTTCTCGACGCGGTCATCGACGAGTTCGACCCTGGCGGCCGGACGACTCGGGTCGCCGCGGCTCAGCAGCAGGCGGCTGCCCGGCCTTAGCCTCGAATCGTTTCGCGGGCAGGCGAACAACAGCTCCTCGGCGCCGCCCTGCCTTTCGGAGCCCAAAAAGCGCAGGCCGTCTAAGGCCGTACCGGCGGCCACGCGCAAGGAGAGCTCCGCCGCGTACCGGAGGCGCTTCTCGGCGAGGCCTGCCTCATGCTTGCGTTGGATGACGCGCAGCAGCCGCTGCAGCGCGCCGTCGCCTCTCACGTGACTTCGAGCAGCGCGAAGTGGAGGTACTGCGTCTCCGGCATCGCGAGCAGGATCGGATGGTCCTTGGCCTGCGTGCGCAGCTCCAAGAGGCGGCAGGAGCGGCCGGCCTTCGCCGTGGCCTCGCGCAGCATGCCGACGAACGCCTCCCTGCCGACGTGGTGCGAACAGGTGCTCGACGCCAATAGCCCCCCCGGCGGAAGGCAGCGGGCCGCGGCGGTGTTAAGGCGCGTATAGGCGCGCAGGGCCTTGAGCAGGTGCTTCTTGGAAGGGGCGAAGCTCGGCGGATCGAGAAGGATGAAATCGGGAGCGAAGGGCTGCGCGGAAGACCCGAAAGCCTCCAGCACCTCCTCGGCGTCGCCCTCGTCGAAGTGGCAGAGCTGCTCGAGGCCGTTAAGCGCCGCGTTCTCCCGGGCCAGGCCAATCGCCGCGGCCGAGCTGTCGAGCCCGAAGACCTGCCGCGCCCCGGCTTTGGCCGCGCGCAGCGCGAAAGCTCCCACATAGCTGTAGAGGTCGAGCACGTTGCGGCCCTTAAAGTAGGGCTGCAGGCAGGCGCGGTTGTCCCGCTGGTCGAAGTAAAAGCCAGTTTTCTGCCCTTCCGTCAGCCCCACGGAGAAGCGCAGCCCCCCCTCCTCGATCTGCACGCGCGGAGGCACTTCCCCCGAAAGGACGCGCGACTGGAGCGACAGCCCCTCGAGCGAACGCGCCGGATGGTCGTTTTTGAGATAGACGCCGCGCGGGGAGAACAATTCCTCCAGCGCCTGGGCGATGAGCTCCAACCGCCGTTCCATGCCCGCCGAAAGAAGCTCGAGCACGAAGACGTCCTCATAGCGGTCGATCACCAGTCCGGGCAAAGCGTCGGACTCGCCGAAGCAAAGGCGATACGACCTGAGCCCGGGGTACAGGGACTCGCGGTACTGCGCCGCGCGGCCCAGGCGGCGCTTGAAGAATTCCAGGTCCAGCGGTTCCGCACGCCTCGATAGGAGCCGCCAGGCGATGAGGCTGTGGGGGTGGTAAAAGCCGATGCCGAGAAGGGCCCCCCGGGAGGTTTCGGCCACGACGGCGTCTCCGGGGCCGGGAGCTCCCGTCACCGACTCGATCTCGTTGGAAAATACCCACGCGTGACCCGCCAAGATCCGTTTCTCCTCGTTGGGCTTAAGCCGTACGGTAAGCAAGGCATCAGGCATGGACAGGGTCCCCCACTCTTGCCGCAAAGTCCCGCGCGAAATCGCCTTCGCGCACCGACAGCTCCGCCAGGCCCAGGGAGCCCGAGACGACCACTGCACTTCCTCTCGGCACTGAAGAGTAGCTAGGCCGCAGGGGACCCAGGTCGCGGCCGGCGAAACGGATCCTTCGGCCCTTAAGCCGGGAGGACTCCAAATTCGTCACCGCGTTGCCGAAATGATCGACCACCAGTATCTCGCCGATGAGCGCACGGCCGGAGCGCTGGACGGGGGGAAAAGGGATGCGCGCGAAGGAGCGCACCCTCGGCCCGAGCCGGGCAGGCTCCAGCCCCTCGTGCAGCTGGGCCGCGACGGGCGCGAAGCGGTCCCTCCCGTGAAAGGTCGAGCCGACGCCTCTCAAAAATAGGCGGCGGTTGCGCACCTCTCGCAGCTCCTTGAGCGGGCGAAGGGCCGCCGCCCAGCTCAAGAGGCCGTTGTCGGGGGCCAGGAACTGGTGGCGGTCCGAGCGGGCCCACAAGATCCTGCGCTGGGAGCCGACCCCCGGATCAACAACGCAGACGAAAAGGGTATTCTCCGGGAAATAATCGACGGCCGAGCGCAGCGCCAAGGCGGCCGCGCGCAGATCCTGCGGGGGGATTCCATGGGACAAGTCCACGATGCGCGCCGACGGCGAGCGCGATAGAATCACGCCCTTGACGATCCCCACGAAGGGATCGCGCAAGCCGAAATCCGTGAGCAGGGCGATGGTCAGAGCACGCCCCCGCGCTTGAGGATATCCTGGACTGCCTTCTTATACCCGGAAAGCTCGAAGCATTCGCGCAGCTCCTTAGGGGAGAGGGAGCGCGCGACCGTCTTATCGGCGAGGAGCACGCCGAGCAGGGGCTCGCGGCGCTTGAACGCCTTCATGGCGCAGCGCTGAACCGCGTCGTAGGCCTCCAAGCGCCCCAGGCCCCGGTCGATCAAGCGCAGCAACACGCGCTGTGAGAAGATCAACCCGAGCGAGCTCTCGAGGTTGGCGCGCATCCGCTTGGGATAGACTTGCAGGCCGTCGAGGACGGAGGCGAAGCGATGGAGCATGAAGTCCAAAAGCAGGCAGGCGTCGGGAAAGACCACGCGCTCCACCGAGGAGTGCGTGATATCCCGCTCGTGCCATAAGGGCACGTTTTCCACCACCGCGGATTCGTAGGAGCGGATCATCCTGGAAAGCCCGCATAGGTTCTCGCACAAGACGGGATTGCGCTTGTGGGGCATGGCGGAGGAGCCCTTCTGATTCTCCGAAAAGGGCTCCTCGAGCTCCAGGACCTCCGTCTTCTGCAAGTGCCGGATCTCGACGGCGAAGCGCTCTATCGCGGCGGCCGAAAGCACCAGGGCGTGGAAATAATCGGCATGCCGGTCCCTCGGCACGACCTGGGTGCTGACGGGCTCGGGCTCCAGCTTGAGCGCGCGGCAGAGCTCCCGCTCCAGATCAGGGGTCAGCTGGGTGAATGCTCCCACTGCGCCGGAGGCCTTCCCGAAAGCGATGAGGCCCTTGGCGCGCCGCAGGCGCTCCTCGTTGCGCAGCGCCTCCGCGTGCCAGCCGGCCAGTTTGGCGCCGAAAGTGATCGGCTCGGCGTGGACCCCATGGGTGCGCCCCGCCATCCAGGCGCCCTCATGTCGCCGCGCGAGCGCCCGAATCTTGGAAGCGACCGATTTCCACCCTTCCAGCAGGAGCGCGGCGGCCTCGACTAGCTGCAGCGCGAAGGCGGTGTCGAGCACGTCCGAGGACGTCAAACCGTAATGGAAATAGCGGTGCACAGCGGGGGCCTGCTTCGATACCTGCGCCGAAACCGCCTGAATCAGGCTGACCACCTCATGGCCGCTCTTGGCCTCCCCGCGCTTGACGGCGTCCACCATCGATTTCCTCAACAGGTTTTCGACCGTCGAAATCTCCGCGGGCGGAATGCTCTTCTTCGGCGCCAAGGCCCTCAGAAGGGCAATCTCCACCTCCAGCATCCGCTTGAGGCGGTTCTCCTCCGACCAGATCCGGGCCATTTGCGGCCTCGCATAACGCTCGATCACGATCCCTCCATGATTAAACCGCCTCTTTCGACAACACTCCCGCGGCCGGGACGCTCGAAAGTCCTTCCTCGGCCGGGCTCAGCTCTCGAGCGACGGATGCGAACCCGCCTGCGGCCAAGACGGCCACCGCCGCGAGGACGACCCACGGTCCGGGGGCCCAAGCGGGGCTTAAGTGCTCCAAGCCCAGTCCGCCGATCAAAGGGCCCAGCGCCGTCCCGAACTGATGGGAAAAACCGAGAGCTCCAAGGTAGCGCCCCTTGAGGCCGTGAGGCGCCATGTTGGCGGCCAGCGCCTGAAGCCCGGGGGACATCACGATCTCGCCTAGGGTCACGACCACGATTGCCCCGGAGAGCGTCGCCATGCTTTTGGAAAAGCCCACGCCCCCGTAGCCGCCGGCGTAGAGCAGGCTGCCCGCCGCCAAGGCGGAGCTGATCTTCCAGCGCTCGCAAAGCCGCCCGACCGGGTACTGCAGCAGCACGACGATAAGGCCGTTGATCGAAAACAGGATCCCCACCTGCGCCTCGCTCAAGCCGGCGAAGGTGGTAGCGTGCACCGACATCGACACCACCAGCTGCGCCATCACGAGCGCGATTAGCACGTCGAAAAAGCATAGGCGCATGAAGCGCCGATCCTCGGCGACGCGCCAGAGGGCGCCGAAATTGAAATCGCCTTGGCGCCGCGCGCCCGGGCGATCCTCAAGATAGAGGGCAACGAGCACGGCGCAGGCCGCGCACGCCAGGGCCGAGAGCGCGAACATCAAGGGGTAGGAGCTCGCGGCCAGCGCGCCGCCCAGCGCCGGCCCCGCGGCCCAGCCCAGATTAACCGCGATGCGCAGCAGGCCATAGGCCCTCGAGCGCTCGTTCGGCCCGCAGTGGTCCGCAATCCATCCGCGGGCGGCGGGATCGAAGAAATTGCCGACAAAGTTCGAGAGCACATGGATGGCCGTCAAGGCGGGAAACGATGCCTCGCCCCATACCGCGGCCGCCATTGCCAGCACGCTCAAGGAGCGTAGGGCCATCGAGAGCAGAAGCACCCGCTTGCGGCCGATCAAGTCCGACAATTCCCCGCCGAGGCCGTGGCTAAAGGAGGTCACCACCACGCTGGCCGCCAAAGCCCCGCCGACCCAGCTCATCGGGATGCCGCGCTGCCGGTGCAGGTAGATCGCCAAAAAAGGGAACGACAGCGCCATGCCCCCAGCGATCAGGGCTTGGCAGGCGAAAAGGACCCAAACGCGGCGCGAATTCAGTCCGATTCCGAGCCTCCTCTGGAAGGACGGGTCAACGGGACGGCCGCCGCGCACTGGGGGCAGGATTCCGGTGGGAACACCTCGACAGGATAGGAGGCCAAGGCGCGGACGGGAACCCGCAGCGGGAGGGCGTTCATCGAGCGATCGATAATGGCGCAGACCCCGATAACCTTCGCCCCATAGACCGCGGCGAGGCTGACGACCTGGCCGGTGGAGTGTCCCGTGGTCAATACGTCCTCGACTACCAGGACCCGCTCGCCCCTAGACAGTTTAAAATCACGCCTAAATCCCATGGAGGCCCCCGAGCGCTCCGCGAAAATCGCGCGGCATTTCTTGGCGCGCGCCACCTCCTGGCCTATGACGACGCCCCCCATGGCCGGCGACACGACCACGTCGACCTCTTGGGGAAATTTCGCGGCCAGGCCGCGCGCCAACCGCTGGGCCATGTAGGGGTATTGGAGCACCACCGCCACTTCGATATAGGTGGGGCTATGCAGGCCGCTCCTCAGCTCGAAGTGACCGTTGATGAGGGCCCCGTGCTCCTGTAGCATGCTGATCACGTCGGATTTCTCCATCCGTTTCATTGTCTCGTCTCCCGCCTAGAGGCTCAAAAAGACTTCCCCGTCCGTCGAAGCGCCTGCTGCAGGGCGTCCTCGATGGCGTTGGCGCCCATTTTCCGGAACTGCACCTCCACCGTCGGCTTATTTAAGTCCTGCCGCACGAAGAAGCCGATCGAGGGCCGGCCCTTTTCGTCGGAAAGCGCCTCGGGCAGAGGGCCCCTTGAGGAGGTCAGCCGGGTCAGAACGTGCATATCCACCTTCTCACGGGGGAAGTCCACCTTCCCGTCGGCGAACGCCAGCAGCTGCGGGCTGTCGACGTAAAACATCCGGACGTCGACGACCCCCTGCCGCAGGCCGTATTCCCCATAAAGCCTCGTGAAATCCAGGGTCTTGGGGTAGGCCGTCTGCAGGCTGAAGACGACGGAGTTGTTCAAACGGTGCATGAACACGAAAGGGAGGAAGAGGACGCGCAGCACCTTCCCCTCGTTCTGCAACTCCGGGATATTGCTGACTCGGCCCGGCCCGAACGCCGTCCGGACGCTGCCGCTGGCCTTGCGCAAGCCCGTCGAAATGCCCGTGAGCTGCCAGGAGAGTTCCAAATTGAAAGTATTGAAATTGGGATAGACGAGATCGGAGATCCGAAGGCGGCCCGAGATCGCCGGGAATGTCTTGGGGATAGAGTACTTCAAAACCTGCGACCATTTCCTGGGCCCGGCGGGAGCTGGAGCGGGGGATGCTCCCGGCGCGCCACGCAACTCTTCGACGATACCCGAGACCGCGCGGATGGCCTCCTTCAAGGCGAGCCTATCTACCGACCCTTCCACGTAGACGGACTTGGGAGAGGCCAGCCCCTCCAGCTTGCCTTTGAGCTTCACGTGTGATCCATTCCAGGAGAAATCCAGGCGTTCGACCTCGACTTTCTCCTGCCGGGATGTCACTCCGGCATTGATATCGGCAAAGCGGCTGCCGTAAGCGTTCACGGCCGCGCCGCTGGCCTGCAGGCTGGTCTCCGCGAAGCGCCTCTGCGCGGTGAAGCGGATATTGGCCGCCGAGAAGCGCCTGTCTTTCGGCAAGGAAAGGCTCAATCCTCGGGCTTGAATCATCAGTTTCTTGATGCCGATGGGGGAATTGGGGTCTTGCGGTACTCCATAAAGGATGACGTTCGCGTCGGCGCTGCCGGCGAGACGGTAGCGCTCCAGCCCTGTCCATAGCTGCGAGATCCTCTGCAGCGACAAGGCGGGCGCGCCGGCCGAGAGCTCGAAGGCCCGACCGTTCTTGACGGGATAATAAGCGAGCTTGGCTCTCAACCTCAACGGATCGGCCCACCATTCAAGCAGGTCGACCCGGAAATCTCCCGGCGCCGGCATGCGCGCCTTCAGCCGCAGCTGCGACGCCGGGATCGCGATTCCCGAAGGCACTGAACGGTAACGCGAGAGGGTGGCCGAGTCGATCCGGGGCAGTTCCACCCTCAAGTCGACTTGGGGGGCCGTGAAGTTCTTGAGGCTGCCCGAGCCCGAAAGCCTCTCGCCATCGACGACGGCGCGTATTTTCTCAGCCTGGAAAAAGGCCTCCGCCCACCTGAAGCCGGCCAGCGAAAGGCTGCCGGTGGCCGCCGCCGCCAAACGGATCGGTTTCCCACCGAGCGATCCGGAGGTTTGGAAGGAAAATTTCGCCGCGAAGGGTCCTTTAGTGTTGAAACGACGGACCTCCAGGTTGAAATCCCGGATGAGGCGGCGCTGCCCCTCCTTGCGGTCGTCGATCTCAACGTCGCCGTGGTCGACGGAAAGCATGTCGGCCACCAGCGAAACCGGGAGGGCGCTTAAGGGCACCCGGGGCATAGCGCCGCCACTGGCCTTCTCCGAAAAAATATCCTCGATATTCCATCGCCCGTCCTCGCGGCGTAGCAGGCGGATTCGCGGCGCTACCAGGCGCAATTCGGTGAAGTCGAGGCGGCCGTTGAGCAGCGCCCTCCATTGGTATTTGGCGAGAAGCACCTCGCTAGTGATGAACTCCTGGCCCGGAAAATCGGGCGACTCCAATACGCGCAGGCCGCGCACGCGCAATCCTTGGAAAACCAATAAGTCAATGCTGCCGATCTGGACGGGGCGATGGAGTATCTCCTGCAACTCGGTCGACACGAACGCGCGCACGTGCTCCGGTGTAACCAAAAAGCGCAAAGCCAGGACCGCCGAGCCGACCAGAAAGACGGCCAAAAGCAGTAAAAATGCCGCCGCCCGAAGCAGTATTTTCAGCGCCCTGAAGACGCGAGACAAGGTTTTTTTCGTGTATTTGAAGGCCGCCACGCCTTCATTTTACTTTAAAAAAAACCCACAGGGCTCGGACGCCCTCGACTGACCACTCCAGCGCCCCAAGGCAAGCCTCGGCGAAGCCGAACGCCGTCCGATGCGCCGCGGCCACCGACACGGCCCCGGGGAACAGGCATTTAAGCAGCAGCACCACGAAAACGCCGTTGCAAAGGCCGATGGCCGTCAGCGAGAAGAGAACTCCCCCCGCCGCCGCCAGGTCGGACTGCCGGCGCCCCAGCAGTATCTCGGCGGTCGCGACCAGGTGGAAGGACAGCGAAAGCCCGGCGAGGGAAAGAAACGTTGCCTCCGACCAGGGGGCGGCCTCGAAGCGCAGCAGCCAAAGCCGGTAGGCGACGACCGCCATCAGGGTGTAGGTCGGCAGCACGTAGGGAGCCAGGGCGACGGCGGCGTTGCTGCCGGATAAATCCACATGCCCGCCGCGGCGCCCCACGGAAATGCGATGGACGCGATAGCCGCTCGCCCAGGCGGCCATGGCATGGGCGAGCTCGTGGCCGAGAACGTAGAGCCGGCCCTGCCGCACCGCGGAGGCCAGGCGCCAGAGCGGATACGCCAGGAAACCTCCGAGGAAAAAAACCGTCTCGCGAGGTCGGCTGGCCAGCTGCAGCAGCGACAGGGCCGCGGCCGCCACGGCGCCAGCGGCCAGAGGAAGGCCGGCGGCCCCGAAGACCCATTTGGCCCACCGGTAAGCGGAACGGTTCAACGCGGCCGGGGCTCTGGGACCTTGGCGGAGCGCAGCTCGCGGTCCCATTGTACCCGCGCCTCCTCGAGGCGGCGGCGGCAGCGTCGCACCCAAGGGTTCTCCGGCGGCGAGAAAAGGTCGGCGCAGGTCTCAAACCACCGCACGGCGAATTTAAGCGAGCTCTCGGAGACGGCGTGCTCCTTCTCCACCTCGGCCAACGCCAGCTTGCGACGGTACTGCGCTTCACCCAAGCCCGACTCGCGCTCGGCTAAGAGCTCCGATTTGCGCCGTGCGAGCAGGGCCTCGTAAAAGCCGCGCTTGGAGGCCGGGTCCGAATGCCAAAGCATGTATTTCTCTCCCTCGGCGCAGGCGCGCCGAGCGCGAAGGGCGAGGTCCGCGGCGGCGAGGCCGTAGAGAACTAACGGCAACAACAACCACTTCATGAAGGACGATTCCCCTCGGCTACTCGCTTCCCCGCGGGAGGGGCGAGCGTCACCACCGGCCGCCCAAGGGCCCGCGGTCGGCGGCGCGGTTTATCTCGGGCGGGCGGGTCTTGAGGATACGGTGCAGGGTGGCGCCCAAGAGCACGGGCTTGATCGGCTTCTCCATGAATTCCCGGACGTTGCTCTCGCGCTTGACCATGTCGATCGACTGGCGGTCGAGGTGCCGGCCCGTGATGACGAGGATGGGGATCGCGGAGCGCTCGCCTTGGAGCTCCTTGACGACCTCGTAGCCGCCCATCCCCGGGAGCATGAAGTCCAGTATGATCAAATCGGGGTTCAAGGCCTGCGCCTTGCTGACCGCCTCCTGCCCGTCGGAGCCGCGCTCGACGCGGAAGCCCTCCTTCTTGACGACGTGCTCCATGAGGTCCAGGATGCTTTCGTCGTCGTCGACGATGAGGATCAGCTTCTCCTTGGGATCGGCCAGCGCGCCCTGTTCTTCCATGTCAGCCCTTGGCCGGCTTCGAGCCGGCCGGCTCGCCGCCCAAAATGCGGTGGAGCAGCGCCGCCAGCACCGGGGTCTTGAGCGGCTTCTCCAGGAACTCGACGACGTTCGATTCCTGGCGGATCATTTCCATCGTCGTCCGCTCGGTATAGCGGCCCGTGACGACGACGATCGGAATGCTGGCCGTGGGGCCGGCCTGGAGCTTGCGCAGCACCTCGAATCCCCCGTAGCGAGGCAGCATCAGGTCCAGGAGGATCAAATGCGGCGAGGCCTCGTCGATCTTCCGGAGGGCGTCCTCGCCGTCGACGGCCTTGACGACGCCAAAGCCCTCCTTCTTGACCACGTACTCCAGCAGCTCGCGGATGGATTCGTCATCGTCGACGACCATCACCACCTTGCCTTCGCCGGGCCGAGGCTGCGTTTTTTTCTCCATAGGAGCGCGAAAATATCGCACGGAAGTGTACAAAATGCGCCCCACCGAGTCGAGCGATCGTCCGCTATGTAGATAAGGCACTCAAAATCCTTCTGGGATTTATGCGCTTAAACATATTAAAGCTAGAAGGATTCGCGAGTGGTTGACTAGAAGCCACCCTAAAACCCGGTTGAAACGCGAAAACGCGAATTTCGAGCCGATTCAAGGAGCGACGAGCGCTGCGTACCTGAAAGGTACGCAAGCGAGGAGCGACGCAGGCGCAGGCCGAAAGCCGCGTTTGCAGGCGCAACCGGGTTTTGGGATGGCTTCTAAGTCCATGGAACTAAATCAGCGGCAATTCGTATTAATGGCATGGGCCGACAATCCTTTATCTCGATCCGCCAGCGCCGCAGCTTGCATCAGGCGCTCATTTATGCGGAACATCTACAGCTACCGGAGCCCCTTGAGCCTGGCCCACTCGTTGGGGCCCTGCGCGTAAAGCTCTTAATGCCTCAACGAATCCTAGCTCAGCGGGCAAAAGTGCCGCAGGCCCATATAGCCCGCCTTGAAAAAGGCCGGATAGACGTCCAAGTCTCGACCTTGCGGCGACTGCTTGACGCGATGCTCTGCGACCTTGTGATTTTGCCCCGGGCCCGGCGACATCTGGGAGATATGGTAGCCGCGCGATGGATCGAAAAGCCCAAGCGCCGCGGACTATGGGATGAAAAGGTCTAGTCTCGGCGCCTGGCGGGACGTGAAGCGCTCAAAATGAGGGGAATATCTTCGTCTAGGCGTCCGACGCGAATCATTCACGCGACAGGAGGCTGGCGCGGAGGAACTCGCGGTTCATGCGCGCGATGTTGGAGAGCTTGATGCCCTTCGGGCAGGCCGCCTCGCATTCGGCCTCGTGCGTGCAATGCCCGAAGCCCTCCTCCTGCATGGCTCTCGTCATGGACGCCGCGCGGCGCTCGCGCTCGGGCCCCCCTTGGGGGAGCAGGGCCAAATGGGATATCTTGGCGGCGACGAACAGCGTCGCCGAGGCGTTCGGGCAGGCCGCCACGCAGGCGCCGCAGCCAATGCAGGCCGCAGCGTCCATCGCCGCCTCGGAGCGCCCCTTCGGCACGAGCAGGCAGTTGCCGTCGGGCGCCGAGCCGGTGGGCACGGACACGTAGCCGCCCTTCTGCATGATCCGGTCGAAGGAGGATCGGTCGATGACCAAGTCCTTGACCACCGGGAAGGCGCGGGCGCGCCACGGCTCGATGGTGATGGTATCGCCGTCCTTGAAATGGCGCATGTGCAGCTGGCAGACGGTCGAGTTCCTCTCCGGGCCGTGGGCCTGCCCGTTGATGACGAGGCTGCACATGCCGCAGATGCCCTCGCGGCAGTCGTGGTCGAAGGCGATCGGGTCCTCCCCCTTGCGGATAAGCGCCTCGTTGACGGTATCGAGCATCTCCAAGAAAGACATATCGGGGGAAACCCCGCCGGCCTCGTAGGCGACCATCCGTCCGGGGGAGGAGGAATCCTTCTGCCGCCAGACCCGCAGCGTGAGGTTCATGCTACTTGTAGCTCCTTTGGGAAAGGTGGACGGCCTCGAATTGCAGGGGTTCCTTGTGCAGCACCGGGCTCTCCCCCACGCCCGTGAACTCCCAGGCCGCGACATGGCAGAAATTGGCGTCGTCGCGCAGCGCCTCGTTCTCCGGCGTCTGGCTCTCCTCCCGGAAATGCCCACCGCAGGACTCCTTGCGCTCCAAGGCGTCGCGTACCAGCAGCTCCGAGAACTCCAAGTAATCGGCGACGCGCCCGGCGCGCTCCAAGGCCTGGTTGAACTCATCGCCCGAGCCGGGCACCATCACGTTCTTCCAAAATTCCTCGCGGATTTCCGGGATCCGGCGGAGGGCTTCTCGGAGGCCGGCCTCGTTGCGCGACATCCCGCATCGGTCCCACAGCAGACCTCCCAGCTCGCGGTGGAAATCCGCCGGTGTGCGCCGGCCGCGCACGCTGACGAGCTTCTCTATGCGCTCGCGGGCGGCGCTCTCGGCTTCCTGGAAAGCCGGGTGCACGGTGTCAGCGGCCCCGAGCGGGCTGGAGGCCAGATAGCCGCCGAGTGTGTAGGGGATGATGAAAAAGCCATCGGCCAAGCCCTGCATCAGGGCGCTGGCCCCCAACCGGTTGGCGCCGTGATCGGAGAAATTCGCCTCGCCGAGGCAGAAAAGCCCGGGCAGATTGGTCATCAGGTCGTAATCGACCCACAACCCGCCCATCGTGTAATGCACGGCCGGATAGATCCGCATGGGGGAGCGGTAGGGATCCTCATCGGTGATGTGGTGATACATCTCGAAGAGATTGCCGTATTTCTCCTGGATCGTCTTCTTGCCCACGCGCTTGATCGCGTCCGCGAAATCGAGGTAGACGGCCAGGCCCGTGGCGCCGACGCCGCGCCCCTCGTCGGCCGCCTGCTTGGCGTTGCGGGAAGCCACGTCGCGCGGGACGAGATTTCCGAAGCTCGGGTACTTCCGTTCCAGGAAATAGTCGCGCTCCCCCTCGGGTATCTGCTCGGGAGGCCGGCGGTCGCCCTTGGTCTTGGGGACCCACACCCGCCCGTCATTGCGCAGGCTTTCGCTCATGAGCGTCAGCTTGGATTGATAATCGCCGGAGACCGGGATGCAGGTCGGGTGGATCTGGGTGAAGCAGGGATTGGCGAAGAAGGCTCCCTTCTTATGCGCGCGCCAGGCGGCCGTCACGTTGCACGCGGCGGCGTTCGTCGACAGGTAGAAGACATTCCCATACCCCCCGGTGGCCAAGAGCACGGCGTGCCCGGCGTAGGACTCCAGTTTCCCGGTGACGAGGTTGCGGCACACGATGCCGCGCGAGCACCCATCGATGACGACCAGCTCGAGCATCTCGCGCCGCGGGAAGATCCGCACGCGCCCCTCGGCCACCTGGCGCATCAAGGCGCTATAGGCGCCAAGCAACAGCTGCTGCCCCGTCTGGCCGCGGGCGTAGAAGGTGCGCGAGACCTGGGCGCCGCCGAAGGATCGGTTGGCCAGCGTGCCGCCGTACTCGCGCGCGAAGGGAACGCCGAGCGCCACGCAATGGTCGATGATCGCCGCGCTGACCTGTGCTAAGCGGTAGACATTGGCTTCGCGGGAACGGTAGTCCCCTCCCTTGATCGTGTCGTAGAACAGGCGCCAGACGCTGTCGCCGTCGTTGGGGTAATTCTTGGCCGCGTTGATGCCGCCCTGGGCGGCGATCGAGTGGGCGCGGCGGGGGCTGTCCTGGATGCAGAACACCTTGACGTTGTAGCCGAGCTCCGCCAAGGCGGCCGCCGCCGAGCTGCCGGCCAGGCCTGTGCCGACCACTAGTATCTCGAATTTGCGCTTGTTGGCCGGGTTGACCAGCTTGAGCTCGAAGCGGTGCCTGTCCCATTTCTGCTCCAGCGGCCCGGAGGGGATCCCGGCGTTGAGCTTCGACGACGGCAATATCGTGCCGCTCATTGGCAGCAGCTTCTCGCGGCGAACCAGCCGGCCCAGACCACGATCGAGGCGAATCCCGCCGCGATGACGCCCGCGAAGGCCCAGCCGGCGCGCTCGATGGCGGGGGTATATTTCGGGTGCTCGACACCGAAAGTGCGGAAAGCGCTTTGCACGCCGTGGCTCAAGTGCAGCCCCAACGCCGCCATGGCGGCGAGGTAAAACAGGGCGTAGGGGACGCTCCTGAAGCTGCCGATGACGTGGTAGTAGAGGTTCTCGTTGGGGGTGAAGCGGAAGGTCTTGACGTGGACGATCAAAAACGCCAACAGCAGGATGCCCGAGGCGGCCATCGTCCTCGACCCGAGGCTGCGCCCCCCCAACGACCGGTAGCTCTGATACGGCACGGGACGGGCCTTGATATCCTCATAACGTACCCAAAGGGCGGAGGCGATATGGAGCAGGAAGAGGGCCAACAATCCTACTTCGGCGATGGGCAGGAATATATTTTTAGCCAGCTTTTCAGCGTACAGGTTAAACGTTTCGGGGCCGAAATAGAGAAGAAGATTGCCGGCCAGATGGGATACGAGGAATACGCACAACAGCAGCCCCGCGGCGGCGACCTGCAGTTTCTTGCCGATCGATGAAGTCAGGAAAGGGAAAAACCACCTCATGCGGAACGCGCCCACTATACAACATTTCCCCGCGGGACGTCATTCGACTCCCAGTCAATAGGCGTCAAAAACGGTCGGCTAAAGATTAGTGGTGACGAGGGTCTCGGTGCTCTGCACCCCGTGAATGCCCCGCACCTCGCGCACGATCAGCCCGCTGAGCTTGTCGATGGTGTCGGCCTCGGCGCTCAGGACGGCGTCCCAATGACCGAAGGTCAAATAAACGTCGTTGACCCCCTTGATGCTGCGGATCTGGGCCAGCGCCTTCTGCTCCAAGCCCGCCACCAGACGGCAAAGGACAAACGCTTTCATTCCCTCCTCCTTGGACGCAAGGAGTATAAGGCCTCTACCGCCTCTTATCAAGGAGTAGCCGCTGGTAAAAGGGGAAATTTAAACGTCTTTAGCCGACGAAGGAGTCGAGCGGGGGGCAGGTGCAGACGAAGTTGCGGTCGCCGTAAGCGTTGTCGACGCGCGCAACGACGGGCCAGAATTTCCGCTCGCGGGTCCAGGGCGCGGGGAAGGCGGCCTTCTCGCGGGAATACGCGCGGTTCCACCGATCGGAGACGACGGCCGAGGCGGTGTGCGGCGCCCCCTTGAGGGGGTTGTCGGCACGGTCGGAGCGGCCCTCCTCGATGTCGCGGATCTCGGCGCGGATGGAGATCATCGCCTCGCAGAAGCGGTCGAGCTCGGCCTTGTCCTCGCTCTCGGTTGGCTCGATCATCATCGTGCCGGGCACGGGGAAGGAGACCGTCGGTGCGTGGAAGCCGTAGTCCATGAGCCGCTTGGCGACGTCTTCGACCTGCACGTCCGCGTTTTTCAAATGCCTCAAGTCCACGATGCACTCGTGGGCCACCCATCCCCCCTCGCCCTTGTAGAGCACCGGGTAATGGGGATCGAGCCGCCGCGCGATGTAATTGGCGTTGAGTATGGCCGTCAGCGTGGCGCGGCGCAGCCCCTCGGCGCCCATCATCGCGATGTACATCCATGGGATGACGAGTATCGAGGCGCTCCCCCAAGGGGCCGCCGAAATCGGCCCGATGCCTTCCTTGCCGCCCACCTCGGCCTCCGGATGCCTGGGCAGGAAGGGCTTAAGATGCTCGGCGACCCCGATGGGCCCCATGCCGGGCCCCCCGCCGCCGTGGGGGATGCAGAAGGTCTTGTGCAGGTTCAGGTGGCAGACGTCGACGCCGAAATCCCCGGGGCGGCAGAGCCCCACCTGGGCGTTCATGTTGGCGCCGTCCATGTAGACCTGCCCGCCGCATTCGTGCACGAGCTTGCATATCTCGCGCACGCCCGCCTCAAAAACGCCGTGGGTGGACGGGTAGGTCATCATCAAGGCCGCCAGGCGCTCGTGGTGCTCCTGCGCTTTGGCCTTGAGGTCCGCCAAGTCGACGTTGCCCTGCGCGTCGCATTGGACGGGGACGATCCGAAGCCCCGCCATCGCCGCGCTGGCGGGATTGGTCCCATGCGCGGACTGCGGGATGAGGCAGACGTCGCGGCTCCCCTGCCCGCGCTTGCGGTGGTGCTTGCGGATGACGAGCAGCCCCGCGTATTCCCCCTGCGACCCCGCGTTGGGCTGCAGCGAAACGGCCGCCAATCCCGTGATCTCGGCGAGCCATTCCTCGAGTTCCTTGAACAGCCGGCGGTAGCCGCGGGTCTGCTCCTCGGGAGCGAAAGGATGCAGCCCGCCGAATTCGGCCCAGGTGACGGGGATCATCTCCGAGCTCGCGTTGAGCTTCATCGTGCAGGAACCCAGGGAGATCATCGACTCGTTGAGGGAGAGGTCGCGCGACTCCAGCCAATGCAAGTAGCGGAGCATCTCGGTCTCGGAGTGGTATCGATTGAAGACCGGATGCGTCAAGACGGCCGAGCGCCGCCTTAAGGGCTCGGGCAGGGCCGGCTCGCACCCGGAGATGTCCTCGAGCGAAAAAGGCGGGCGCTTGCCGCCGGCGAACACCTCGACAAGATCCCACAGATCGGCCTCGCTTACCGTCTCATCCAGCGAGACGCCGAAGCGGCCGTCGGCCAGGCGGCGCAGATTGATCTTACGGGCCTTCGCCGCGGATAGCACGCCCTTGAGCTTCGCCTCGGGGACGCGGACGCTCAGCGTGTCGAAAAACGGCTCCCCGGGGATCTCGAAGCCGAGCCGCTTGAGCCCCTCGGCCAGCCGGCCGGTCAGCCTCCGGACCCTAAAGGCGATCGCCCGAAGGCCCTCGGGGCCGTGGTAGACGGCGTACATGGAGGCGACGACTGCCAGGAGCACCTGGGCCGTGCAGATATTGCTCGTGGCGCGGTCACGCCGTATATGCTGTTCGCGTGTCTGTAGGGCCAGGCGCAGGGCCGGCCTCCCCTCGGCGTCCTTCGAGACGCCGACGATGCGGCCGGGCATCTGCCTCTTGAGCGCGTCGCGCGTCGAAAAATACGCGGCATGCGGCCCGCCGAATCCCATCGGTACGCCGAAGCGCTGCGCGCTGCCCACCGCGATGTCGGCGCCGAATTCCCCCGGCGGAGTCAAGAGCACCAGCGAGAGCAGGTCGGCCGCGACCGTTACCAGGGCCCCTGCCTCATGGGCCTTCGCGCAGAAATCCCGATAATCGTGAATCGTCCCGTCCGTTTGGGGATACTGGAGCAGCGCTCCGAAAACCCCGCCTTTCTGGAACTGGAATTTCTCGTGCGGACCGATCTCCAAACGGATCCCCAAGGGCTCGGCGCGGGTGCGCAGCAGCTCGATGGTCTGGGGGTGGCATCCCTCGGAGACGAAGAAAGCGTTGGCGCCCTCCTCCGTCCGCGCGGCGCGGCTTAGGGCCATGGCCTCGGCCGCCGCGGTGCCCTCGTCAAGCAGCGAGGCGTTGGCGACCTCCAGGCCGGTGAGGTCGGAGATCATCGTCTGGAAATTGAGCAGCGCCTCGAGCCTGCCTTGCGAAATCTCGGCCTGATAGGGGGTATAAGCGGTGTACCAACCCGGGTTCTCGAGTATGTTGCGTAGGATCACCGGAGGGGTCCAGGTTCCGTGATAGCCCATGCCGATGTAGGAGCGGAACACCTCGTTTTGCCCCGCGAGCGACTTGAGCCGCGAAAGCGCGCCGGCCTCGCTCAGCGGCCGAGGCAGGTCCAGGGGCTTTTGCGTCCGGATCGAGGAGGGCAGTACCGCGCGGGCGAGCTCCTCTAGGCTGGAAAGCCCGAGGGCTCGAAGCATCGCCGCGACCTCCTCCTCGTTGGGGCCGATGTGCCGGCGGGCGAAGGAATCCTCGCCCGCGGGCGGGGCGGCCGCTTCGGCGGCCTTCTCCAAGGTCTTCAATGGTTCAGTGCGCGGCCGTTTTGATGAAATCTTCGTACTGTCGCAGCTCCATGAGGCCGTCGAGCTCCTTCGGCGCCGAAGGCTTGAGCGTGAAAAACCAGCCCTTGTCATGGGGCGACTGGTTGACCAAGCCTGGATCCTTGACGATGGCGGGATTGACGGAGCTTACCGTTCCCGAGATTGGGGCGTAGATGTCGAAGGCCGCCTTGACCGATTCCACGACGGCGCATGCCTCTCCGGCCTTGACGCTGCGCCCGACCTTTGGCAGCTCGACGAAAACGACGTCCGTGATCTCGCGCTGAGCGTGGTCGGATATCCCGACCGTCGCCGTGTCACCTTCGACGGCCACCCACTCATGCGACTTCGCGAATCTGCAGCGATCGGGAGATGCCATCAGCAAGCTCCTGTCCTCTTGTAGAATGGGACCGCGGCCACCGCGCCGGCGGCCTGCCGCCCATGGAGGGAGACCGAGACCGCCCTGCCCGCGGGAAGCCCCGGGTCGTCGAGATAGCCCACGCCGATCCCCTTTTGCAACGTCGGGGAATAGGTGGCGCTGAGCAGCTTGCCCAAGGCCTTCCCCTCCGCCGAGACGACGGCGCCGGGGCGCGGGACGCCCGCCTCGGTCAGCTCGACGCCGGTCAATTTGCGCTTGATCCCCTCGCGCTTCTGCTGGAGCAGCGCCTGCCGCCCGATGAATTCGCCCTTGTCGAATTTGACCACCAAGCCGTAATTGGCCTCCAGGGGCGTATGCTCGTCATCGATGTCCTGCCCGTAGAGCAGGTAGCCGGCCTCCAGGCGTAGCGTGTCCCGCGCGCCCAGCCCGCAGGGCAGTATTCCGAAGGACCCGCCGACGGCCAGCAGGTCCTGCCATATCCTCGAGCCGATCTCGTTGGGGGCGATGATCTCGAAGCCGTCCTCGCCGGTGTAGCCCGTGCGCGTGATCACGCAGGGCTGGCCGAAGAGCTGGGCCTCCAT
This sequence comes from Elusimicrobiota bacterium, assembly GCA_041694815.1. Lineage (GTDB taxonomy): Bacteria > Elusimicrobiota > Elusimicrobia > UBA1565 > JACRDR01 > JBGFSC01. Next base: position 49,579 of record JBGFSC010000004.1, on the reverse strand, counting down.
CGCGCCGAAGCGGGGCAGGCGCACGGCCTCCGGGGCAAAGGCTTCCATCACCCGCGCGGCGGCGGGGCCCTGCAGCGCCATCATCGAGAGCTCGTCGCTGCGGTTTCCAAGGGAGACCCCGGCCGCGGGCAGGTTCTCCTTGAACCAGGCCGCGTCCTTGTCCGTGGTCGCGGCGTTGACTACGACCAGGTACCTCGCCGGGGCGAGGCAGGAGATGATCACGTCGTCGACTACCCCCCCCTTCGGGTTGAGCAGATGCGAATAAATTGCCTTGCCGGGAGCGATCTTGGAGATATCGTTGGCGTTGACTTTCTGAAGAAAATCCAGCGCTTTCGGTCCTTCGACGAAGATCTGCCCCATATGGGAGACGTCGAAGAGCCCGCAGGCGGCGCGCACCGCCTTGTGCTCCTGAAGGATGGAGGAGAACTGAATCGGCAGCTCCCAGCCGTGGAAGTCCACCCATTTGGCTCCCAATGGCCTCTGGACCCCCTGAAGGGCCGTGCGCCTGAGCTCCGTGGAGATCATGAGCCTAGAATAACAAATAAGGAGGGAGTGCGCCTAGGACTATTCCCGGAACCGCGGCAGCAGCCTGCGGCCATGGACGATCGTGACGATTTCCACGCCACGGGCGCCCTCCCGGTAAAGCAGCCTATACTCCCCGACCAAAATCTCGCGGGGTGGCGGAATCTGGTCTGCAAGTTCAGGCACCCTCCTTCCGGAGCCAGGAAAGGCGCCCAGGCGCGCCGCGCTTTGAAGCAATTTTTCCGCGAAAGCATGCGCGCGGGAGGGCGAGTCAACGGCGATATGCTCGATGATCGCCCGCAGGTTGCCGATAGCCTCGGCGGACCAGCGGACGGAACATCGTTTCATGCGCGAAGACGGCCCAACACCTCTTTGGCGACCTCCTCATGCGGGCGAGCCCGCCCCCGCTTGAGATCTTCGACGCCTCTCATGTAGGAGGCCCTCAAACCCGAGGCATATTCCAACCGCTCATAGGTTTCAACGTCCAATAGGACAGCCACCGAACGGCCTCTCTGGGTCAAAATCACCGGCTCCCGGCGTTCGCGGAGCAGCTTTAGCACTCGAGCGCTGTCCTTGCGGAAGTCGGAAATCGGCTGGACGCCCTGACGGGGATGAATCTCCATTAGTACCTCCAAATGTACTGTTTAAAGTATCTCCAGTATACCGCGATCTCTTAGTGAAGTCAAGATAAGGTTGCGTTGGAGAATATAGGCCTTTAGCCCTTTTTCTCGTGGGTCGAAAGACTCTAGGGGTTTAGGCCTTTCGCTTCTTTTCGAGATTATAGAGGGACGGATACAATCCTAGACGCAAAGGAGCCATAGCTGGACAGGAATTGGAGGCCTTCATGAAGGACGCGTTATTTATCATTTTTCTGCTCGGCCCAAGCCTCGCCGGGGCGCAGGTCCCAGAGAAGGATGCTGCAGCGGCCGCTCAACTCTTCGACCATAACAAGGTTAATGGATCCGCGCCTGAGGCGCCATCGATCCGCGAAGCGCTTAAATTGGCGCGCCCCGTGGCTCCGGTTACGGCGGGACGGCGGGCGCTCGATTGCTCCGAGCCGCCAGAGCCTCCCTCTGAGGAGGGTCCCAAGAGCAAGTTCGGGCGAGACACAGGAAAAGCTGTCGGCATGCTGTCCGGAGCTATTGCCGGCGCGGGCTGGGCGGTGCATACCGTCGCGGCCAACGTCTCCTACCTCACCAACCCCAATGCGCCCTACAATGAGGGGGCCGGTTTTGCGCTCATAGGACTGCTTTTCATAGTGGCGCCCGTCCTATTTCTCCTGGGCTTGGGAATCGGCGGCACTGGCGGCTTCATGATAGGCGGCCATCTCGGGGCCTGGCTCGCCAGGAAGATCGGCAAGGAGCCTGGGCCTCCCTTCCTCACTTGGGCGGGAGTTCTGGAAAAGCTGGGCGGCTTCTTGGGTCTGGTGCTGGGTGGCGGAGCTGTGCTGACCGTATCGTTCATGGCGGCATCGCTTCTCAGTTTGGTTGGTGGGGCCGAGGGACTCATGCAACTCGTGGCCTTGGCGTCGCTCGTCGGGACTGTGATAGGCGCCGTCAAGGGTTCCCGGCTCATTGGGAAAATCGGCCGCCTGCTGGGGCAGAAGCTCGACGGCAAATAGCGGGAGATCGATGAACAAAGGAAATATCCCGACGGCTGTTTTTGCAATAAAACTCTCTGGCTTTTTAATCATCACGCTCGCCCTAACCCCCACGGTCATTTCCGCCGAACCGAGCGGCTCCCTTGAAGAGCAGGCCGTCGCGTCGCGGCCAACATTTGAGGGGACGCAGATCGGGCCACGAGATCCGTCTGTGAACCTCGGCAACGCGTCGGGATCATCCGTCGGCGGGGCCCCACAGCAGGCCTCGCAACTCCGATCAAAATCACAGCCTCCGGCGCCCGCGAATGTTCGATCTCAAAAACGACCCGGCCTGGGCCGCCGGGTAGCGGCGGCGCTCATGGTCGGATTACTCGCGCTGGGCCTGCTAAGCGCCTGCGGGGGCGGGACAAAGATCACCGACCCCTGCGAATTGACCCAGAACGCCATATCCCAGACGGCCAACGCCGTCGGGAAAAGCGAATCCGCCGTGCAAACATTGGATAAGAGCGTCCATACTGAACGCGGCTCCAGGGCAAGCCCCTATGATTCCAAGAACGCGATCGGCCGCGCACGCGACGCTCAACATGCGGCCCAAGGTGCCGTCAAAACCGCGTTCCAAACCGCTCCCGACTGCTCGCCGGAGGCCACGCATGCCTTAGCCGACGCGCAGAATCTCTTGGCGCAAAATCGCGGTACGAATGATATCGCCCGAAAAGCGTACGATCAAGCGACTTATTATACTGGCGACACGACGATTCAGAATGCCGATGGCACCACGACAACCATCTCGGGAGACGATGTGTGGGTGTCCGACTCCAAGCTCGGGGCCGCGAAAGAATCCCTAAAGGCCGCCCAGGCTTCCCTGCAACGCGCCCTAACCGAGCTCGACGCTCTCAAGCAGACCGCTGCCAACATCCCTAATTCCACGACGGGAAACAAGTGAACGCGCGCAAAATTTTCCTCTTGGCCGCGGGGGCCATGGGCTGCCTGTCCATCGGATCCGCTCAAGATTCTCGCGGAAGCATCGAGGAGCAAGCCGTAGCGTCACGACCGCTGTTTGAAGGACAACAGGCCGCAGCGCCCGCGAGCGTCGCGGTCCAACGGGAGGCTAACGCGGCGGGGAGGGCCAGTCTTGCCTCGCCGTCAACGGCCGATCGTGGCCGCGGGACGCGCATCGTTGCCGCCCCGGCAGGCGCGGAGGCGAAAGTGCGGTCCCAGGGGCGCGGATTTTTCGGCGCATTCATGGTGGCCCTCATGGCCGTCTCCCTTGTGCTCGGCGCCTGCGGCGGCAAACCTGTTGATCCATGCGAACTGACCCAAAACGCCGTTGGGCAGACCGTAACGGCGGTTGAAAAAAGCGAGGCGGCCGTTCAAGAGTTAAGCAAGGGAATCAGCGCGAACCGGCACGAAAAGTCGAGGGCCGCGAAATCCGCTGTAGCCAACGCGGAACAAGCCGCGCGCGAGGCGCGCGCCAGCGTCGGCAAGGCCTTTGGGGTCGCGCCGGACTGCGCGCCAGAAGCGACCCACGTCGTCGCCGACGCCCAAAATCTGGTGGCCCAAAACGATCATACGGTCTCCGCGTTACGGGACTCCTACGAGCAGGCGACCCATACCCACCGCTACGACGACGACAACGACGGGATTACCGATCGCCGCGTCGATCATTATAATAACGACGTTTCGGGCGCGAAGGATGAACTCTCCGCCGCGCAGAATTCATCGAAAGAGTCTCTCGCCCGCGTCGGCGCGCTCCAACAAGCCGCCGCCCGCCTGCCGGCCAGCGCGCAAAAGAGCCGATGAAAACGTCCGGATTTCTGATCGCACTCGCTTTTATCTTTTTCGCCGGATTCGCGCCCGCTCGCGCTGGCGACCTGGAGGAGCAGGCCGTCGCCTCGCGCCCGCTCTTCGAGGGCGCGCAGATCGGCGCGGCGGATTCCTCCGCGGTGGCGGCCGGCGCTTCCTCGAGAAGCACTGCGAAGCCGGAAGGCTCCCCGAGCGCCCGAGCGATCAAGCGGGTGCCGTCTCCGGCCGCCAAGGCCGCCCAATCGCGGCGCGGCGGCGCGTTCCGAGCGGCCTTCGCCGCCATGATGGCGTTCTCGCTGCTCTTGGCCGCCTGCGCGCCGAAGCCGGACCCTTGCGGCCTGAGCATCAGCGCCATCTACGGTTCGGTCAACACCGCCTCGCTGGCCGCTGCCGCCGTGGAGCAAACCTCGCGCGCCGTCGACGAAATCGAGGCGACGCAGCAGGACGGACCCGCCAGCCATGCCGCCACGGTAAGGATACTGGAAGCCAGGGAATACGCCGCCGAGGCGAAGGCGAAGGCCGATAACGCCGCCAAGACGGCCAAGGATTGCAGCAAGGACGCCACGATTCTCGTCAAGGACGCGCAATGGCTCATCGGCCAGAGCGGAAAAGCAGTCGATGCCGCCGATGAGGCATTGACGATCGCCACGACCCCTACCCTTGTCTCCCTTGGAGGAACGGCCACCGTGCGCAACCCGGACGGAACGACCAGCACCGTGGAGCTTCCCAACACCTACCGATACGATCATGCCCCGCAGGCCCGTCCGAAGCTAGAAGAAGCCAAGAGCCTGTCGCAAGAAATTACCTACGTCGCGAAAATGCTCGAGGTGGACGCGCAGACCATGTCCACTACGAGCAATAGCGGCGGAGCCTGGTATCATCCCCCGAAGGGTCAATAAAGGCTGCGCGCGAGGAACTCGCGCAGGACTCTCTCCAACCGCTTCTTTCCGACCTCGTCCTTAAAGCGCAGCTCGGCCACGAAATAGCCGTCCTCGTCCTTCCACGCCCGCCGGACCTGGGCTGCCAGGCCGTTGAACGTCTCCCCGGAAAGCTCGAAGTCGAGCCGCAGGCTGTCCCCATCCCCGAGGCGAAAGCGCGACAGGAGCCGGGCCCCGCCGGCTCCGAGTTCGAGGAATCGACCCCAACCCTCCTGTCGGTCCTCCTGGGGAGGAAAATCAAAGCGCACCGGAAGCGTCTTCGAGGATCGCCGGATCATGAGGAGGGCAGCCGGTGGCGGAAAAGGCGCCCCGGGCGCGGTGCCGCGTCCTTGCCTTCGGCCACGCTCCAGAAGGACGCGCCGTCGAAGGCCAGGCCCCGGGGGCGCCAGAGCCCCGACGCGTATTCGGGCAGCGGCAGCTTGCGCGTCACGATCCTGGGGTCCTCGAGCTCATGGCGCAGCAATTCGCGATTGGCGGCATCCAGCGACCAGAGCCCCTTGCCGTCGAAGGCCAGCGCCGCGGGCTCCACACCCGGATACGCGTAGGAGGCCAGCACGGTCAATTGGCCGTCGAGCAGCCGCTTATGCATACGGCGGGCGCGGCGGTCCACGCTCCAGAGGTAGAGCCCATCGAATGCCAACGCGACGGTCGGTCCGTGGGAATCGGCCAGCTTCGACAGCGCCGTCAGCCGCTCGTCGAGCATGTGCTTGGTGAACAGCCCAGGGGTCGAGACCAGCCACAAGGCGTCGGCGCTCAGCGTCATGGCCATCGGGGTCTCTTTCGGGAAGAAAACCGCGCGGCGCCAGGCGTGCCGCCGCGCGTCGTAGCGGTAAACGCTCTGCGAGAACCAATCCGACACCCAGAGCTCCCCTTCGCGGTAGGCGAGGCCGGAGGGATGCGAGGTCGGCAGATCCCAAGCATTGGCTTGGGGCCGCATGGCCTCCAGGCGGCGCTGGTACGCCGACCATGAAAAAAATCCCGCAGCCATGAGCAGAGCCCCGAGCAGGGCCGCCGCCAGCCGGCTGCGGCGGATCTCGGCCTTAGGAAGCACCGGCTCGAAGCCCGTGCCGCGCGAGCGCAGTGCCTTGGCCACGCAGGCCGAAAGGTTCTCCCGGGTCCAGGGAGGCGGGACGACCTCGCAGGCACCCATCAGCATCAGTTCCACCGCGCGCGAGGCGTCGCGGCGCTCCAAGGCGACGATCACGGGAAGCAGAGGGCTGAGCCGGTCCGCCTCCGCCAGCGCGAGCTCAGCCTGGCGGGAGCCCTCCTCGCAGGCCACCACGAGCAGCTGCGGCCTCTGGCCGGAGAGAGCCTCCTCCATCGCCTCCAGCGTCGGGAGGCCGCAGACGCGGTGGCCCATCTCCTCGATCGCCAGGGTCAAGGAGCGCCGCGATTCGGGATCTGAGCCAAGCAGCGCCACCAATGCCATACTAGCTTCCTAATGCCTCACCGGCGGCGGGATGGTCAACACGCTTCCTTCCTGGGGCAACCCGCGGTCGATCTTGTCGGGGTTGGCGTCGTAGATGAGCTCCCAAAGATTGGGGTCGCCGTAATACATCGCCGCCAAGGAGCGCAAGGTGTCTCCCGGGACCACCGCGTGAGGGCGCGGAAAGCGGGGAGCCGCGGGCTTGGGGGGCGGCGGCGGGGGGGTCTCCTTCGGCAGGCGTGGCTGCGCCGCCTTGTAATGCAGCTGCTCGGCTTGGATCTCCAGGGCGCGCACTTCCTCCTGCAGGCTCTTGGCGCGCGATTCCATCGAACGTAGCTCCCCCTCCAGCGACAATTTGGCCGCCTCGGTGGTCTGGGTCTGCGCCTCGAGGGTCTTGCGCCGATCCTCTAAGCGCAGCAGCTCCATCTTGATCTCCTCGGCCTGCTTGGCGGCGGCGCCCACGAAGCGGCCGTAGAACACCGGAGCATCGAACTTATAATTAAGTGTCATTTGGTACGCGCCGCCGGCATGGTTGATACCCTTGAAGGGGATGGTCATGGCGTAATCGATGATGACCGGCGATACATTGAACCCCACCCCAAAAGCGACCTGGCTGACCCCGTGGAGCGGCATTCCTTTCCCGAGGCGGGCCTTGAGCAGGCCGTGGAAGAACGACCCCTCGACACCGGGATAGAACTCGGTCGCTCCTTGCCGCACGCGGAGATCGGTGGCGACGGTCACCCAATCGTAGCTGTACCCCAGGCCCAGGTTGAGCGATGGGTTGGGGACGCCCAGCTTCATAGTCAGGTCGGTCAATGAGGCGCCGAAGCGCAGGCCGAAATCGGATTCCAGCACGGCCCCGAGATCCAGGCCCAGGCCGAATTTTTCGCCCTTAGTCCCGCCGTCGAGGTTGATGAACTTAAGGTTGGCGCCGAGCTTCGCCGGCCGGGTCAGCTGCAGCTGGGGCAACTTCATCGGCTCCGAATAATGCAGCAGGAACTGATCCTTGTCCCCGCCGTTGTTCTCGCGCAGCGTCATAAACGAGGCGCCGACGACGGAATTTGGCCGAAGTGGCAGGGGGCGAATATAGGTGGCCGTCACGAAGGAGAGAGGACCCACCGGCGAGTACATGCGCCCCACGCTGCCGCCAAACTCGGTCAAATCCGAGCCGGCCAGGCCGCCCGGATTGAAATACATCGCGCTGGGATCGTCGCCGACGGCCGTGTAGGCCATTCCCATGCCCATGGGCCGCGCGCCCGGGAGCACGTCGTTGAAGATGGCCGCGCGCGCGGGATGTGCCGCGCACGCGGCTACGCATAGGAGCAGCCAACGCACGGCAAAAGTATAGAGGACGGAGGCCCGGCGCGTATTACAAATTTATTTAAAAATTTACAGCAGTATCTTGCCCATCAGCCAGCTCACGTAACCCGGGATCCAGGCCAGGTGAAGCAGGGCCGTATAATGACCCAAGGGCAGCCAATGTTGGGAGGAATCGGGAAAGGCCTCCTTGAGCTTGAGCGCGTTAGCGATCGGGATGACGAGGTCCTCGCGCGTGTTGAGCAAAAACACCTTCTTTCCTTTGTTCCGGGACGCGTAGTCCAGCGGGTCGAGCCCGTTCCAGGCGCGCCGGATCTCGCCCAAGCCGACGCCCGAGCGGCGTACGAAGTCCCGGGTCATCTCGCTGTTGAAGACGAGGTCCGGGAAATCGGCACCCCCCAACAAGAGCACGCCTCCCTCCAGGCGCTCGTCAACGGAGAGCGCGCTCGCCCCCACCAGAGCGCCCAAGCTGATGCCGAAAAGCCCGACGCGGGCGCCGTCGACGAGATCGCAAGATTTCAACCACCCGATCGCCCGCCGGGCGTCGAGCACCGACTGCGCGAAATTAAAGGAGAGGGCCTTGGCCGTGCGCGCCAAGAAGACCTGTCCGCTTAACACGCCAGGGTGAGGGACCCGATGGAATTGGAACGGCATTTCCAATAACAGCACGGCGTAGCGGCGCAGGAGCAGCTCGTAGACGAAGCGCCGCTCGATCCATAGGTTGGGGGCCGCCATCACCGGCAAAAGCAGCACGCAGGCGGGCCGGCCCCGGGTATGCCGCGGGACGTAAAGATGGCCCCAAACGGTGTTGTTCGGCGTGAACCGGCTGATGACGGGCGATGGGAAGCGCAGCTCGTAGACGTCGTGATGGTACCCCCCGCCCACGCGCCGCAGCTGGCTGGCGAACTCGGCCGAAGGCCGCGCGGCGATGGAGGGAGCCGAGGACCAGGCCAGCGCCGATAAAAACAGCGCCGACGCCGCGACGGCCGAGAAAACCATCAGAAACTGCCGACGATCGACAGCGCGCCTTGGTAGATGTCCGTGGTGAACAGGGTGCTGGCGCGCTGCAGCCCCCAGAAGGAATAATCGTACTTGAGGATGACATGGTCGGTCACTTGCCAGTTGACCGCGAAGGTAATCTTGTCGATGCGCGTGTCGATGCGAGGGGCCCGGTTGTTGTAGGCCGCGATCGAGGCGAAGAATGTCCCGTTGACAGTCTGGTCCGTGAACAGGTCGAGCTGGGGACCGCGCCGCCACATCTGGTTATAGACCACGATCCCCGTCACCCTCTTACCCCACCGGGGCTTACGCCAGATCGGATACGAAGCCTGCACGAAGTAACCATAGATGTCCTCGAAATCCCGGACTAAAACGTTAGGGGTCGCCAAGGTATTGCTGGAACCGTTCGCCTCCAAGGGCGACTGGAAATGCGTGAAGCTGTACATGTACTCGGCGGAGAGGTTGATGCCGAGGTATTCGCAGGTGATATCCGCTCCGACCATATGGTAATTGTTGACCGCCTCGAGGTCGAACTGCCCTCCCATCGCCGAGAACCCGAGGCCCACGCCGTCGAGGTCCCGCTTGCCCTCCGGGATCGGCCAGGGGAGGTCCAAATTGCCGAAGGAATAAACGATGCGCCCGCCGATCGCCTTGTTATTGTTGTTGTCGGCCAAGTTGTTGTTCTCGTGGCCGAAATCCACGGACACCCCGTTGGGGGGCGGTGGCGTGATCCCCAGGTTATTGGGGCGGGGGAAGGTGCGCAAGCGATTGGTCGCCTCGCTGAGCCCGTTAACCACGAAGAAGGTCATCTCCGATGGGACGGCCAAGGCCTTCCAGCTGGGGTAGTAGGAGATGCGCGCCCCGATGTCCGCATAGCCGGAGCTCACGGGCGGGCGTGGGGAGTTGATGCGCACCACCAGGTCGAGGCTGTCGGGCGAGGAATAGAGCAGCGGCCTGGTGACCGTCAAGAACATGTCGGGGCGGTAGAGCTCGTTATAGCGGCCGAAGGGCACGAGGAATTTCCCGAAATAGAAATCCCAGTTATCTAGGCGCTTATATTGGAAAAAAAACTGGTAGAGATTAGGCTGCCCCTGGGAGCCCACCGGCATTTGGAACTCCATGCGAAACGGGACCCCGTCTAAGGCCGGCCCTAGGAAGGCGAAATAGGTGTCGGCGAAGAACACCTCGTTCTGTATTTGGGTCTCGAAGCCGGGCTCCCGGGGGCCTACGTTGCGCCAGTTGAGCGAGGTGGCGCCCGACAGGCGCCAGGGAATGCCTTGCGCGCTACGCAAAAAGCTTCCTGACTGCTGGTAGAGGCTCTCGCCGCCCCAGGCGGCTCCGGAGAGCCACAGGGCGCAGAGCCCCGCCCAAGCCCGACATTGACTCCTTTGGACGAAATAGTTACAATTCATTGAGAGCGAGTACCCATGCCTAATCGGCCTTTCCCGGGACACAAAACCGACCTTCGCTTCCGAGAGCTTTGGGTCGAACTGCGCACCGCCTCGGAGCGCATCGAGGGCGTCGTCCGCGTGCCCGCTTCCTCGCGCTGCCGCCGCATCGGAGACATCATTCGCCAGGCCGACCGCGACGACAGCGGCGTGCTCCACCTGGCCCGGGCCGTCGTATTCGATTCGCGGACCAACTCGGTCAAGTTCGAAAGGCGCAACCTTGGGGTGAGCCGCCGATCTGTCATCTTCGCGTCGCCTCTGGAAACGCCGAACGAAAGCAAATTGCCCTGGAGCCTGCCTCCCAAAGAGGTGCTCAACAATTGAGGCTGCCGGCGAGTCTAGCAGATTTGATGGGCCTGCGACCATTCGCCGATTGGATAAGGGGGAACTGAATGTCACACGTCATCTTGGATAAGTGCCTGGGAGAGGTCTACGCCGCCTGCGTCGACGTCTGCCCGGTCGAGTGCATCCATCCCGGGGATTACAAGGGCGAGAAGTTCATGATCATCGACCCCGACGTCTGCATCGACTGCGGCGTCTGCCTGCCCGAGTGTCCCATCGGCGCGATCGTCGGCTCGGTGGACGAGAACCCGGAGTGGGCCGCCATTAACAAGGAACTGGCCCCGGAGTTTAAGACCCACCCCAAGGTCACCCCGCGACCGCCGAACGATCCGCCCCACAAGCCGGGCAACAAGCTGGTGAAATAAGCCACGATTGGAATTCCGCTTGAACATCGGGCGCGCCGTGGGCGCGCCCGATTTTTATTTCCCGCCCTGCTGCTGGCGCCGGGGCCGGCCGCTGCCATGACGCACGCGACCGCCCTCGACGTGTCGGGCGCGCGCGTCGAAGGGCCCTCCCTCCTCGCCTTCGAGGATGGCCTCTTCGAAGGTGCCGGAAGCGTGGAATCCCCTCTCGTCTGGGCGCCACCATTCGACCGTCTCGTAGGCTCCTGGAACGCCGAATTGCCTTCCGGCAGCGGCCTGCGGCTGGAGGTTCAGGTCCAAGACGGAAAGAAGTCCTCGGGCTGGTACGGCTTGGGCAAGTCCGAGGCAGGAGTCGGCTCGAGCCTCGGAGAGCAAGAGGACGAGTGGGGCAAGGTCAACGTCGACACGCTCGAGCTCAAGCAACCTGCCACAGCCTTCCGCTACAGGGTGCTCATGACCGGCGAGGCGCGGCTGCGACGGGTCTCTTTCGCCCATTGGGATTCGAGAGGAGAGGCCGCGCCCTTAAAGCCTTTCAAGCCCGGCCCCTGGGTACGTGAGCTCAAGTTGCGCCCGCGCTCTCAAATGGAGGAGCAGTCCAATTACCGCCGCGATATATGCTCGCCGACCTCGCTGTCGATGCTGCTTGATTTCTGGGGACGGCGGCTTAAGACGATCTCGGTAGCAGACGGCGTGCGCGACCGCGGCTCGGGGCTCTTCGGCAACTGGACGCTCAACGTGGCCTACGCCGCCATGCATGGGCTGCGGGGCCGCGTCGCGCGGATGGATTCGATGGAAGAATTGCAGGAGGAGATTGCCGCGGGACGTCCGGTTGTCGTCACGATCGCCTTCGAGCCGGGAGAGCTCCAGGGAGCTCCTATCCGCAGGACCCCCGGGCATCTATTGGTCGTCGCGGGATTCACGCGCAAGGGGGAAGTGGTTGCCTACGACCCGGCCGCCCCAAGCCGGTTGACGGTGCGTCGGGTCTACCCCCGCGAGGATTTTTACCTCGCCTGGCTTAAGCGCAAACGCGGGGTGGCCTATGTTCTGGGGCCGGCCTTCCCGGAGACGGCCTATGCCGGGACGACGGCCGACCTGCGCCGCGAGCCCGAGGACGGGTCGGAATTACTCTCGCAGCTCCTACCTGCGGAAAGGTTGCGCCTGCTGGAGGCGCGCGGCCATTGGGTCAAGGCCGAGGCCTTAGAGCAGCCTGCCTTCCTGCCGACGCGCCGCTGGCACGGCATCACCGGGTGGACCCGCGCGGACGCCCTGACCTTCAACAGGCCCGAGGCCGCGCCCCCCGCCGATGGGGCCACCGCCCCGGCCGTGCTTAAATCCGCGAAATCCTTCCTCGGCAAGCCGTATCTCTGGGGCGGGCGCTCGGAGCGTGGCGTCGACTGCTCAGGACTCGTCGGGCTGGCCTACCGCAGCGCCGGCTTGCGGCTGCCCCGGGACGCGCACGAGCAGTTCCTCAAGGCGTCCCCGATACGCCGCAAGGGCCTCGAGCCCGGCGATCTCGTATTCCTGACGAAGCCGGGCTCGCCCAAGTCCGTCTCGCACGTACTGCTCTACGAAGGGGGCGAGAACCTGCTCGAAAGCCGCAAGTCGGCCGGCCGCGTGCTGCGCACGAGTTTCAAGGAACGCTTCGGTCTCGGCCTCGAGGAGATCGAGAGCGGCCAGAGCGTCGATGACCTCACCGAGTCGCCGACGGTAAAGCGCCGCATCTACTTCGGCAGCTTCCTGCACGAGTAACCGGGCCTAACGCCGGTCGATGATGCCCTTGCGCCCGCGGGTGGAATCCCGTCGCCCGCCCGATTTCCCGCGGCGGGTATTCGGGACGGGCCTTGCCCGATGCACGGAGGATTTGAGCCTCGCGTGCCGGCGCGAATGCCTTTCGCCTCCGGGCACGCCGGGCTCCTGGAGTTCCGCGATGGGCCAACGACCCGTCAAACCGCGATGCCGAAGCTTCGGAACCGTATGTAGCATGGCGCCTCCTTCCTCATTATACCTCCGGATAGGCCTTTCGCTCCTGGATGTTTAGCGGGCCTAATAGCTATGCTGGGTCCATGAAACGCCTGCTTTTCGCGACGCTGCTTTCCGTTCCGGCTCCCGCTTGCGCCGCGGTCTCCTGCGACCGCTCCCTGGCGGAATTCCGGCACACGGGGACCATCGTCTGCGGACGGTTCCTCTGGGACCTGCACCCGGAGCACGCCCGGCAGATCGAAGACCCCTTGGCCTACTTCGAGAAGTACGAGAAGTTCTTCGACTTCATGCAGGATTTGACCGGATACACGCCGCAGACGCCGATCCCCATCCACGAGCGCTGCGCCCCGAACAAGCCGCGGGGGCCGGAATGCCCCAAGGGCAACCTAGAGCACGCCTACCCGGCCTATCGCCTCGGCAACGCGCTTTACGCCGACGCCGCGGTGGTCGGACGCGACATCGTCTTTACCGCCAACCACCCGCGGCGCCCGCTGTTCGCCTCCTTCGCGCACGAAATCGGGCACATGTTCTCCCCCTTCGACGCGCGCGACAGCGGCTACCGCTGGGACGCGGCCATGACCGAATCCTGGGCCGACAATTTCGCCCTGTTCGGCTACGGCGTCTACAGCGAACTCAAGGGCCTCAAGGAGGCCTGGTATTGGGACGGCTTCTGCGAGCGCAAGGCCGGCCAGAGGCCGCCCTGCGACACCTTCATGTCGGGCGTCGAGGATTACGCCTGGATGGATGCGGACATGGCCCTTTGGGAATACCGGCGCTCCGGCCGCCGCTTCGAGGACATGGTTCCGCTGCCGGTCAATTCGCAGGGCAGTCCCCATGGGCGTGGCCATATACTCACCGGAATGCTGGTCGCGCTCTACCGCGAGTTCAGGCAGCAGGGCCGGCTCGAGGAATTCTTCCAGGGTTTCCGCGGCTTCATCCGAACCTACCATGCTTCCTTTCCTTATCCGTCCGACTGGACGGTCCCCGAGGGTGCGCAGAGCGCCGCGCTGCTCGCGCAAAAGGCCAATGTGTTCGCCTTTCTCTTGAGCGCGAAGCTCAAGACCGATCTGACGAGGCGCTTTCAGGAATGGCGCTGGCCGATCTCGCCTGAGACCGTCCTAGCCGCGGGCGCGGCCGCAAGCGATGGCTGGTCGGAGCCGGCCGTAAGTCGCGAGTTGTCCAAGCTGCTGCGGGAAAAGCGCCCGCCCTCTACCTGACAGCGGCCACGGCACGCCTGAGCCGCCCGTCCAAGGAGGCGGAGATCACTCCGCGGCGCCGGACCTCCTCCACGAGAATGTCCCGCAGCAGCTCGGGCGTCGTCTCGACCTCGCGCCGTATCCCGTCGAAGACGGGGTCTACGGTCGCCACGAAATCGAGCGCGGCGAGGGTATAGACCCGCTCCTCCTGCAGGGGCGCCCCGCCGACGTTGAAGGCGAGCACGCGCCGACCCTCCGGCTGCGCCGGGTCGTAGACGATCTCCGCGCCCGAGAACTGCAGGGTCAGGGCGTTCGGGCCCATGTTCTTCTCCGCGAGCTTCCTCAGCTCCGAGCCGAGCAGGCGCACCTTGGCCAGGGAGTTGTCGAAGGGCATGACGCGGTAGAGATGCCCGTAAGTCAGCTCGCCCCGAGGCAGTTCCGCGCGGATGCCGAAGGTGTTGATGGCGGCCAAATCCGCCTTGGCGTGGCGGCGCATAACGTCGGCGATCCAATTCGCCATGAGGCATTCCCGATCGGCGCGCAGCTCCATCGCCACGCTGGAGGCGCCGATCACACGGCCCATCTCGCGCTCGATCGACGCCTTGTATTTCTCGACGATCTTGTGCGTCTCGGGGTCGGGAGGGATCTTGGCGGGGTCGAGATGGATAAGCTTGCCGGAGCTCCGCAGCAGCCGCCCGCTCTTGCGGCCGACCTCGAAGACGACCTGGTAGACGGTTCTCAGGCGGCTCCCGTTCTGGGTGATCAAGACCTTGCGGCCGCCGTTGTCGACGATCATGGGCTTTCTGAGCTCCTGGTGGGTGTGCCCTCCCATGATCGCGTCGATGCCCGGCACGTTCTTGGCCAAAAACAGGTCCCCCTCCTTAATGTCGGCGTGCCGGGCCCGGTTCTCCTCGATGCCGACATGGGTGACGGCGACGACGATGTCGGCGCCCTGATCGCGCAGCTCGGCCACCGCCTTTCGCGCCGCGTCCGCCTCGCGTCCGAAGCTCAAGCCCTCGATGTGCCTCGGGAAGGCCAGGCCGGGCATACCGCTCGACAAGAGGCCGAAAAAGCCGATCTTGACCCCGGGCGCGGGCTCGCGGATGACGTAGGGAGTGACGTAGCCGGCCGGCTTGCCGTTGGAGGCCGAGAGGATATTGGACCCCAATATCGGGAAGGAGGCCTTGCGCGCGAGCTTAAGCACGTTCCCCTCGCCGTAGTCGTAGTCGTGGTTGCCCAACACCGCCGCGGTCAGCCCGAGCCGGTTGAAGACATCGATCACCGCCTCGCCGCGGCTCAGGTTCCCCTCGGGCGTGCCCTGGAACCAATCCCCGGAGTCGACCCAATAATGGGGGCGTGACTCGCGCGAGAGCAGTGTCGCCAGGGATGCGACGCCGCCCGAGCCGGAGAAATGCTTCTCAGGGTTCGGCGGTTGGGCGTCGATGCTGCCATGGATGTCGTTGGTATGGTAGACGACGATCGAGACGGACTCTTCCTCGGGCTCGGCAAGCTTTTGGCGGGCCGCGGCGGCCCGGGATCGCAACTCCTGGTAACCAGAGTCGAGCGACGGCTCCGCCGGGATCACGGCCGAAGCGAGAAAGAACAAGAGAAGAGCGGCCGGAATCGAGGAAAAATACCGGGATTTCATGGGGCGCGATAGTATAACAGGCCTTCCGAGAAGCGCAAGAACCCTCGATTGTGCTATCCTATCCTTCCGATTTTCGACCTGGAGAGAACAACCATGAAAGAAAGCCTGTTCATCCTGTCCCTATTCTTGGGTGCGCTCGCCATCCCCGCCGCCGGGGCTCCGGCCGCGGAGGATCCCGATTCCGAGTCCGACGAGCTGAGCTCCTTCTATGACGGCGCCAAGAAGAAGGAGAAGGCGCCGGAGGTAAAGGCCGCGGTGGGCAAGGCGAAAAAGCCGGAGGCCAAGGGCAAGCTGATCAGCTTCGACCCGGCCGCGATGGACAAATCCGCCGACCCCTGCTCCGATTTCTTCCAGTACTCCTGCGGCGGGTGGCTCGCCAAGACGGAGATCCCCTCCGACCAGGCCCGCTGGGGTCGCTTCAACGAGTTGGCCGAAAACAACCATGCCATCCTGCGCCGCATCTTGGAGAAGGCCGCCAAGCCGGGCCGCACACGCGGCGCCATCGACCAGAAGATCGGCGATCTCTACGCCTCCTGCATGGACGAAAGGATGGCGGAGAAGAAGGGGGCCCAGCCGCTCAAACCGCTATTGGACCGCATCGATGCCATCCGCGGCCCTGCCGATATGCCGGCCGCCTTCGCGAAACTGGGCAACATCAACGCGGTCTTTAGCATCAGCTCGGACCAGGACTTTAAGGACGCCACCGAGGTGATCGCGCAGATCGGACAGGCGGGCTTGGGCCTTCCGGACCGGGATTATTACTTCAAGGAGGACAAGAAGTCCGTCGAGCTGCGCGAGCAATACGTGGCGCATATCGAAAAGATGTTTACCCTTCTGGGCGAACCGGCCGAGAAGGCCGCTCAATCGGCCAAAACCGTGATGTCCATCGAGACTGAGCTCGCCCGCGCCTCCCAGGACAACGTCGCCCGTCGGAACCCCAAGAATGTCTACCACCGCATGGACATGGACCAGCTTTCGGCCTTGGCTCCGAAGTTCGACTGGCGGCGCTATTTGGCCGATGTCCAGGCCCCTGAACTCCAATCCGTCAACGTCGAATCGCCCGATTTCATCAAGCGCTTCGGCCAAATGCTCGAATCCGTGCCCCCGGCCGATTGGAAGACCTATCTCCGCTGGCACTCCGTGAGGGCGGCCGCGCCGCTGCTCTCCTCCGCTTTCGTCAACGAGAACTTCAAGTTCTACGGTCAGACCCTGACCGGCGCCAAGGAGATCAAGCCCCGCTGGAAGCGCTGCGTGGCCCTGGCCGACGGCGCCTTGGGCGAGGCTCTCGGCCAACGCTATGTCGAGCAGTATTTCCCCAAGCAGAGCAAGAAGCGGATGCTCCGGCTCATCAAGGGCTTAGAGCGCGCGCTCAAGGAGGACATCGACGCCCTGCCCTGGATGACGCCCGCGACCAAGCGGGAGGCACAGGCAAAATTGGCGGCCATGGCCAACAAGATCGGCTATCCCGAACGCTGGCGCGATTACAGCAAGCTCGAGATCCGCCGCGACGACCTCCTAGGCAACGGCATGCGCGCCGACGAGTTCGAGATACGGCGCCAGCTGGCCAAGATCGGCCGGCCCGTCGATAAAAAAGAGTGGTTCATGAGCCCGCCGACGGTCAACGCCTATTACCACCCGTTGATGAATAACATCAACTTCCCGGCCGGCATCCTGCAGCCACCCTTTTTCGACGCCGCGATCGACGACGCCGTCAATTACGGCGCGATCGGCGGCGTCATCGGCCACGAGCTGACGCACGGCTTCGACGACCAGGGCCGGCAGTTCGACGATAAGGGCAACCTCCGCGACTGGTGGACTCCGGAAGACGGGAAGGCCTTCGAGGAGCGCGCCGCCTGCATCGAGAAGCAATACTCCCAGTACACCGCGGTCGACGACTTAAAGCTCAACGGCCAGCTCACCCTCGGCGAGAACGTCGCCGACAACGGCGGCCTGCGCATCGCCTTGATGGCGCTGCAGAACTCGCTCAAGGGAAAGCAGCCGCGAAAGATCGACGGTTACACGCCCGAGCAGCGGCTCTTCGTGGGCTGGGGCCAGGTCTGGTGCACCAAGATGACCGACCAGGAAGCCCGCCGCCTCGCCCTGACCGACCCGCACTCGCCGGGCAAGTACCGCGTCAACGGGGTCGTCGCCAACATGCCGGAGTTCGCCCAAACCTTCGGCTGCAAGGCGGGCTCGCCGATGGTCAGCCCCAACCCATGCCGGGTTTGGTAGCCGGGCTCTGGGTGCCCGGCGTTAGTGTCATGTCTTTTCGAGGGCTTTTCTTAAAGGCCTCAATTTGCGGCCTTTAAGCGGCATTGCCGCGAGAAACAGCTCCCAACAGTTCTCGTAATCGTAAAGATTCGCCTCCAGGCCATTTTCAAACTTGTCAGTTTGGGAAAACCTCGCCCCAAAGCCGTCGCCTAATCTTGGCATGATCTTCGGCAAACTTACTGGATTGGCTGGGACCGGTCGGCGCCTCCAAGCTCTCCGCCTCGTCCAGGAGAAGGCACGCAAGCTCGGAACGCATGCCCTTGATTTTAAGGCGCAGGCCGTCCGCCTGCAGGGCTCGCTCATTAATCAAAATAGGGCTTCCGCCGACATAGCCCTTGCGGAGCCCGATGCGGGCAAAGGCTTGGGCGATATCCATTTGCTTTCCGGAGCGAGTCGCTTCTATTTTGGACAAAACGGTTTCCACGTAATCGGCCACGCCCGGATTTTGGGTCCGGAAATGCCTAAAGGGAATTAACTCCCGCGAAGCCCTGTCCATCATGGCAGGCGTCGCCGTCTCATTCTCCAGCTGGGCTTGAATCTCGTCTGCGCGCAAGAGTATCCCTCGAATGATTGCATCCATGGAGTTCCGGATAGCCCGATATACCGACTCACGGACGTCCTCCCATTCGCGCCGGACTGGGTCCTGCTCAAGGCGTCCCGGAATAGGAATTTCACCGCGAACCATTTTGCGCCATTGATCGTTGTACCGGTCTATCTTGCTTTCGAACCCAACGGGAAGCTCTTGGGCCACGGGCGCCATGACGCGTTGATGGAACTCGGAATTCGGATCCAGCATGGCCAACGCAAGCTCTACGGAACCCTTATCTTGGACATTGCTCTCGACCGCAAAGAAAGCGGCCACGGATGCTAACAACTCAGGTTCCATCCTCGTTTCCGCCGATTGAGCACTGGAAATCGCGCCGACGAGCGCTATGAGAACATATCGATTGAAATGGAGAGCTCTTTTCATGTAATCAACACCTCTAGCTCGAAATTATAGCGGCCGGGCTTAATCCCTCAAAGCGGCAAAAGGCCTAATTCCGCGATAGGCTTTGGTCCCAGACATTATAGGTCCTAAGGCCTGCCCGTGAATTCCGCAAGTGGGTGTAGACATCGTGACCCCCTAAGCTACGTTGTCCGTTCTTTTGTTTTAGAAATAAAACTCGCTGTTGGCGGCTAGCGGGCTTGAAAAGTCGATATTCAACCCGAGCAATGGGGTTTGGTAACTTCCTAACATTGACTTTTCTGCTCCGCCATTTTGGCGGAGCAGAAAAGTCAGAGAATGCGAGTTAGCGGCCAGCTCCTATTTCGTCGAGAGCCCAATCTAGCGCGTCCCGGCCGGCGGGCACGCGCAGGTCCGGCTCCCAACCGATCTTATCGTAGATTTTTCCGCCCGGGTATTGATGGTAGGTCGTCGGAATCCTCACGAAGATGCCGCTATGCGGCAGGCGCAAGAGCCCGACGTCCCCGAAATGAATAAATCCCCCGGTGTTTTCCCCGACCACCTTGGCGTTTGGATGGGACCTCAAGACTTCCAAGCTGCTCTCGCAGCTTGACGCGCAGGCCGCGTCGGCCAGAATATAAATCGTGTTCCGATACGCCCTCTTTCCCAAATCCCCTGTCCCGCGATTGACGTCGATGCGCTCTTCTGGTAGCCGTCCCTCGATCGCGGCTTGATACTGCTTTTTGTACTTTTCGAGAATGGCGGAAAGATGTCGGCCAGGCCGGCCGCGCTCGCGCTCCTCGATGATCCAGGCAACGAAATTCATCATCAAGGCGAACGCCTCGGGAGTCTGCCGGCGGTAGGTCCTCTCCGCCCCGCCCGAAGGCTGGCGGCCCAATAGCGCCTGGGCCAGCTCATAACCCCTGGAATCGTCCCCGCCGCCGTTGCCTCGAAGATCGATAATCGCGGCGGAGGAGGCCATGACGGCTTTCAGCGCGTCGCCATAACCGTCCCAGCCCGGATCATCCTTGAACGGGAATTTCGTGATCGCCAATACGACGACGCTCTTGTCCCCTAGGCGCCTGGTGGATAGAGACCACGGCTTGAAATTGCCTTTGCCGACATTGACTCCGACGGATGAGACGCGCCGCGCCAGCCGTCGGCTGTTCCCGCACTTGTTTTCCCTTAGACTGACGCTTAAATGGGCGTCCGGAAGCCGCCACAGCATGTCCCCGATGGCATCACAGAAGGACCCTACGTCCAATCGGGCGGAGGCGTTGGACAGAACCAATAACTCCTTTTTGACCGCGGTGAAATCCTCAGCCGGAACGAAACGACGGCCGCCATAGCCCTTTTCCAGCCCGTAAAGAAGGATGCCAACGTCCTCGCCCGCCTGTTGTCCGGTGATCGAACGGGGCATGCCGGAGCTGGTTTCGCGCTTGTAGATCAAATCCTCCGGGCTCAATTCCAACGCCCAGGCGTTGGAAAGGCAGCCCAAGAACAGGGGAACAACTATTGTCCATAATAGTTGCCGCCGCATATCATGACCTCTTGAGCAGTACCCGCGCCGGCGCGCCGTCGGCGCCGGAGATCTTAAGCGGCAGGCAGATCATCTCGTAGACGCCGGCGCGCACGCGCGAGAGATCGAGACCCTCGAGCACCCAGGCCCCGGCCTTGAGCAGGGCCTCATGCGCTTGGCGTCCATTTTTCTTATAACCACCGATCGATAGATAATCGATCCCCAGCAGCTTGGGTTTCTTGGAGGCCAAAAAATCCGCCGCCTCGGTCGAAAGATAGACGAAATGGGGCTTGAAGGGCTCCTCGGCCCAAGGCCGGGATGAGTTCTTGGTCTTGAGCAGGATCCTCTCTCCGATCTTGATCCGCTGCGAGCGCAGCTCCTCGGCTTTGACCGACTCCCCGTCGCGGATCTCGAGCACCCGCGCCGGCCCAATGGCAACCTCTAAGGAAAACGAATCGACGGCCGGGCCGCCGGGCAAAAAATGGACGGGCGCGTCCAAATGCGTCCCGGCATGAGTGCCCATGGAGATCTCGGAGACGTTGCTCGAGCCCCCCTGGGCCATGTCCTTGACTCGGCGTATCTTGAAGGGCGGGTTCTCCGGCCAGTGGACCAGGCCCTCGGAGAGAGGGACGGAGACGTCGATCCACCCGCCGCGTCCCACGGTCAGGATACGGCGCTCGGGGCGGCTCCCAGATCCTGCAAGGCGTAGAGCGTGGCGTACACCCCGCCCTTAGACAGCAGCTCGCGATGCGTCCCGAGCTCGGCCAGTTCGCCTTGCCGCAGCACCGCGATCCGGTCGGCGCCCTGCACCGTCGAGAGGCGGTGCGCGATGACGAGCACGGTGCGGCCTTTATAAAGCGGCTCGAGCGCCTTTTGGACGCTTTGCTCGCTGGCGGTGTCAAGATTTGAGGTAGCCTCGTCTAAAATGAGCAGGGAGGGGTTCTTGAGCACCGCCCGGGCGATGGCGATCCTCTGCCTCTGCCCGCCCGAGAGGCGCACGCCCCGATCCCCCAGCAGCGTCTCGGTCCCCTCCGGCAGGCGGCTGACGAAATCCTCGGCGTCGGCGGCCTTAAGGGCCGCGAGTATCTCCTCCCGCGAGGCCTCCGGGCGCCCGAGGGCGACGTTGGCCATCACCGTGTCGTGCAGAAGGATCGTGTCCTGCGTCACCAGGCCGATATGCCGGCGCAGGGACTTGATCGAAAAATCCCTCAAGTCCCGGCCGTCCACCGTGACGGCTCCCCCGACCGGATCGAACAAACGCAGCAAGAGATGCGCCAGCGTCGTCTTGCCCGAGCCGCTCTGGCCGACGACGGCCAGGAGCTCCCCGCCGGCGATGGACAGATCCAAGCCCCGCAGCGCCCAGGCGTCCCGGTCCGGATAGCGGAACGAGACCCCGCGGAACTCGATGGCGCGCGCTGGCGCCGTGAACGGCAGCGGGCGCGGCGACTCGAGCACGGTGGGCTTCTCGCCCAACACCTCGAAGACCCGCTCCACGGCGGCCAATCCGCGCTGCAGCTCGGCGTTGAGCCGGGCCAGGTTCTTGACCGGGTTGTAGGCCGCAAAGAATGCCGCCAAGAAAGTGAAGAAGGCGCCCGGGGTCATGCGCCCGCTCAAGATCTGGAGCCCGCCGTAATAGATGAGGAAGGTCAAGATCAAAGCGCCTAGAAACTCCATGAGCGGCCCCGAGAGCGCCGTCGCGCGCAGGTAGCGCATCGTCTGGTCGAAGAAGGAGTCGTTTTCCCTGTCGAATTTCCGGATGGCCCCTTCCTCGTAATTGAAGGCCTTGACCACCAGCATGCCCTGCATGGATTCCTGGAAACGATGGTAGATGTCGCCCATGATCTCCTGGCCCCGCATGCTGGAACGGCGCATCTTCTTTCCCAGCACGTATAGCACGCCCACGCAGACGGGCAGCGTCGTCGCGGCGATAGCGGCGAATTTCCAGTCCAGGACGAACAAAAGCGCGATGAGCACCAAGGCCGTCAGGCTGTCGCGGATCAGGTAGAGCGGCGTGAATTGCAGCGCCGATTGCAGGTTGCCCAGGTCGTTGGTGACGCGCGAGAGCACCTCGCCGCTGCGCTTCCTCCAGAAAAAGTCCATCGACAGCTCGTGGAGATGGCGGAAAAGGTCGCGCCGCATCACCTGGACCACCTTCTGGCCGATATAGCTCATCAGGTAGGTCTGCAGGTAGCCCAAGGACATCTTAAAGAAGAATACGATCGGGATGAGCCACAGCAGCTGCCGGAGCATGTCGACGTCCCTCTGGATGAACACCTGGTCGACCACCGGCTTGAGCAGCCAGACAGCCAGGCCGTTGAACCCGGCCATGAAAACCATCGAAACGGAGGCCGTCAGGAAGCGCCCCAGATGGGGCCTCAGGTAGGGGACCAGGCGGCGGAGGCCGTCTGAACTTTTCATCGGTAAACTTTAGCAAATTATATATAATCGGTCCCGATGCGGCCGCTTCTCGCACTACTGCTCGGGCTACATCTTCGCGCGCACGCCGCAGCCCCCAAGGCCGAGACGCCGGCCCCCCCGCAGATCACGATCGTCTATCCCCGCGAGGGGACCAGTATGTCCATGGCGCCGGGAGAGGTCATTCTGGGTTGGGTCCGCCATCCCAAGGCCCCCTTCAAGATCAACGGCATGCCGGTCAAGCCGCACCCGGACGGCGGTTTCATCGCCTTCCCGCCGGTGTCTCCGGGCAGCTTCACCTTCCTCTGCCAGCTCGAGCTGCCCGGCGGCGGCAGCACCGCGGCGGCCCGCTCGATACTCGTCGCGCCGCCCCTGACCCCGACCCCCCCGGGCCCCGCCCGCATCGACGCGGAGGCGCGGCTGCCCGCCTCCGACTTGGAATTGGCGCCGGGCGATTGGCTGACGGCGCAGATGAAGGGCACCCAGGGCGGCACGGCCCAGTTCTCCATCGGGGGCGGCAAGCCGCTGCCGATGGTGGAGGCCAATCCGGGGCTCGGCATCTACCAGGGCTTCTACCAGATCCGCGACGGGGATCGCTTCGAGGGCGCCGAGATCCGCTTTTCCCTCAAGACCCAGAAGGGATGGGGCGTCTCGGAGAAGGCCAAGGGCAAGGTCACCGTGCGGCATACCCCCTCCGTCGCCGTGGTCAAATCGAGCGGGATCGTCAACGTCAAGACTGCCCCCGGAGAAGGATATTTTCTCTTCCCGCTTCCGGGCACCCGCGTCACGGTGACGGGGCGGCAGGGGACGGAGAGCCGGCTGCGCCTGTCTCCCGTCCTCAGCGGCTGGGTCGACACGAGCTCGTTGCGCTTGCTTCCCGAAGGGACCGCGCCCCCCCGCGCCGTGCTGGGCACGATCAGGACCGAGCCAGACCCCGACGGTGCCGCGCTCCGGCTCAACCTGACGGAGAACGTGCCCTTCGACGTCGAGGAAAACTCCGATCTTTCGGGGTTCACCCTGCGCCTCTACAACACCGTCGGCCATACCAATTGGGTCGTCTACGACCCCAAGGACTCCCTCATCCGCCAGGTCCGCTGGCGCCAGCAGGACTCCGAGACGGTCGAGCTCTCCGTCTCCTTCGCCCCGAACCAAAGGCTCTGGGGCTACCACGCCTCTTGGGAAGGCAAGACGCTGCGTCTCGACCTCCGACGGCCCCCGCCCATCGCCGCCAACGCGCTAAAGAACCGCGTCATTGTCATCGACCCCGGCCATATGCCCAGCGCCCACGGCGCGGTCGGCCCTCGCGAGCTGCTGGAGAAGGACGCCAACCTCGACATCGCCAAGGCCTTGTTCCGGATGCTCGAAGCCGAGGGCGCCGTACCGGTGATAACCCGACAGGGCGACGAGGAGGTCAGCCTGCTCCGGCGACCCGAGTACGCCTGGGAAAAGAAGGGAGATATTTTCATCAGCGTGCATAACAATGCCATCGGCGACGGCGAGAATCCCTTCGAGCGGCCGCGGGGATTCGAAACCTACTATTACAACCCGCGCAGTTTCGAGTTGGCCCGGCGGGTGCACGCGGCCTACCGTAAGCACATCGATCTTCCCGACGGGGGACTGCGCTACAGCAACTATTTAGTCACTCGTATCACCGAGATGCCGGCCATACTGACCGAATCGGCCTACATCATCCTTCCGGAGCAAGAGGCGCTGCTGCGCAAGCCGGAATTCCAAAAAAAGGTCGCCCGGGCGATGCTCGAGGGGATTCGACAATTCCTGGAGGCAGAGCGCTCCCGACAGGAAGGCGCGCAGGCCGCCAAGACGGCGGCCCCCTCGGCGCGGGCGCCCGCGCCCAAGAAAAAGCTATGATCACCAAAGAGACATCCTCCTCCATGGATCGGCGTTATCTGGAAGCCATCTACGACATACTCGAGTTCGGATCGAGCCTGCGAGACGTCTCGGAGGACAAGGTCTGGATCCGGGTGCTCGAGAAGGTCTCCGTCGCGCTCGACTGCGAGGCGGCGACCTATTTCGTGCTGGGGGTCAAGGGACGCGAACTGATCCCGTACTACTCGCTCGGGGTGCCGCCCGACAGATTGAGCCAGGTCCCCATCGCCATGGGGCAGGGCGTCTGCGGCTGGGTGGCGGTGCACCGCGAGGCCGTGCTGCTCGACGACGCCTACAAGGACCCGCGCTTCATGGCCGAGATAGACGCCGTCACGGGGTTTAAGACCGGCTCGATGCTATGCCTGCCGATCATGGACCGGCTCGATCTAGTCGGCGTCGTGCAATTTTTGAATCGCCGCACGAGGCCCTTCGGCAAGGACGATCTCCAGTTCGCGGAGGCCGTCTGCCAGCAGGTGTCCTCGACCCTGCGCCTCTTGAGGCTCGAATCGATGCTCAATAAGGTCACCGCGCACAACGCGAGCATACTCGAGAACCTGAGCGGGGGATTCTTGGCCGTGGACCTGCGCGGGCGCGTCATCATCTGCAACCCCGCCGCCAAGCGCATCCTGGAGCTTCAAGACGATGTGATCAACCAGCCCGTCGACAAGGCCCTCAAGCATCTGCCTAGCCTGGCCGAGCAACTGACCAAGACCCTCTCGACCAAGCAGGTGGTCAAGCGCCAGGACCTGCGCTGGAGCTACAAGGACCAGCCCAGGCTCTTGGGGTTTAGCACCCTCGTGATCCAGGACCCGCAGGGCAATTTCACCGGGGCCGGCATCACCTTCCAGGACCTGACCTCGCTCAAGAAATAAGGTGCCAGGCATCCACTTTCTACACTTTCTCAACTTTTTCTCTATACACGCTCGAATGGATAAAAGCTAAAAAGCCGATACCGGCGAGGAAGGTTTATGACCACAGCGCTCAAACAAGCACAGGATTTTTCCCTTAAAGGGGTAGATGGCAAAACGTACAGCCTCAAGGATTTCCAGGACGCCAAGGCCTTGGTCGTGATATTCTCCTGCAACCATTGCCCCTACGTCGTGGCCTACGAGCAGCGCATGATCGACGTGCAGCGCGATTACGCCGCCCAGGTCCGCTTGGTGGCGATCAACTCCAACGACGATGTCAACTATCCGGAGGATTCCTTCGACAAGATGGTCGAGCGGGCCAAGCAGAAGGGCTTTAACTTCCCTTATCTGCGAGACTCGAGCCAGGCCGTCGCCAAGGCCTACGGCGCGACGCATACGCCGCATCTCTTCGTCTTCGGTCCCGACCGGACCCTCGCCTACACGGGCAAGATCGACGACAATTGGGAAAAGCCCTCGGCCGTCAAGCGGCGCTACCTGCGCGAGGCCCTCGACGACATTGTCGCCGGCCGGCCGGTGCGCGAGCCCGAGACGCACGCCATCGGCTGCACGATCAAGTGGAAGCGCTGAAAGCCGGCGCATTGCTCCTGACGCTCGCCGCCGCGTCGCGAGCCGGGTCGTTCTCGGATTTAGTCGAGCCGTATTCCTATGAGCTTGAACGCTCGGCCAGACTGCCCAAGCCATTCGTGGCGTCATTTACCTCAAACGGTCGGCATCTCTATTTCCTCGCCGGGCTTCATGAGCATGATACGGCGAGCAAGACGTTCCAACTCATCGATAAAATCTTCAACGGCAAAAAGGTCGATCTTTTATTGATCGAGCCATACCCCTACCATTTGGGTCCCAATCTGAAGGGGTTTCTCGAAGATGCCAAAAGGCATTGCAAGCCCGGATTCTGCCAGGCGGGAGAAGGCGCCTATGCGGCTCTTAAAGCGGTGGATCTCCGCATCCCCTTTGTGGGCGCCGAACCCTCCGACCGCGACATACTTTCTGCCGTCTTAAAAATGGGTTATAGCAATGAAGACCTGCTGGGATTCTATTTCACTCGTCGACTCCCGTCATACAAGCGCCAGAAGCTGTTGACGCCGGACTCGGCCCCCAGGCTATTTTCTAAATATATCAAAGCCTTCCCGATGCTGGTGGCGCCGAAACATCCGACGGATTATACGTTTGAATGGTTCGCGAATTGGTATCAACGGAGAAACAATAAGACCTTTGGCGTTAAATCCTTCAACGATGAGGAAGTGGCACCCTTGCTCGATGGGAAATATTTCACACAGCGGCTTTCTGGTCATGTCGACATCATAAGAAATCGATTCATCATCGACGTCCTGGAAAAGGAGCTGCTGACGCATACCGATGTCTTCGTCCTTTACGGTGGAAGTCACTACTTCAGCCAGCGGAAGGCATTGGAAGCCATGATGGGCGGGCCGGCTGAGATAAGCCGTTAGCTAAACTCCCCTCCTGGGACAGACTTTGTTTAAGATGCAACCCGGGCAGTTCGGACGCAGCGCGAAGCACACCCTCCGCCCGTGCCAGGTGAGCGCGTGCCCGAAGAAGATCCAGTCCTTTCGCGGCACCGCCGTCTGCAGGTCCTTCTCGATGCGCGCCGGGTCCTTGGAATCCGTCAGGCCCAGGCGGAAGGACACGCGCTTGACATGGGTGTCGACGACGACGCCCTCGGCGATGCCGTAGGCCGTGCCCAGCACGACATTGGCCGTCTTGCGCGCCACGCCGCGCAGGGTCAGCAGTTCCTCCATCGTCTTGGGCACCTTGCCAGAAAACTTCTCCACTAACAACCGGCAGGCCTCGCGGATCGAGAGGGCCTTGGCGCGGTAGAAGCCGGTGCTGCGTATGGCGGCCTCCAATTGGGCCGGCGCGGCATCGGCGAAATCCTGCGCGGTCTTATACTTGGCGAACAGCGACGGGGTCACCAGATTGACCCGCTTATCGGTGCATTGAGCCGAAAGGATGGTCGCGACCAAGAGCTGCAGCGGGTTTTTAAAATTGAGCTCGCAATGGGCGTCGGGGTAGAGCCGCCGAAGGCCCTGCCGTATCGCCGCGACCCGTTTTTTTTCCGAAGGGGAGCTCACGGGAAGCGCTTCGACAGCGGGTGGTAATAGATGCCCATGAACACGGCGTTGTCGTAGAAGCCCTTGACCCAGGAGCGCATGGCGTAGACGCCGGTCGGGTGCACGGTCAGGATATGCGGCGCGGCCTCAAACCCCATCCTCTGGATGCGCCGGTAGCGCTCCAGCCGACTACGCTCATCGACCTCGCGCGCGGAGGCCTCGATCTCCGCGTCCAATCGCGGGTCCCGGAAGTCCTGCGCGCTGGGGTATCGGCCCTGGCTGTGATAAAAAGGAAAGACGAAATTGTACGCGTCCGGGTAATCGGCCGTCCAGC
Organism: Elusimicrobiota bacterium; assembly: GCA_041694815.1. Taxonomy (GTDB): domain Bacteria; phylum Elusimicrobiota; class Elusimicrobia; order UBA1565; family JACRDR01; genus JBGFSC01. The sequence goes on along the minus strand of JBGFSC010000004.1, from coordinate 21,631 downwards.
CGCGGGCAAAGATCGGCATCTTATGCTGCTGCGCCTTATCCAGGAAGGCCGGCCAATCGACCCCGCGTAATTCGACGCGGAACCTGGGGTTGATCGCCTCGACGTTGCGCTTGAGTATCTGACAGGCCGTCTGCCGCATCTCCCCGCCCGTGTTATAGGTGACGGTCAGCCGGAAGCCGAGCTCCCAGACCTTCCCTCCCCAGGCCTTCTTAAAATGAGCGACGGCCTTCTCCCGGTCGAGCGAGTGGCTGCCCCCTTTGGGGTCATGCCCCGGCAGGCCGGGCGGCACCGGCCCCCTGGCGCGCAGCGCGGTGCCCTCGAAGGCGTCGCGCAACAGGGCGTCGTTGTCCATCGAATAGGCGAAGCCCTTGCGCGCGTCGGGGTCCGTGAAGAAATCGGGCGGAATGCCGTTTCCGTCGAGCTTGCCGCTGCCGATGTCCGGATTGGCCTGCGGGTTGATCTTGAAGGTGAAGAATAGGACGGGATCGGTCATGAGACGGGGCAGCCTGTCGGCGATGATCACGCCCGTAACGCCGCGCAATTGGGGCAGAAAGGGGCGGGGCACCTCGATGAGGTCGGCGTCTCCGGCCTGCAGCATCAGCTTGCGCGTGCCGAACTCGGGCACCGTCGCCAAGACCACGCGCTCCAAGGCTGGGGCCTTGCCCCAGTAATTCTTGGCCCGCTTCAGGTAGACGCGGCGGCCCTGACGGTCCCAGCGCTCCAGCTCGAAGGGCCCCGTGCCGTTCATATGCTCGTAGAAATACGAACGGTCCTTGGGAGGATTGTTGAATTCCTTCCAGCGCTCCGCCGAGCCGTCCCAATCGCCGTGGGCCTTGGCCCACTCGCGGCTCATCACGTACGACCAGCGGGCCATGATGGACAAAAAGGGCGCGAAGGGACGCTTAAGGCGGACGATCACTCGATCGCCTTGCACGCGGATGGCCGACTCCACGTCCTCGAAGCGGACCTGAATCTTGCCCGTCGCGTCGCGCGTGCTGCCGACGCCCAATATGGGCTCAAGCAACAATGAGGCCGGCCCGCCCGCGGGATCCGTGAGCATGAAGCGCATCAACGAGTAGCGCACGTCCTCGGGGGTCATGGGGGAGCCGTCGTGGAAGCGCACGCCCTTTCGGATCGGGAATGCGTAGCTCAAACCGTCCTTCGACAGCAGCCCGTTGGCGAGGGAGGGCACGGCCGTCGACAGGCGCGGGACTATTCTCTTGTTGTCCGTTCCCTCGAAGGCGAGCAGAGTGTCGTAGACGTTAAAGATTAGGCCCGGGCTCACCGCGTCGTAGGGGTAGACGGGATCCAAGCTCGTCACCTCGCCGATGGCGGCGAAGACGAAGGTATCGGGGTTGCGCACGGGCTGCGCGCGCGCCGAGGGCAGTAACCCAGAAAGCAGAAGGGGAATAAGGATCATGACCGAATTTCGGGGTGCTCGGGCTCGAACCGAGAACCTCCTGGTCCCAAACCAGGCGCTCTAGCCAATTGAGCTACACCCCGTATGATTGATTCTACAACACTTTTTCAGGGATCAGCCGCAGCCAGCTCGGTACCAAAAGGCCCAATCGCCGTGGATCCGAGTGCCTAGGCCGATTTTGGGTCTTTCGCTCCTGTCGAAAACCTGGGCCAACCGGTACAATCCTCACGATAACGCTGAATAAGTTTTTCAGCGGGAGGAATAATGCAGAAGCGTATATTAGGGGCCTTGTCTGGAATCATTATACCCGCCGTTTTGGGATGCAGTTTCGCCTTCTCTACCGAACAAGCTAGCGATAGCATAGGCCGCCTAAACGATGCGGTTGGCGTTTTAACTCAAACGCAAATTGCAAACGGATCGGCTGAAAGTGCTTCAACGACTGCCGCCGATGGTCAAAAAGTGTTAGAAGGCGCAAACGTGAGCCGAAATGACGCATCGGTCGCAGTCGTGGAAAAGGCCAAGGAATCCGGCGCCCCGCCTACAAGCGATTCGCTTCGGAAAGGAAAGAGGCGGCATATTCCTAATGTTGCGCGCTCCTTCGCCCAGGATCAGGCTGGCAACTCCAGTGTTGGAGTGGCTCTCCTCATCGTAGGACTCACCTTCTTGGCAATGGCTGGCGCCTATGATAGCCCTTCTCCCCTTGGTTTCGCGATCTGGGGGGTCGCCTTGACCTTGGCTTCGGTTGTTGCGTTTTTGAAAAAGTAGCGATCGTCGGACACCACAGGCCTAGCGCCTTAAAAACCGGAAGAAATTCGCGATAGGTGCTACAATGCCTTGCGGTGACCCTGCGCGATCGCCGGCTCTGGGCCTGGTCGGGACTTTCCGCCGCGTTCCTGCTGGCGGTCTCGCTGCGGCTACTACTGGCGGCGCGGCGCTATTTCGACACCGACGAGCTGGTGCACCTGCACTCGGCGCTGCTCATCTCGCACGGCAATTTCCCCTTCCGCGACTTCTTCGCGCATCACGGCCCCCTGTTCTGGGCCGCGCTGGCCCCCTGGGTCTCCCCCTTCCAAGAATCCTACGCCCTGGCTCTATCCGGCCGCGCCCTGACGGCTTTGGTCTGGCTGGCGATCCTTCTCCTGACGGCTCGCCTGCGCAGGGATGAGGATCCACTCTGCGGCCTTCTCGCCGCGGCCTGGCTCGCGTTCTTTGCCGCCTTCGCGCAAAAGTCCCTGGAAATTCGCCCGGACGGCCTAGCGGCGGCGCTCGTTCTAGCCGCGGCGGCCGCATCGATCGGCTCGAGCCGGCACGCCGGCCTTCTAGCCGGACTCTTCGCGGCGCTCGCCCTCTGGTGCTCGCCCAAGGCGGTATTTCCCGCGGCGGGAATGCTGCTCGCGGGAGCCTGGAGGCGCGGGGGCGCCGGGCCGCGCTTTCTGCTCGGCGCCGCAGCCGGCGGCGCGGCCTGCATCCTCGCCGGAATCGCTTATTTAGCCGCCCATGGCGCGGCAGGGGCTTTCTGGACCCATTACATCGCCTACAACGCAGGATTTCCGCGCGCGGCCGTCGCCTAGTCGCGGACGCTCTGGCCCTCGCTGCGGATGGATCCGCTCATCTGGATGTTCGGTCTCTCCGGCCTGCGATCATTCCGGCGTCTGCCCGAGGAAACCGGCGCTCTCGCGCTGACCATGGCGGGCCTTTTCTTGTCCCCGTCGGCCTACCCGCAATACCTGCTCTTTGCCGCCCCCTTCCTGGCCCGTCTGGCCTCTGGAGAATTACTGGCATTGATCCGCCGCAAGCCCGCGCTGAGCGCGCCGGCCGCGATCGGCCTCATGGCCGTGTGGGGCTTGTCAATTTCGGATTCCGCGCGCCTGCTCGCCATGGGCAATGAGCTCCAGCGCGGGCGCTGGGCCTGCGCCGACCAACTGCCCCCGGGGGCCCGCGTATGGGATATTTGGAGCGGAGACGCCTTCGCCCGACCTCATGCGGCCATGATATGGTTTATTCCCGACGACGCGCAGGGGCTATACGACCCGGCGGGCCTAGAGAAGCACCTCATCGACGCGCTGGCGCGAGCCGAGACGGCGGCGGCCGTGCGCTGCGAGTCCTGCCTGAGCCGGTTTTCTCCCGCCGTTACCGCGGCGCTCGAGCGTTATTTTTATCCATCGGGCTGCGGACGCTTATGGTTGCGCAAGCCTTCGGCGGGCGTTAGGAAGCGGGGATCTCTCGCATCTCCTCGCGCACGTAGTGCAGGAGGGCGGGAGCCAGGATGATGCCGGGGATCCCCATGATGGCGTCGCCGATGAGTATCCCGAGCAGGGTCTGCCACATGGGGGCCTGGATGCTGCCGCCGACGATCTTACTATTTAGGAAGTATTCCCCCTTATGTATGGTGACCAGAAAGAGCAGCGCGAACACCGCGTCGCGCGGCGATATCGTCAATGCCGTGCCGACGATGATGGCGTTGCTGAGCAAATTCCCCACGACGGGCAGTATGCCCAGGATGAACGTGGCGGGGACCAGATAGGTGACATGCGGGAAATTAAGCCCCCATAAGAACAGCGCCGTGAAGAAGGTGTTGATCCCCGAAATCACCACCTGGGCGCCCAGTACGCGCTCGAAGCTTTGCATGAACAGGCGCACGCGCTCGTTGAACTCCTTGGCGACGGCGTCGTAGAGATTGGCACGGTAGTCCCTCCGGCTTTCCGACATGAAGCAGAGCACCGCCACGAATATACCCACGAGCAGGTGGAAGAAACGCTTGGTCAGGATCCCGCCCACCTGCGTAATGCCCGAGGTGTTCTCTTTGAGCCCATCGATGATGGCGCGGCGCAATTCGTTCATATTCTCGAAAGGAAGGTCGATGCCATAATGAGGAAGCGCCTCGTTTAACTTCGGCATGGCGGCGCTCAGGATGGCCGGGATCGTCGTCAGGCTGCGGTGCAAGAAGCGCGCGAACATCCAGGCCATCAACCCGCCGGCTACCACGAAGATGAGCAGCGCCAGCCACCGGGCGTAGGAGACGGGCATCCAGCGCGCCAGGCCGCGATGCGTGCTGTCGATGAGCGTATAGGAGAATATCCCGGCCAAAAGGGCGGGAGTCAGGTGGAAAACCACCGCCACGACGGCCAAAGCGAAGAAAAGCAGGTAGGAAACGCGCCGGGGCGACAGTTGCTGAAGCATCGGCATTCCATCATAACGCGAATAAAAGCGCTTGTAAATAGCTAATTTTTGCTTGTTTTTAAATGGCTTTTTGTCTTCGCAACTTTTTCGCCCAGCCTTCGCCCTTTCTTCGATCAATCGCAATAGGCGCTTCGCGCCCATACCGTAGACTGCTAGCATGCCCTTAGCACTGACCGCCAAAATCCGCGTGAGCCCGGAGAGCATCCTCAAGGATAAGCGGCTCCATGACATCGCCCACGACTTCCTGGCCGCCCGTGTCCTGGCGATGAAGCGCAATCAAATAGGCTTCGCGCATATGCCGAAGCTTTTTCAGTAGCCCTCCTAGGTCCAAAGGCCTACCCGCTTCCAGGCTTAAAGCCCCATGTCGCGACCCCTAAAAGCCTTTATCTTAATATCGTGCGCATGTTGCGGCTGTTTTTGCCGATCCTATTGGCGCTGCCGGCCTATGCCGAGCAGATGTCGCTCGGAGACGGCTTCTCGAACGCCGGCTCGAGCGTGCAGTCGTTCCTCAAACGCCCGAGCCGGGGCCGGAGGCTTCTGCGCGAGCTACACGAACGCCTGAGGGACCAAGTCCTAGATTCCATCGAGAGCGGCACGCGCAACCTTTCCTATTCGAACGCGAGGAAATTGCTCTTTTCGGCCATCGAGAAAACCGAGCAGGACGGCGTCCGCGGCATCGTCGACGCCTATTCCCGGGTCTTCATCGCGGGCCACGGCAAGGACGGCTACTTTTTCCACGAAAACGGCAATCAGAACGGGGATGACTGCCCGGAGAACGACCAGATGAACACCGAGCATATCTGGCCCCGGGGCTTTTTCGAGAGCAACGACGGCAATCTCCGCGAGAAGCTGATGGCATCGGACCTGCACAACCTGCTGCCGTCCTTATCTTGCATCAACAACCGCCGCGCCTCGCTTCCTTTTGGGAACGTATACGGGGAAATGGAATACTCCAATAACGCCGGAGCTAAATTGGGCAACGGCGTCTTCGAGCCGCCGGACGCGGTCAAGGGCCGGGTGGCCCGGGCGCTCTTCTACTTCTATACGACGTATTACGATCAGGAGATCATGGGCGATAGGGACTACTGGGAAACGCGGGCGCGCGACTACCTGAAGTGGCGCGGCAAGCTCGACCCGTTGCAGAGGGCCCACAAGAACCGGATCAAGCAGCGCATGCGCAAGGATTTCCCGAACGATTTTTGGAACTCACAGTTGCCGACGCTCCTGGATTGGAACCGGCGGTATCCGCCTGGGCCCGAGGAGAAGCTCCGCAACGATCTCATCGAGCGGCATCAGGGAGTCCGCAATCCCTTCATCGACGAGCCGGTGCTGGCCGACCGGATCGGCCTGGACGGATTCCGGTTTCCTTGACGGCGGCCTAACCCGCAAAAGAGGCCCTGCCCGGCGGCAATTTTGTACAATGACGCTTCATTGCCGGGTGGTGAAACGGTATCACGGGTGGCTCTGAACCACTTATTCTAGGTTCGAATCCTAGCCCGGCAGAATTTGAATTAAACAAGGCAAACGCTATCGGAAAACGCGTTTGACCGGATAAAATGCGCGAAATCGATTGAGTCCTAGGAGCGGGGTCCATGTTGTACGCGGAACAATCGAAATCGAGAATCATCGAGAGGCCGGGCCGAAATAACGGCTCGGCCTCTTAAACTTCTAGGGCAGGTGGGGGAAGAAAATGTCAGACATCAATCTCAGCGGGAATATTGGTTCGCTCCTCTCTTTCTATAAGCACGAGAAAAATATTTTTGGTCGTTGTCCACATTGCGCTGAACCGTTTCGTCTTTCGGAAGTGAAACTCTCCTATGGTAAAGAACCACCTCGCGACATGCTTGCGCGCTTAAAAAAAGACAGAGATTCACTCCATGAACAATTAGAAGAGCTCGAAGCTCAAATCGAGGAAATGCAAGATGATCACGGCATTGAACTCGAGGCAGTTGAAGAAACTTGGCGTGAGAAAGTCGAAGTCCAAGTCGACAAACGAATGATAACTCGAGAGAAGGAAATTCGGCAAAAGGCAATTGCTCAGTCTCGGGCGGGTCAGCTCGGGAAGACGCTTGAAAAAATAGCCCCCATGTTTCCTGGCTTTGGACACCATCCTTATGATGTCCGCCCAGTTTTTGACCCAATTGATTTTGTTGTATTCGATGGCTATTACCAAGGGAAAGTCACTGGTATTACGTTTGTCGAATTCAAGACGGGCCAAAGCCGGCTCAATTCCGTGCAAAGCAGCATTCGGAATGCGATCGATGCGAAGCGGGTCCGTTTTGAGGAAAGGCGTTTGAGGAAGGAGACGGTAAAAATTCTGACAGAGGGGAAACCCTCATCAGTGAAAAAATCCATCCAGCGGCTCGTGGAATGATGCATAGTAGGAGAATTGCGCCATGACTACACATCCAGTTAGGCTGAAGGAACTGAAGGTCAAAAATTTCCGTTCGTTTATGGAGGAATCATTCTCCTTTGAGAAATTTACGATTGTCATCGGGCGCAACGGGGCTGGCAAATCAAATGTCTTGGATGCCGTAGAGATTTTTCTTTCGGGAACGCCAAAGTCAATTCAAGATTCAGACTATTGGAATCCGGAACAGCCCGTGGCAATCGAAGGAACGATTGAAAATGTGGGTAGCAACCTCTCTTTATGCTCCTCAGAAGCCATGCAGAAGAAAGTAGAAAGTATGTTGAATGATGGCGCACTGCACCTGCGGCGTCAGTTTGGGAGGGGCGTAGAAAAGCCAGGTGCACTTGTGATGATTGCGGCAGATGGGACGGATGCAAAATTGCCCACAGGAATTGATGCGGAGCTTAAGCGAATTTTGCCTGAGCCAATATTTATTCGCGCCTTGGCTGACGCGGCAGACGTCGCGACAGGAAAGACGACAAGCCCTCTTGGGCAACTGCTCGCCCTAATCCTGGCCGAGATCGAAAAGACAGCGCAGCCTACGCTCGATAAAGCATTTGCGGAGGCGGAGAAACTCCTGAATGTTGTTGGTGGGCATGATGGACGTGTAAAGGAGTTGAGGGAGATCGAAGCCGAGATCACCTCCAATCTCCAGGAATTTTTCTCGGGCACATCAGCACGACTGCGAGTGACACTTCCCGATATCAAGCGTATTTTGGGAGACGTTAGTATCGATGTCGATGATGGAGTAAGAACTCCGTACTTCCGCAAAGGCCAAGGAGTGCAGCGGGCATTATACTTGAGCATTCTGCGGGCACTCGCCAAGGTCTTGCGTAAAGGTGCAGCCGCAGCTGCTCGTCCCATTCTCCTAATGATTGAAGAGCCTGAGCTCTTCCTTCATCCGAGCTCCCAAGAGCAGATGCGTGATGCGTTGGGGCAAATTGCCGAGTCTGCCCAAACATTAATCTCCACGCACTCGGCAAACATGCTCTCCCCATCGACGCTCAAGCAATTAACATTTATTGACAAGGAGATTGAGGGGAATAAGACTTTATCAAAGAAGCGAAAAACGGATTTGACCAAACTATCTGAAATAATTGAAAAGGATGTTTTACTCATACTGGATCTTCAGCGCGCCTCTCGCATCTTCTTTCATCGGAACGTCTTATTAGTCGAAGGTCCCAGCGATGTCCACCTGGTAGGCGCAATCGCACGGGTGGCTGGTTTAGGGCCGAGATTCCTGCATGACGTTGCCATCATCGAATGCGGCGGAAAGGCAAAGGTGCCGGATGTCAAGCACGTGCTAACTGCTCTGGGAATTCGAGCGATGGCCTTGCTAGATGATGATTTCGCGTGGGATGGGGCCGGATCGGTGCTGGGAAGTCATAAGCAACTGTCTGAGCTTTGCCAGGCGTTAACCAAACATTCTGATAATTCGGCTAAGCGGAAGGCCTTGGCCGACGACAGTAAACTTCAGACCTTATTTGAAGCGGTTAAAAAGGACCTTGCTTGCCATGATATCCATATTCTCAGCAAGGGCCCGATTGAGTCCTATGTTGGGTTAGCAAAAAGTTCGAAAGGCAAATATCTTATGCGTTCACGAGAAATTGTTGAAGGTACGACTAAGGTTCTCCACCTCGATGAACTGAAATATTGCTTATCACAATTTCAAAACAATTAGAGCTGTTTATTGAGAGAGGTGAAATTTCTAGCTGGCTCTATTCTGCCCCTTCGTCGTCTGTATTCAAGTCCTCGGATTCTAAAATAGTCCCTTCAGTCGGTCCCGACATCGTTGCAGCTTGTATTCCGAATACTAAGATCGGACAGCCACCTCCTCCGCCGCCTTCAATGCGGGGGATTAACTGATTCATCCAAGTCGTTGAGTTCCCGTATTTCTTCCAAACCGTCGTCTTGGTGCCCTTCTTGGTAACGACCCAGATTTCCTTCATCACGTCCATTAGATCGTCCGACTTTGTGATGATCACCCCAACGCTTATCGCGCGAAGCTCGAAGAGTAGGCGGAAGTTGTTTAGGTCCCGATCGAAAAACGGATCCTTGTTCGACCACTCAATCTCAAGAGCTACCCGTCCCTTTACGCAGTCGACTTCGTGTGTTGGTGTCTCGTTTTTCTGACCGTTCACTTCGATCACGGTCTTGAAACGTTCCTTCGCCCACTTTCGATCGTAGAAAGCCTTGTTGAAGTGCTTGGCTACCGGACCGATGTTCTTTCCTGGATCCGTCATGTGCGAGCGTTTTAGGCGGAACCCCCGTAGAACCTCGATTAGGTCATTCCATTCTTTCGGGAAATCCTGCTTGAGAACGGCGCAGGCGTGTTTCCATTCCCGGACCTCGTATAGCTTGCGAACGTCTTCAGGTACGAGTTCTATTCCCATGGCAATGTGTTTTCGCGACCGCGAAGCGTCATTCTAGCAAATGCCGCTTCTGTTGCGATTATTTGCGCTTTTTGTGGAGGAAGGTCTACTTCTTGACCAACGCTCGATGACCGTTGGTCGCGCGATAACCGTTACGGCCATTCCCGTCGAGCAATAAGGCCTGCCGAGGCTCCGGGGAGTAGGTGCTGATGTACGGCTTGCTCTTGGCGTCAGGGCCAACTTCGTTACCCCAACAGCTCCAGCCCGTTCGGGGATAGCGGGCGAAAAGTTCCAGGTATGGGCCCGGGCTGCACTTCTCGATGATCGGATAAAGCTCGTCAGGCTTCCGGGAGTGCTCTCTCTTCCGAGTCGAGACGATATTGACCTGGCTTCTCCCAGGTTGCAAGGTCCGGAAAGAACCGCGAACGCCGAAAAGGACCAGCTCGGTGACGTTGCGGAAATAGAAACCGACGCCACGGCCGTCGGGCCCGCCATCCTTGCGGATCTTGTACCAGATGATATTCGTCTTGTACGTGAACCCCCAACGCTTCATGACCTCGAGTCCTTCGAGAATCAGCGCATTGGGAACCCACAGATAGAGATGGCTTTTCTGGCGCGCTAGCTGAGCGACGGGGAGTTCCATGATCTCCTGATTCGACATTGTTGCGTATCGAGAGAGGCGCCTATGCTCCGGGGCCATCTTTCCTGTGCGGTTGGAGAATCGCCACGGGGGATCGGCGAGGATCGTGCTAAAACGATCCAACCCCATGGACAGGAGTTCTTCTGCGACCATCGAATGTCCGCCTTTGTGATGAGCCATGGAGGTCAGGTAACTGACTGACCGTAATTTTACCATTTCTAGGGGATCTTGGTTCATGGGGTTCTATAGATATATACGATCGACCCCCTTAAAAAGTTCCCTTCTACGTCGGAGGAATCCACGACGGTCTCGCGGCTTTCTCTTGCTTTGCCCACAATCGTATGAGTCCTTCGGCCAAGAGTTGGATGATCCGCTCTCGTCGCTGCTTCGGCGTTAGACGGAATGGGTCGTTCCAGGGCTGAATCGGTAACGTCTTCTCGGGCGGATCGACCTCTCGAACCTCCCATTTTGGTTGTTGCGGCTTTGACCCCTTGCCTTTCGGAGCTACGAACGGAAACTCGAACCATCTGATCCTGTTGTATCTCATCTCGCAAACCTCCCTGCCCCCCCGCCCAACAGCAAAGGCAGGTGGAGGTCGTACCTTCCTTCCCCGAGCCAGGTCAAGGCAATTGAGGAATAGGCGCCAGCAGGCGGCGGAAGGCGTTCAATTGTCCCGGCCGATCCTTGATCATGGCGACCGGCCGCAGGCGGCGCTCGGTGACGGGACATCTGCGGATCGAGGGTGGTAGAGCCAAAATATGTCCTTGGATTTCAGGCGCGAGATCGGTCAGTCGGAGCAAGCGGGTCAATTGGGAGGGGTTGATGCCGGTTTCGCGGGCCACGGCCTCCCGCGTCAGGCCGGGCTCGTTGGCGAGACGTGCCTTGAGGTCATGGGCCTGCCTGAGTTGGGTTTGAATGAGCGGTGGTTTCGGCTGGCGGACCCGCTTAGCGAGAATCGATTGATGCGACTCAAAAGCTTTTACATCGACGATTCGAGTGCGGCCATGCGGAGCGAGAATCACCCTACACGGAGCGTTATGCCACAAAACAAAGGATTTTTTGATTCTCGCTTGCGATTGATGCGCGTAGGATTCGGGCAGCCACTTTGTACGCTGGACAAACCTGGCGAGAACTGGTCAATCGGCTCGGTCGGCCGGTCGAAGCCCGAGAAGGTCAACAGCCCCAATCGCACCCGCGATTGGGGCTCGCTATGGGGTCGGAATCTTGAGCAGGGCGCGAAGGCTGCCTTCGATGCCGCCCGAAGGACCGCTTGAGGCGCCAATCTTTCGCAGCAACTCGGCCCTGTCATTGGAGAGACTCTCAAGGATAAGCATCTGCATGGTGCCGAAGCGATAGTAAGGCTCTGGGTCTTTATCCGGGTGATCTCCAAGAGGTTTTGAGAGCCATGAATGGATTTGTGTACGACTGAGCCCCTTGATGCTCCGATTGGCAGAGAAGGCAACATAGTCGAGCAACCCCTCTTCCAACTCCATGATCGACTCTGCGTCTTGACAAGAGAGCGAAACCGTGGGCTCAGCGGCGGACGGTATTCGTATCTCTTTAAGCAGTTCTCTCCTTTGGTCGCGCTCTTTGATGAACTCGACGGCGGCGGCGCGCCCACGGCCGGTGTCGCTTTGTAGATATATTTTCTCGAAAGCCTCCGCCAGGAGAGCGCGCTCGGTTTGGAAGGCTGCTAGGACCATTTCATTCGCACGGTAGCAACGCTTAACAACTTCCGTCCTTTCAGGTTGTCGGTCCCAAGATGGCCAGAGGTGGGTTGTTTTCAGATAGAACCACTTAGGAAATTCAACATTCAGGTGAAACCCCTCATGGACCACCATGTGGAGCCTGAAGACATTCAACTGATCGAAGTATTCCGGTGATCTCATGCGAGCGAGGGCATTTTCCGGGATAGTGAAGTTGAAGAGGAGAGCTCGATCGATGTTGTGCCGCCTCAAGGAACGGTCTAACTCGGGCGGTACGTCCAGCATCATTCTTGCGAAATCCCGGAAGGACTTGGGGACCTTATCAGGTTCTGATCTTAGATAAAACCAGTACACGGGAGTTGGAAGGGAGAAACCGGTTCGGAGACGAACATTTTCAAGAATTTTGCCTGCCTTCCAGATGACCGCACACCTTGCATCTTGATATTGGTCCAGGAATACAACCACCTGTTGCTCGGGGCGGTATCCAGGCCATGGTGGAGGATTTCTCTTCAAAGCATCGAGACGGCGCAAGAGATCGTGAAGTTCCAACGAGGAGAAGAACGGCTTGCATGAGGGCGCTGCCGGTGCGGCAGACAATAAGGCGGGAACCGCAAGCAAAATGAAGGCGCCTGCACAGATCCTTGCCTGGACGACACAATCTGCGTTCAGCCTAATGCAAATGCGCTGGAAGTTCATGTTATGAGCCGGAACGAAAACCAATGACCTTGCGTCCGGTTTCCGGAGGGTTCATGAGCTCGCGGATGGCCTCGAAGATTGCCTCGATTTGATGGTCGTGGGATTTGACCTTACGTTCCAGGGCCTCGATTTTTCTGGCAAGTTCCTTATGGGTCGAGATCAGTTGGCGTAAGCGCGTAAACGTCCGCATGACCTGAATGTTGACCAGGATGGCCCGCTTGCTCCGCAGAACACTCGAGAGCATGGCGACGCCGTTTTCCGTGAAAGCGTGGGGCAGTGCTGGGGCGTAGGTTATCACAGATTGTGATAAGCTCGTCCCGCTCGGCTTTGGTCAAATGGAACATGAAATCTTCGGGGAAGCGCTTCGAGTTCCGCTTGACGGCCTGATTAAGGGCCATCGTGGTGACGCCGTACAGTTCCGCCAAATGGCGGTCGATCATGACCCTATGGCCGCGGATCAGGAATATCCGGCGCTCAATCGTTTCAATCGGCAGCAGATTCGACATCGATAGAGTGGATTGTATAAAACGCTCGCCTATCAGGTCTTGCGGTTGTTGCGAGAACTGGCCGGTGGCGCCGAAAAGGTGTTTAAGGCAAGAATCTCTTGGCGGCCGTGGGCTGCGAGAACTATCTTGAAATCGACATTATGCCAAAGAACAAAAGACTTTTTCGGTTCTCGCAAGCGTTTGTCCAGCGTAGGAGTAGGGCAGCCACTTTGTACGCTGGGCAAACCTGGCGAGAACTGGTCAAGGCTCTGGTTGCATTTGCAATCCAGAGCCTTTTCTTAAGGGCTTGTCTATTGCATCACGGCTACCGAACGGCATCGAGGCGCGATGGTATTCCCACAATGACGTCGCGGGGCTTGTCTTTCAAAAGGGTCCAATCGATAAAAGTCTTAAGAACGTCGTTCGTGTGATCGGCCCCAGTGAGGTCAGTATAGTCGTGGCCGAGACCTGGTAGAATGAGATAACGGAGTTTACGCTGCGGGTCACGGAGCATTTCGGCGACAAAAACCTCCGTGCTTTCGATAGGAGCTTTTTCGTCTTTGTCTCCGGCTGCGACAAAGAGAGGCACTTTGGAAGCACGAAGATCATCGATATCCGTCGACGTAATTCCATAAGTAATTTGTCGTTCTACATCAGCCCCTCGGTAATCCCCTTTTGCTCCCGGTGCCGTAACCCAAATCATCTCGTCTAACACCTTCTTAACGCCGGCGTTATCGCTTCTTTTTCGCGCTTGCAAGACGAAATCGAAAAATTGCGTTGGTCCCGGTCCCGATAGAAGGCCGACCCCGGAAAGAATTCCATCACCCAAGGTTTTGGCAGCGCCGCTGGCGACATAGGCGCCTTCCGAGTGGCCTATCAGGAATACGCCGCCAACCCATGCCTTCCCGGAAAAAGCGCGTACAACGTCAACGACGTCAGCGACGCGCTCGGTCTTTGAGACTCCACCTCGCGCGGCGGTGCATCGCGCCATCTGGGACGCTTCTGCTTCGGAGTTGGGAGGAGGACCGAAAGATTTTAGTCCGCGACGCTCGATTAGGGCAAAATGGGCATGCGGAAGGATTTCTTTTTCCATGCCGTAGAACAAGAGGGTCGACTTAGTTCGCGGCTTGCCGTCTTTCTTGTGGACCATGAAAAGCGGGAAGCATTTTGAGCCTTGTATGAAGACGATCAGCGGTTTATGCTGGTCTTCTGTTCGAGCCACGTAGACATCAAGTGGCTCGCCAGACGAACGCTTAACCATCCAATATTCATAGGGTTCGAGTGGTGAGGAGCTTATTCGAACCGCACTCGGAGAATTGGACTCGGCCCACGAGGACGTGGTCAAAAATGGATGAAGCAAGGCTGCTACCCACAGCGCGACAATCCTTGGAACAAGATTGAACATCGTCAGGGCATTCTATAAAATTTCCTCTTGGAGCCTTTGCGGTTCTCGCAAGAGCCGGCTGATACTGCGGTTTCCAGACGACTTCATGTTCCAACTGAGCTGCGGAGGCCGAATCCTTGGTATCGCAAAATGCGATACCTTCCCGGCGGTCGCTCGGAGGCTCGCTGCCCCTGGTGTTTACCCAGGAAGGCATCGCGATGCTATCCAGCGTGCTCCGAAGTCCACGAGCTGTCCGGGCAAATATCGAGATCATGCGAGCCTTCGTTTACGCGAAGACGCGGGAACGGTGGCGCAGCACGGCCCTGGCGAAACTGGAAGAGCTTGAGCGCAAGGTTCTCGGGCATGATCGGGATATCGAGCGCCTATTTGAGGCGCTGAGGGACCTCATGGACCCGCCGGAAGAACCGCGTCCCAAGATTGGCTTTCGAACGGACATACCCTGAGCCAGGTTCTGATATTGTCGGTTTCGGGCAGACAATGTGGACAGGTCCATACCGGACAGATCGGTTCCACATCATACCGAAGACATAGGTAGCACTTTCTACCCGAAGAGGCCTCTGTAATAGGCCTTTATCCAGCAATCGACCCGGCGGAATGGCGGTCGGCATATAGGCTCAGATGGCAATGAACATTCAAAAACTATAGACTTTTCGTTCATGAACCTTCGCCCACGATATTCCCTTGCGATCGTCATGGGCTTCGTCGCCCTCGGCCTATGCTCCGTCAGCCATGCGGCAGCGCCTGGCAAAATCGTGGTCGATTGCCTAAAGCCGATCGGGGACGCGGCCGCGATCTCCGACTTTCTCGGCGCCGGCGGCGCGCTCGAGGCCGTCATGGGCGACCCTAAGAGCCCCATCGTCAAGGCCTGGAGCGATCTCGGCTTCCGGCATTTTTACCTCGAAACGATCGATGGCAAGGAGACCCGCCAGCCGTTAATCGAGCCCTCGCGCGGGCCGGACGGCAAGCTGGCCTACGACTTCACGGAATTCGATAAGCGCGTCCAGCTCATCGTCAAGACGCTCAAGGCCCGGCCGCATGTGTACTTAGGACATGTTCCGCGCGCGCTGTCGTCGCGCCCGGAGGATTCGGAGTACACGGTCTACGCGCCGAAGTCCATGCGCGAATGGTCTGACTATGTCGCGCAAGTCGTGGGCCGCCTGGCTGGGAAGCACGGCCTCAAGGGGCTTTACTACCACAGCCTTGGCGAGCCTGACCACCATGATTCCTGGAAGGGCAGCGGCGTCTCCGACGCCCGGCAGCTCCTAAAGGAGCATGTCGCGTTCTACGCGGCGACTTACGCCGCCATCAAGTCCGCCGATCCGACGGCGCAAGTGGGCGGGCCGGCGACCATGAACTGGCGGAAGACACAGTGGACCCAGGACGCGCCATTCGAGCTCAAGGATTGGATCGCGGCGCTCGCGCGCTACAACGCCTCGGTCTCAGCCGATCGTCGCGCGGGCCTGGACTTCATCGCCTGGCAGGATTACGCCTGGTCGAGCGACCGGCTCTCAGACGGCGCCGAGGCGGTTTCGAAGATGCTCGCCGAGCACGGCTTCGATCCGAACACCCCCAAGGTGCTTGGCGGAAGCGGCTGGGGGTCTTGGAGCAGCGACTACATCGCGGAGGAGCCCAAGCCGCATCGGCGAGCGTCCCATCTCGTGCATAACGTCATCCGGGAGTTCAAGGACCCCACGCGGCGCCGTTTCCGTAGGGCCCTTTATTACTCGTTTTTCTTCGACGACAATAACCTGGCCGGAGACCCGAAGCTCCATTACGACCTGACCCAGGTTCGGCGCGTCAGCCTCGTGCGCCTGCACGGGGAGAAGCTCTTCCTGACGCCGCTCTACGCCGGCTTTCAAATGGCCGCCGCGATGTCGAGCGGCAAGATCATCGGCGCGTCAGCGCCCGCTCCCCTTGAGGCGATGGCGGTCCATACCAAGGAGGGAAGCGTGGTCGCCACGGTCAACAACCATACGAGCGAGACCGTGGAGACGGCGGTCTTCTTCAAGGGCGTGCCGTTCGAGACGCCGAAGCTCCACTGGGCCATCACGCGCATCGACGAGTCGGCCGCCGATTACGGCCGGGGGCTAGAGGAGCCTGCCTGGGAGCTCGACGAGCCCATTAAGAGCGGCTCGGTGCGCGTGCCGCTCGTACTGCCAGCTTATGGCTCGGCGCAGATCACGCTCTGGCCGGCATATCCTCAGAAGGAGGCTCAATGAAGATACTCGCAATGACGGTGCTCGCGCTGATCGCAGCGACGCCTTCGGCTTGGTCGCATGGACTCATCCGCGGCCATGACTCGGACGGAGACGGGAAGCTGTCCTGGGCCGAGATCGAGCCGATCGGCTGGGACCGTAAGATGTTCGATATCAAGGACATGGATCAGGACGGGTTCTTAAGCGAGCAGGACCTGTGGAACCATGTCGCCTGGACCGAGAAGCCTTGCCAGAATCCCGAGATCATCGCGGCCATGGACACGAGCCAGGACGGCAAGGTCCAGGCGGATGAATGGTGGTGGGACGAGGTGGACTTCAAGCGCTACGACAAGGGCAGCGACGGCGTGCTCGATGCCAAGGAGCTTGCGTCGATCCCCAAGGCCGAACCTCGCGCGAGCGCGGTCAAGCCGCTCGTGCCGCAGAATCTCATGGGCTTCAAGGGCACGCTGCAGGGCCGGGTCGTCAGGCGCGACGAGGTCGGCGGGGAGGCGTTTTTCCTCAAGGTCGAGAAGATCGAAACTGCTGCAGACAACAAGGCAGCCAAGGCACAGTCCGCGGTGGACCAAGAGGTCATGATCAACCCCCAGTGGAATGCTCCGGACGGCCAGAACTGGCGGCCGGTTCCCGCCCAAACTGCGGTGATCAAGGGCCTCAAGGCCGGGCAACGCGTGTCGGCGCCGGTCCATAACGACGAGGGTTGGCGGCTGCACCTGACCGGCCTTCCGAAGCGGACAGGCGCAAGAGCCAAGCCGTAGGCGACGCCTGATGCGCATCATCTCGAGGGCGATTGTCATCCTGCTCCTGGCCCATGGAAAGGTTCTTGCCGCGGGGCCGCGCCCTCCGATCGGCGTCAATCTCAACGGGCTCTCGTACTGGAGCGGCTCGCTTCCCTTCATCGACGCCTTCAAGACGGCCAGCGAGTGGGTCTCGGGAACGGCCGAGACTTGGGGAGACAAGCGCAAGCTCGATCTGGACTCGCGTGGCTGGGTTCGGCGGCTTGCGCCTGGCCAAATCGCTTATGCCACGCTGTTCTCGCGCGTCTCGAAGATCCCGGGGCTGCTCCCGCGCCGCTGGGTGGTCGCGTATGAAGGGAGGGGGACGCTAGAGTACTCGGACACGGCAAGGCTCATCGAGCGTCGCCCTCGGCGCGACCTCATCGAGATCGCCCCGGGGCAGGATGGGGATGCAGTGCTGGGCCTGGTCGCGACCGACCCTCGTGATCCGCTGCGCAATATCCGCATCACGCCCGAGAAGTCCAAGACGCCCCCCTCGGAGGTATTCAACCCGCTCTTCCTTGAGCGGCTCAAGGGCTACCGCGTTTTGCGCATGATGATCTGGCAGTTCGGCGAGAGCGCGCAGGACAGCGCGGCGTCGCGCTGGAAAGACCGCGCGCTCCCGCGAGACGCGCGCTGGTCGATCAAGGGCGCGCCGATCGAGGTCATGGTCGCGCTCGCCAACAAGCTCTCGGCCGACCCCTGGTTCGGGATCACCCACGAGGCCGACGACGACTACGTGCGCCGCTTCGCCGGTCTCGTCAAAAAAACCCTCCACCCGAAGCGCAAGGTCTATCTAGAATACTCCAACGAGGTCTGGAACGACCACTACCCCGCGACGGCCTATGCTCGGGACAGGGGACTGGCGCTCAAGCTCAGCGAGGACCCGTACGAGGCGACGATGCGCTTTTACGCGAAGCGCGCGGCCGAGGTCTTCTCGATCTGGGAGCAGGTCTTGGGCAAGGGCCGGCTCGTGCGCGTGCTGAGTTTTCAGTTCGACGGGATGCCGGAATACTCCGATGAGATCGCGCTCTCGTTCGGCGATACGCGCAAGCATGTCGACGCGATCGCGGTCGGGCCCTATTTCGGCACCGAACTGGCCTCCGACGCCGCGTCCGTCGAGCGCACGCGCAAAATGAATCTCGACGAACTCTTCCGCGAGCTCGAGACCTCCTCGCTGCCGAAAGCCAAGGCTCAGATGCTCGCCCACGCCGCGGTCGCCAAGAAGTACGGCCTGCCGCTGATCGCCTATGAGGGCGGCCAGCATCTGTGGAACATGTCGGGAATCGAGGCCCCGGAGCTCGACGCGCTCTACCGCGCGGCCAACCGCGATCCGCGTATGGGAGAGCTCTACACGCGCTACCTCAACGACTGGGCCGAGGCCGGCGGCGGCCTCTTCATGCACCTGACGGATTGCGGCGGATTCGAGCAGCCGGGGAACTGGGGAGCGCTCGAGTACCTCACCCAGCCGCGAGAGCGGGCGCCGAAATATGACGCCTTGATGCGTTTCATGGGTCGCTAGGATGCTCAAAACCCTCCTCGCCCTCGTCGCCGTTGCCTCAATAGAACCGGCTGCAGGCAAGCCTCGGGACATCGATCGAGCTCCCCACGTATTCTCCATGTACATGAGCGGAACGGTCGACGACTACGCCAAGGCCGAGGGCCTTTCCAATCGTGCCTACATCAGTCGGGTCCTCGATGACATGAGGGCCATGGGCATCAATACGGTCCACCCCAACAACCTGAATTTCGACGACCTGCCGCTTTGGATCGAGCTTTGCCGCGAGCGCGGTATGCGGCTGATCCCGGAAGGCGGCCAGTTCATGCGCGACTACTACAACTGGAACCCGAAGGACCAGGCGCATTTCGGGGCGCCCACGGTGGAGGAGGCGCGGCGGCTATTCCGGGAGCGCATGATTCCCCACTACCGGATGCTGGCGGAACGCTACCGCGAGGATCGCACGCTGCTCGCGTGGAACGTCACCGAGGAAATATCCCTGGATGAGCCGTGGATTTTCGAGGACTTGCGAACCTTAATCGACGACTATCGACAGCGGGACCCGCATCATCCGGTCTTCGTGGAATATCATTGGGCGGACATGGCGTCTTCGGGCACCGCGCGCACGCGCCCCGAGCTTGTCACGGCCGGCTTCGGCCTCCCCGAAGAGCCTTTCCACGATTTCGTGGACTGGCTCGAGGTCTGGATCGAACAGGTCGCTCAGGCGGCCCGGAAGGTCGGCGCTAGGTTCTACCTCGTCCCCAGCTCCACCTACGTTTATAAGGTGGAGAAGGGCCGATGGGTCCCCAAGGGGCATTTCCCGACGCCAGAGGATATCGGACTCCAGGTGTGGCTGGGATACGCCAACGGCGCCCAAGGCATGGATTTCTGGTGGTACCATGACTACACGGAGCATCAAGATGACGGAAGCATACTGCGGTTCCGCGGGGTGAGGGATCTAGACCCCGCGAAGATGCCCGACTGGGAAGCTCGAGCGCGCCGAGGGATACGGGGAGCGCGGGTGAAAGGCAAGACGAAGACTCCGATGTGGGAAGCCATCGCCCGAATCGCCCGGCAGATAGCCCCCCTGGCCCCCTGGCTTCCCCGGCTAAGACTGGTGGAGGGAAACGGCGGCATCCCGTATGCTCGCGACGGGAACTGGGTCCGCGCGCGCCGGCTCGAGGACCCCGCCACGGAGGAGCAGTTCCTCCTGGCAGTGAACAAGCATGCGACCGAGACCCTTCCATTGGGCCTTGAGCTTCCGGGCCGTGCGCTCCGTCTGCCCGAGCGCGTTCCGGTCAATCCTGCCACGATGAAGATACCGCCGGCCTCCGGCGTTCTGCTGTTGCTTCCCGCAAGGCCATGAACCCATCCTGTGGCGCCGCTCAGATTCCATTATTTTTATGTAGAATTTTTTCCGCTAAAAAGCTGTAAGGAGAATGCCAATGAGAAAACTGATCGTACCGGCCATAGTTGCGAGCCTTGGCGGCGCCCTTCTCGCAGGGAATGTGGCCGCCGAGCCGCGCTGGGAGATGGGCCTGGCGCCGGGCTACGCCATTCCCGTAGGAGTCGCTAAAGATATCATCAAGGGGTCTTTTGCGCTCAAGGCCGATGCCTCCTATCGCGTCGTGGATTGGTTGAACGCCGGCTTTGAGCTCGGCTATTCGTTCGCCCATAAATACGAAGGGCGCTTCGGCGGCGGATTCGGAGCGTTCACCTCGGATACGGACGCGCAGGTCCTACAGTTAACTCCAGTGGCGAAGCTTGGGAAGGAGCTCGAGGCAGGGGCAATGAAATGGCGGCCTTATGGCGTGGTCGGTGCCGGCATTTATATGGACCAAACCAGGGGCGGCACCATTACCTTGACGGATCTCGGCAACACCCGAACGCCACTCGAGAAGGACAAATGGAAAGGATACTTCGGCTTCAACGTGGGTGTCGGCGCCGATTTCCGCGTTCACGAGAGCTGGCTTGTGGGCCTGGACGCCAGATATCACCATTATCTCACGAAGAGTGACATAAACCTGGACGACAAGAAAAATGATCCTATCCAGTACATCACGCCTTCGCTGCGTCTGGCGTATCTGTTCTGACCAGGGATTCTGCGGCCGTTGCGCCTAGCGTGATGGCCGCACTCTTTCCCGCCCGACCCATTAAGGTGCTGGGCGCGGCCTTGACGTTCTGCTTGGCCGGATGCGCCACGATGCCGGTATCGCCGCTCGAAAAACAGGCCGCCCTGAGCGCAGACAGAGGCAAGGCGTTCGACGCCGCCCTGCTGACGTTGCAAGAGTGGGGCGAGGACATCCTGACCGTGGACAAGTCGGGAGGCATCCTGGCGACGCGGCCGAAAGAGTTCGCCACGCAGAGCGGCCCCTCCCTCCGGTATCGATTCACCGTCTTCGTCAAGGATGGCGAGGCCGGCCAGTCCGTCGTCGAGGTCAACGCCCACGGCGAAAAGCATACGCCCGATCAGGACGATTGGTGGTCCGTGGATGAGAACGACCCGGACCTGCGCTCCCTCATCGAGGGTCTGCTGTCAGGGATCGTCGAGAAGGCCGGCGGGTAAGCCTTCCGCGCTCCGTTACTGCTCTGGCGTCTCCGGAGTGGGTGCCGGCTCCTGCGGCTGCTCTTGTTGGACTTCGGGCATTTCCTCGGGACCGGCCGCAGGCTCCACGACCTCGGGGGCTTGCGCATCTCCCGCCTCGGGCGTGTTGGGAGTTTTTTAAAAGTGGACAGTTTGCGATTTAAAGGTGGCCAGGGCTCCGATTAGAACTGGAAGCCGGTTAGATCGGTGGTTTTGATGCGTTGCACATCAAGAAGCGAACTGTTT
>JBGFSC010000040.1:0-27976 GCA_041694815.1 Elusimicrobiota bacterium | reverse complement strand
ACAAAGAAAAAAGAAGCAAAAAAGAAAGGAACTGCCGACGACGATCTTCTCACTCACCCCAAACATCAGGACGTTTCTATTCTCCTTAACTACCGGACATTTCTATTCTCGTTTGACAGGAGTCAGTACACCAAAGGGAAGAATTTGCCGGTCGAGGCCTTGTAGCGCCGGTAGCCGTCCCCCAGGGTCCGCTCCAGGAAGCGCTCCTCGTGTTCAGCCTGAACGGCCAAGATCGATCCGCCCAGCGCCCAGAGCACGGCGAATAGGATATTCGGGGCCAAGAGGAATATTCCCAGGGACATGAGCCATAACGCCGTGAATACGGGGTGTCGCACCGAGGCGTAGATGCCCGTACGGACCAGGTGTGGAGGCTGCGAGGGATCGACGCCGATGCGCCAATGATGGCCCAACTCAGCGTAGGCGGTGGCCTGTAGGGCGGCGCCCGCTGACAAGCAGAGCACCCCGAGCAGGCGGACGGGCCAATTCTCGAGGATACGGAGGGATGGCAGGAAACGGAAGCACTCGGGGCAATGGGCCCACGCCAGCACAATCAAGGGCCAGGTGAACCCCGCCAAGGCGCGCAACCGCTCGCGCCGATCGTCGCCCCATAGGATGGGGCAGCGCCCGATGCCCTTCCAGACTCGGACTGTCTGGAATGCGACGACTCCGTAGAAGACCAGCATGAAGGTCCCGACGACGAAGGTGGCGAAGCGCTGGGGGTCGTCTCTCACAGCAATCGGTCCTTGACCAACGAGACGGCGCCCTCCGCCGTCAGGCGCAGGCGGAAGGAGAAGACGGGAGGGCGCTCGAGCACCAGAGAGGAGAACCGGAGGTCGTAGGCGAGAAACTCGTTTCCGTCGACAGACCAAACCGGGGCCTTGAAAAACCAGTCCAACTTCCGGCCCAAGGGCGTCGCGCGGGCGAGCCAGACGCGCTCGTGCGCCGCCGGGATCTCGCGGCGTAGCTCGGCCGTTTCGCTCCAGGGGCGAAGCAGATAGACCCGGTACTTTCCTCCTTGCCGCAACACTCCGCGCCAGCGGTGGGGTCCTAGGGGCTCGGGGAAGGCGTAGGCGAAATCGGCCGGTCCCTCTCTTGCGAGCATATCCATGGCGCGCGAGCGGCTTATGCCGCAGAGGATCAGGTAGCCTCCGGCGGCAGCCAAGGCCAAGCGGGCGATGCGGGAGCCGTCCCTAAATGGGCCAGGCCACCAGCGCCGCAGCAAGGGTAGGGCCAGCAGCCCCGTTAGGAACAGGTCGATAATGAAGGCGATCGCCAGCTCGGGCCGCCACTCGCTCAAGGGCCAAAGAAGGACCACGCCGAAGGAGTTGATCAGGTCCAGTAATAAATGCGACGCCGCCCCCACGGCGATGGGCGCCAGGAGCGTCGGGATCGCGAGATCGGGATACTTCCAGCGCTTAAGCGCCCAGGCTAGGCCGAACGCCCATAAGGGCAAAAGGAAGAGCGAGTGGCCGAAGCTGCGTCGCAGAAGCACGGCCGAGGCGGAACCAGTGGCATGGACTATCCCGTCGATATCGGGAAGATTGGCGGCGATGGCCGACACGGCGACAGCGCGGGAACCCAAGCGGTCACGGAAGAAGGCCTCGCCCAAACAGACGCCCGCGAGGGTGTGGGTGACCGGATCCACCCTTAGCGCTTCCTCCGCTGGAGGCCGAAGGCCTGGTGGAGGCAGCGCAGCGCCTTTTCGCTCTCCTTTTGGTCAATCATGCAGGAAATCTTGATCTCGGAGGTGGCGATCATCTGGATATTGATCCCGTTCTCGGCGAGGGTCTTAAACATCTTTCCCGCCACCCCGGCGTGCGCCTTCATGCCTACGCCGACCACTGAGACCTTGGCCACGCCGGCGTTGCGCTCCAAGGACCCGGCGCGGACGAGCCGCTGCACCTGGCGCAAGACGCGCAGCGCCGAATCCTGGTCCTCCTTGGCGACCGTGAAGGAAATGTCGTTGACGCGGCCGCGCCCCGCCGACTGGATGATCATGTCGACGTTGATGCCCGCCTGCCCCAAGGCCCCGAACACGCGCGCGGCGGTGCCCGGCCGGTCGGGCACGTCCCGGATGGTCACCTTGGTCTGGTTTCGGTCCAACGCTATCGCCGTCACGATCACGTCTTCCATTGCCGGCACCTCCCCAATGATCCATGTCCCCCTCGAGCGCACGTCGAAGGCGTGCGAGACCCGGATGCGCACGCCGAATTTCTTGGCCACTTCGATCGAGCGCGATTGCATGACCTGCGCCCCCGCCCCGGCGAGTTCAAGCATCTCATCGTAGGAGATGCGGTCGATGAGCCGCGCCTGGGGCACGACGCGGGGGTCGGCGGTATAGACCCCGTGCACGTCGGTGAATATTTCGCAACGGTCGGCCTTGAGCGCCGCGGCCAGGGCCACCGCGGTGAGGTCGGAACCGCCGCGGCCGAGCGTCGCGATGTCCGCGCGCGAGTTGAGCCCCTGGAAGCCGGCCACCGTCACGATATGCCCGCGCGCGAGCTCGTCGAGCACCTTCTTGGGCTCGATGGAGACGATGCGGGCCTTGGTGTGCCGGTCGTCCGCGCGGATGCCCGCCTGGGGCCCGGTAAGCGAGACGGCGAGGGCCCCGCGCGCGCGGCAGGCGATGGCAAACAGCGCGATCGAGACCTGCTCGCCGGTCGCCAGCAGCATGTCGAGCTCACGGGAGTCCGGACGCGGGCTGACGCGGCGGGCCAGGGCGATGAGATCGTCGGTGGTGTCCCCCGGCGCCGAAACGACAACGACGACGCGCGCTCCGGTGCGGCGCAGCGCGATGGCGCGCTCGGCGGCCCGCTGGATCTTCTCCGGGTCGGCGACCGAGGAGCCGCCGAACTTCATCACGACAAGCCGGCTCATGCCTTGCGCTCCACGACGGCCCCGCGCCGGTCGATGCCCAATACCCAAGGGCGGCTGCGCACCCGGTGGGCTCCAAACGCCTTCTGCATGGCGGCGGCTACCTGACGGGCCTTCGACTTGGGGCTGAAGGCGAAAATCGAAGGGCCCGAACCCGAGAGAGCCGCCCCCCAGGCGCCGGCCTTCAGGGCCGATCTTATGACGGATTCCATGCCCGGGATAAGGCGCCGCCGGTAGGGTTGATGGAGGCGGTCCTCCATGGCAGCCTGAAGCCATTCATAGCGCCGGTGCTCAAGGGCATAGCTTAAGAGCACAGCGTTGGCCACATTAGCGGCGGCATCGGCGCGCGGCACCCGCTCCGGCAGGATCCCCCTCGCCTTCTCGGTCGAAAGATGGAAATCCGGCGCGCAGACCACGGCGTTCAGGTCGCTTGCGGCTCGCAGATCGAATTGGATCAGGCGGCCCCCATGCCTGATAACCGCGCGCAGACCGCCGTAAAACGAGGCGCAGGCGTTGTCGGGGTGCCCCTCGAGTCGGCAAGCCTCCTCCAAGGCCCGCTGGTCCTTCGCGCGCCGCGCGCCCCAGCGCAGCGCGCGGCCCGCCAGGATCCCGCCCAAACGCGCCGCGGCGCTAGATCCCAGGCCGCGGGCGATCGGAATCCGGTTGCGCAGGCGAAAGCGTAGGGAGTGGCGGTGCCGAGGCAGCCCGGCCGAGCGCAGCGCGGCACGCACGACGAGGTTCGAGGAGTCCCGCGGCAAGGATTCGGCCCCCTCGCCCTCGATTTCAACGGAAATCGGGCCGGGCTCGGGCGAGGCCTCGAGCTCGATCTCATTGTAGAGGGTCAGGGCTAGCCCGAAGAGATCGAAGCCGGGGCCCAAGTTGGAGGTGCTGGCAGGCACGCGGACAAGGATTTTGCTCATCGCGCCGCTCCCAGCGCGCGGCGGATGGCCTTGGGTTCCGCCGAGGCGGTTTTCCAACGCTTGGGCAGCTTCAATGGGGTCTCGGGGTCCTTGAGGCCGTGACCCGTGAGCACGCAGACGACGCGCAGTGATTCCGATGCCTTGAGGCATCCCTCCTTGGCCCAACGGATGAGCCCCGCGACCCCGGCCGCGGAGGCGGGCTCGCAAAAGACGCCCTCCAGCGAGGCCAGGAGCCGGTAGGCGGAGAGTATCTCGCGGTCGGAAACGCGCTCGATCGCGCCTCGAGACTCTTCCTTGGCGGCCAGGGCGGATTTCCAAGAGGCGGGATTGCCGATGCGGATGGCCGTGGCCACCGTTTTGGGCTTGCGAACGGGGCGGCCCAGGACGATCGGCGCCGCGCCCGAGGCTTGGAGCCCGATCATCCGGGGCCCAGCCGTGCCGGAGCGCGCGGCGAGCTCGCAGTAGCCCTTCCAATACGCGGAGATGTTTCCCGCGTTTCCCACCGGCATGAACTGGTAGTCCGGCGCCCTGCCGAGGGACTCGACGATCTCGAAGGCCGCCGTCTTCTGCCCCTCGATGCGGTGTGGGTTGATGGAGTTGACGAGCGAGAGCCCGTACTCCGCGGAGACCTCCCGCGCCAGGCCCAAGGCCTCGTCGAAATTCCCTCGGACCGCGATGATCTCGGCGCCGTGGATCATGGATTGCGATAGCTTTCCCGCGGCGACGTGGCCGTGGGGCAGCAGCACGACGCAGCGCAGGCCGGCTCGGGCCGCGTAGGCCGCCGCCGAGGCGGCGGTATTCCCGGTCGAGGCGCAGAGCACCCCCCGCGCCCCGGACTCCTTGGCCTTGGAGACGGCCACCGTCATGCCGCGGTCCTTGAAGGAGCCGGTCGGGTTCATCCCCTCGATCTTCAGCTGCACGGCCTCGGAGCCAAGCCCCAAGGCTTCTGCCAGGCGCGGGGCCGGGACTAGGGGCGTGGAGCCCTCGGAGAGGCTCACCACCGGGGTGGTGTCGCCGACGGGCAGAAACGCCCGGTAGCGCTCGATGATCCCGGTTCGGGCCGCCGTCATAGCATCCGCAGCTGCGTATGGGCCTTGGAGACCTCGCGCAGAGCCAGGATGGCGCCGCACGCTCGGTCCATCTGACGCTGGCTCGCGGGGTGTGTGGCCAAGAAGACCGAGGCTCGGCCGGAACCCGAACGGGCCTCCTGATGTATCTGGGCGATCGAGATGCCGTTTTTGCCCAGGATGCCCGTGATGCGCGAGAGAACGCCGGCGCGATCGAGCACGGAGAGACGCAGGTAAAAGGGGCAGCGAGTCCGCTCGAAGGGCATAAGACGGATCGGCCTGAACTCGTTTTCGAGCTGCGGGTGGGAGGCGCCCAGCTGTTGGCTCAACATGAAAATGTCGCCGACCACCGCCGAGGCGGCGGGACCCGCCCCCGCGCCCTTTCCGTAAAACATGAGCTCTCCCGCGGCCGAGGCCTCCAGCAGCACGGCATTGTATTCGTCGTGAACCGCGGCCAAGGGATGTTCCAGGGGGATGAGCGTGGGGTGGACATGGGCCGAAACGCCGACTGGCTTGGAGTCCCAGTCCACCTCCACGACGCCCAGCAAGCGCGGGGTGCGCTTGAGTGATTTCACGGCGAAGCGTATGTCCTCGGGCTGGAGGGCGTTGATGCCGGCATGCGCCACCGAGCCGGGCTTGAGCCATCCGCCGGTCACCAGCGACGCGATGATCGCCGCCTTGTGAGCCGCGTCGGTACCCCGCAGGTCCATGCCGGGGTCGCGCTCGGCCAGGCCCAGCCTTTGGGCGGCGACCAGGGCTTCTTCTAGCCGGAGCCCGTCGTGGATCATGCGGGTCAGGATGAAATTAGTGGTGCCGTTGAGTATGCCCAGCACCCGGCGGATGCGATTGGCGGCGAGGCTTTGCCCGATGGCCTGCAGGATGGGGATGCCCCCGGCTACGGAGGCCTCGAAGAAGAGGCGGCGCCGGCTTCTGCGAGCGGCCTCGAAGAGCTCTTCTCCATGATGCGCGAGAAGGCGCTTGTTGGCCGTGACGACGTGCTTTCCGTTCTTGAGGGCTGCCAGCACCAGCGCCCGGGCGTCCTTAAGCCCGCCAATGGCCTCTACGATGATATCGAGGTTGGGGTCCGCGGCCAGCCGCAGGGGATCGGTGTAGAGGCGGCCCTTGAAGGCGAGCGCGCGGGCCTCGGCCTTGGCGCGATGGTCGCAGACGGCCTCCACGCGCGGTTCCGATCCGAGGCGCCGTGCGAACTCCGGCGAGCGCTCGCGCAGCAGCCGGACGGTTTGGGCGCCCACCGTGCCGAGCCCCGCCACGCCGATGCGCACGATTTTCGCCACACCGGAATGCTAGCGGTTTTGGCACAGGGCTGCAATTGGGCCGTCATGCCCGCCATTAGAAGAATGTTGTAGAATGGCTTCATGAATCCACTCCTGGAACTGGGGCTTCGTGGGCAGAGCATCTGGCTAGATTTTATTACCCGCCGCTTCATGCACGAGGGCAAGCTCGCGCGGCTTATCGAGTCGGACGGATTGAGCGGAGTCACCTCCAACCCGACTATATTTCAGAAAGCGATCGCCGGGGGCTCCGAATACGATGCCTCCATCGAGATGATGCTGAAAAAAGACATGAGCGCCCAGGAGATATTCGACATCCTAGCCGTGGAAGACATCCAGGAGGCCTGCGACTTTTTCAAGCCCGTTTATGAAAAGAGCAAAGGGGCCGATGGCTTCGTCTCCATCGAGGTCAACCCGCATCTCGCCTGGAATACCCAGAAGACCATCGATGAGGCGCGGGAGCTTCACCGCAGGGTCGGCAGGCCCAACGTGATGATCAAGATCCCCGGGACCAAGGAGGGGCTGCCGGCCGTCACGCAGGCCCTAGCCGAGGGCATCAATATCAACGTAACATTGATATTTTCGCTGGAACGCTATAAGGAAATGCTCGACGCCTGGCTGACGGGGCTTGAAAGCGCCGCCAAGGCGCGCAAGAAACTTTCCGAGATCGCCTCGGTCGCCAGCTTTTTCGTCAGCCGAGTCGATACGATGGTCGACTCGCTGCTCGAGGCCAAGATCGACAAGGCCCGGCCGGCGGATAAGCGTGATTTAGAGGCCCTGCTTGGGCAGGCGGCCATCGCCAACGCCAAGTCGGCTTATCAATTGTTTCAGAAAACCATCGTCGAGCCGCGTTTTAAGGCCCTGCAGGCCAAGGGGGCCCGCCACCAGAGGCCGTTGTGGGCGAGCACTAGCACCAAGAACCCCAAATACCGCGACGTGCTCTACGTCGAGGAGCTCATCGGCAAACACACGGTCAATACCCTGCCCTTGCCGACGCTCGAGGCCTTCCGGGACCACGGCCGGGTGCGGGAATCCCTGGAGGAAAACGAGGCCAAGCCGATCTCCATCCTGCAAGGTTTGGAGCAGGCCGGAATCGACATGTCCCAGGTGACGTGCAAGCTCGAGGAAGAGGGGGTCAAGGCCTTCGTCGACTCCTACGACGAGCTGATCCTCGGCATCGAGCGCAAGGGCCAGGCGCTCAAGGCCGCGCACCGCTAATTCCGCCGCGATCAGGGGCTTCGGTAGGCGTATTCGTGCGAGCCGACCTTTCTAAGCCGTATCCCGCCCGGGATCCACTGGAAGGTAAAACGATAAGAGCGGTCAATTCGGCCGGACCATATATCCCGCTCGAAATCGATCTTTTCCAAATTTAGGGAAGGATGGCGAGGGTTATTCTCCAATAGAGCGAGGGCTTTCTTGACTTTATTTTGTATCGGCTTCGGCAATTGGCGGTAGCCCTTCTGAAAATGCCCCGCAAGTTCGACGATCACCTAGCCGAGTTTCTTGAGCAGCGCCTTTACCGATTTATATCGTTTCGTTCGGCCGCTTGAAATCTCCTTATCTACTTCCCGCTCTCCCTTTTGCCAGGACTCAGACCAAAACCAAACATGCTTTCTCTTGCTTTCCTCCTGGAGCTTCCGCACGGCCTGCTCCAGAAGGCCGGAATCCTTGAGTTCCTCGAGAATTTCCAGCAGGTGAAGAAATTGATCGTCTGGAAGAATGGCCACCGTTGGCTTGTTATGGAGCATGACCCGGTAGGGATGATCCGGTTGACGGAGGATCTTTTCCAAATTAATTCGAAGCTCTTTGGCCCCGATATATTCCGTAGTCCGCAGAAGGCTAAAGGCATTCATGAGTGCCCTCCAATAGTTAACCTTTTAGGCCCTAATAGATTAACATCGCATTATAATCAAGTCAAGGAGTCCTTCTCGACGCACTCAATATATAAGGCCTAGTTTTAAAAAGATATGGATAAATAAGGGCATTTTTCTTGAACATTTCTTTCCTAGCGGTTTGCAGCTGATAAGGCTATTCTCGTTATGAGTATGGAACGCTTCGACAGTTCGCGCATTCTCCTCTTGGCCTTTCTGTTTCCGCTGCCCCTACGGGCGCAGCATGACGCTCTCGCCTCGCTGCGCGAAACGGCCGGGGTAGAGACCGTTGTTGAAGCGCCGCCTCGGGTAGTTGCAGTTTCATTGGAGCTCGCCGCTCATAATGTCCGTAAAAGCTTGGCTGAGATTTTCGCGGATGAAAAAATCAAATCGGTATTCAATGGAGACGCCGGCAGCGGCCTTTGGCAAAAGAACATCATCGGCATGAATTGGCTTGAATCCGATCCCGTGATTATCGGCTTCGATCTGCCCGTGCCGAGGCACTACTCGAGCATCCAGGATGACAAATTGACCCTGTTTGGCGCCGCGCCGAGCAAGGACTGGCGGGACATCCTGGTGCTGACGGACCCGCGGGACGCCCGTTTCCCCAAACCCGGCACCGTCGACTTGGCGCATGTCGCCTTCATGGACATGCAAAACGACTGGAGGACGCGATTGCGCTTATACAGGGATCTCGTCCGTCCCGGTGGATTTTTCGTCATCGCGCACAGCCACGGGTATGACGGCATGTTTCGCGACCCTCGGGGGTCCGCCCGCGCCTGCGTACGGGAAACCGTCATTCGAGCCTTTTTAGAGGCCGGGGATTGGAAGCTGGATTCCGCCTTCGAAGACAGTTTCGCGAACGGAGGGGTCCCGAAGGATTATCCGCGTACGGAATGGTGGGACAAATTCGAGAAGGCTGCAGAAAGGGGGAAAGGTCGATTGATCAACCTCGACCTCCTCGACTTCGAAACCCATAACTTCCTATTAGTGTTTCGAAAGCAACGCATTGTTGACAGAGGTGCACAATGACAAAGGGTGCCAAACGTTTGCTTCGGATATCGCTTGCGGTTCTGTTGCATCCCGGCCTTGGCATTCTTCCGACGGTTTCCGTATGGGCCGACAATAGCGCCTTAAGGGCGCTGGAACAGCTCACCCATTCGTTAGCGGGTCTAGCGAAGCCAAAAGCGTCTCCAGTCGATGCGGTTGCATTAGAAATAGCTCGGAGGCTCGGCGAAACGGAAGTCCGTAGCCTGTCCGAGATTTTCAACGGTCGAATCATAAAAACAGTATTCAATGGCGATGCGGGGAGTGGGCGCTGGCAGAAGGATATTTTGGGAAAGCCGTGGCTTGATTCCTCTGCCGCCGTGCTTGGTTTCGATCTGGCGAAGCCTATAATTTATCCGGTACTTACCAGGCGCGGGCCGAAGTTTGGGGCAAACCCAGAACAAGATTGGAAAGATATCGTCGTATTGACGGATTTTAACGATTCACGTTTCCCTAAACCGGGCACGATCGACTTGGCGCATGTTGCGTTCCTGGATATGAATTTTGGTCCTTGGGACAGACGTTTGCGGGGGTATATGGATATAGTACGCGAAGGGGGCTTTTTCCTCATTGCGCATAGTCATAGCTATGATATATCGGTCAATAGGCGGGTCCGAGATGAGATCGCTAGGATTTTCCTTATCTCAAATAAATGGGATCTAATTGCCATATTCGATGATCCCCAAGCGGATAGAGCCCCTGCTGATTATCCGACGACGGAGTGGTGGGGTAAATTCAGCGAAAATCAGAGCGACCCTATTATTCAGAGATATGCCGCCCGCGGGCAGCGGCTCAACAATTTCCTGCTGGTGTTTCAGAAAAAACGCCTAAATTAATACCTAGGGACAGACGGGTCGATCTCGGCCGACCAGGCGTCGATGCCGCCGTCGAGGTTCTTGGCGTTCTTGATCCCCGCCTGCTCAAGCAGGCGCACCGCCTGCGCCGAGCGCCCGCCATGGTGGCAATGCACGATGATCTCGCGGTCCTTGGGCAGCTCCCTGATTCGGGACTCGAGCTCGCCGAGCGGGATCAGGGTCGAACCGTCGATCTTGCAATGGGCGTACTCGTCGGCCTCGCGCACGTCGAGGAGGAAATGCGGTAGCTTCTTCTTGCGGCGCTCCTGGAGCTCTTGGACGCTGATGGCCGGGACATCCTTTTTAAAGAACATGGCGAAATTATACAAAAAAGAAGCCCTCCAACGAATCGGAGGGCTTCTCGGCTGCTGAAAAAGCGGCTCAGCCTTTGATCAGCTTGATCATCATGTCGAACTGCTTGATGGCCTGCTCTTTCGCCTCGGCGAGCTTTGCATCCGGGAGCGCTCCGATGAATTGTCGCGCCTGAGCGACCTGCTCCTCGGATATCTGACCCGCTTGTGCCATCTGATCGATCGAGTTGAGCATCTGCTTGCGGAACTCGGCGGGGGGTAGCTTGGCTAGCTTCTCCTTCTCTTCTGTTAGGTGTGAGACGGCAATATTCTTCTCTTCGTCTGTGAGTTGAGCTCCTTGCGACCATTTGGCGATGATCTTGCTCGCCTGGGCGGCGTCGGCGGCATGGACCAGGCTGGCCGGGGAAAGCCACCACAGGGCCGCTAGTAGGGCTATTGCGTATTTCATGTTCTCTCCTTTGCTCGATTTTGCGTCATTGTTTGTCCGCCGATGTCGCTACGAACGGCAGCCCGCGGGCGCGGCGGTCGAGCGCCTGCTGCAGCCTGAATTGAAAATCGGATTCCGGCGTCGTCACCTGTCTCCGGCGAGCTTCTCGATCGGATTCCTGCTGCTTGAGGAAAGCCTCCTGCTGTTGAGGGGTAAGCGGTTGAGCGATGGTCACGACCGTCACGGGCGCCGAGCCGAAACCAAAAATCGGAGCCGGGGAGGCGTAACCCATCGGCGCTGGGCTCATGAGCGGAGAGAACGTGGGAGGCGCGGGAGTGATTGGAGGTCCAGCCGAGGGCGTCGTCGATTCAATGCGAGCGACGGAGTCCAGGTTCCAGCGGAGTGCGTTTCCCGCGACGCTGACGGCGACGGCAGGTCCCATCTCGAGCAAGGTCCCGCCGACGCTCGAGCCGTCCTTGAAATGCACCGTGACCGAATCGCCGACGGCCAGTGCGGCGGCCTTAAGCGGGGCCCAGACGCCGAGGGCGACGGTCGAAATAAGGCAGACAGCATAACGGCTCACCGCGCTAGGATAAGCCCGCCGAAGCGCTCGCGCAGGGATCAAAGGACCTAGCGCGAAAAATTCTTTCGGCCTAGGTAGCAGGGGTCCTTGGGCCTAGCTTCTGAAATCAAAGCAAATGCATGAAAAATAATATTGCAATTGAAAAATTGCATGAAACATGTTACTCTAAGATCATGTCCAAAAACGCCGAGAGATTGAGAGAATCCATGCGTCCGGGGCGGGTTTATCGCCGCCAGGAGTTGGGAGGAATTTCGAAGGCCGTTGATCGGGATCTCAGAACCTTGGTTGATAACGGTTGGGTGCGTAAGCTCGGGCGAGGGCTTTATTGCCGGCCCCAGGAAGAAGCTCAATTTTCCCAACGCAGCTTGGTGCGAGCCTTCCTCAAAACCGACGATTTCTTGCTTCTATCCCGCGAGCATTTTGAGGCCTCGGGTTTAAAGCCTCCCGCGTTGCTCGACGGCTTTGTCTGTAATCATAAGCGAGGCGGAGAATTCCGCCTAGGAGAAAAGCGCTTTTTGTTTCGGGTGATTCGGGTTTATCCCAGGACGCCCAACAAGGAGTATCTGAAGACGATACTCGCGAGGGTGCCAGGCGGGCCTCTCACGCGCGAGCGCATGCCCGCTCGGATCGTCGCCAAGAAGGATCCGCGGGATGATCTGAATTTTTGGCTCGCGAAATCCCCGGCCGAGCGGGTCGCGGCGGTGGAGTTTTTAAGGCGGCAATATTACGCGATGTCGGGTTATAAGAGCTTGCCACGGTTGGCGCGCGCCGTCCAATTGAGGGCGCGGCCGTGAACGTGCATCCCGACTTCGCTGATTTCCTCGCCGCCCTCGAGCGCAACCGCGTCGAGCACGTGATCGTCGGCGCATACGCGTTGGCCTTCCTGGGCGCGCCGCGTTTTACCGGCGACGTCGATATTTGGATTCGCCCGACGCCCGCCAATGCCCAGGCCCTCTTGCGCGCCATCGCGGAGTTCGGGCTTAAGTCCTTATCCCTAAATGAACAAGACATTCTCTCGGGCCAGGTGATTCAATTAGGATCTCCGCCCATGCGCATCGATCTGCTCACGGTTCTCGACGGCGTCACGGCAGAGGAGATCTGGGATAGCCGGCAAAAGGGGCCCTTCGGCGAGCAGGTCGTTTTCTTCATCGGCAAGCAGGCCTTGATCAAGAATAAGCTCGCGACGGGCCGGCCCAGGGATATCGCGGACATCGCCTCGCTTGGGGAAGACGGGTCCTAGCGCGGATGGAACGGCTCCATTTCGTCGGCGTGGCCGGCAGCGGCATGAGCGCCTTGGCCCAGTTCCACGCCATGGAGGGGGGCGTGGCCACCGGATCCGACCGGAACTTCGACCGGGGGCAGGCCTCGGAACTAGCCGCGCAGCTTAAGGCCCTGGGCGTGCGGCTTTTCCCGCAGGACGGCAGCGCCTTCGAGACCCCCCCAGAGCGCGTCGTCGCCTCCACGGCTATTGAGGATGATAACGCCGACCTGCTCCGGGCGAAGGCCTTGGGCATCCCCATCCTCCACCGCTCCGAGAAGCTGTCGCAGTACGTCGCGGCCCATCGAACCATCGCGGTGGCCGGCACCAGCGGAAAATCGACCGTCGCGGCGATGATCTTCGAGATACTCGAGCATGCGCGCAAAAACCCCTCGATCATCACCGGGGGAGCCCTGCTCGCGCTAAAAGACCGTGGGCTCGCCGGAAACGCCTTCAAGGGGAGCTCGGACCTGCTCGTCGTCGAAGCAGACGAGAGCGACGGCACGCTGGTCGGCTATAGGCCGTGGCTGGGAGTGCTGCTCAACATCGATCGCGATCATAAGGAAATCTCGGAAATCCTGCCGATGTTTAGGACCTTCCGGTCGCGCTGCGCGGAATTCCTAGTCCATGAGGGCTCGCCGGGGATGGTCGAGTTTGAGAAAGGCAGCTCCCTATTCGGGAAGGCGAATTCGATGAGCTTAGCCCCCGAAGGTTCGGAATTCACCTTGGAAGGGGTCCGATTCCATCTTCCGCTGCCCGGCCGCCATAATGTCGATAACGCCCTGGCGGCGGTCGCCGCTTGCTCCATTGCGGGGGTGCCGCTGCCGACGGCGGCCGAGGCCCTCTCGGCCTATCGGGGCGTCGCGCGCCGCTTCGAGAAGGTCGCCGAGGGCTGCGGTGTGCTCGTCGTCGACGATTTCGCGCACAATCCCGCCAAGGTTGAGGCCGCCGTCGAGGCCGCGCATTTAAAGGGCGGCCGCCTCCTCGCCGTATTCCAGATACACGGCTTCGCCCCGGCCCGCTTCCACCGGCAGGCCCTCATCGAAACCTTCGGCCGCGTCCTCGAACCCAGGGATATCTTATGGATGCCGGAAATATATTACGCCGGGGGCACGGCGGACCGCGGCATCTCGGCCCGCGAGATCGCCGGCGCTATCTCCGCCGGTGGCCGCGACGCGCGCTTCGCGCAGGATCGAGGCAAGCTGCCCGAGGAGATAGCCCGGGCGGCCCGGCCCGGCGACGTAGTGCTCATCATGGGGGCGCGGGACCCCAGCCTGCCGGCCCTGGCCCGAGACATTGGAAAGGCAGTTATCCACAGCTTATCCACCGGTGGATAACCTAGGACCTAGGGCCTAGATTGCGTAGGTCTTAGGACCTGTTGAAGAAAGTAGAGAAAGTGTAGAAAGTGGATACCTGGCACCAAATGCTATACTGTGGGAAGTCCGTCCCATGATCCAAAAACTGGTGTATTCGATTTTCGGCTCGCCCAGCGAGCGCAAGATCAAGCAATTGCAGCCGCTTTTGGCCAGGGTGAACGCGCTCGCGGACGAGTATAAGGCGCTATCCGACGAGGCCTTGAAGGCCAAGACGGCGGAATTCCGCGAGCGCATCGCTCCGGGCCTGGCCGCCATCCCGCCGGGCTTGGAGCCCAAGGAGTTCCGCCGCCGAGAGAAGGAAGTGCTCGACGCGGTGCTTCCGGAGGCCTTCGCCGCCGTGCGCGAGGCGGCCGCGCGCTCCATCGGCCTGAGGCATTACGACGTGCAGCTGCTCGGAGGCATGGTCCTCCACGGTGGGGCCATCTCCGAGATGAAGACCGGCGAGGGAAAGACCTTGGTCGCCACGGCGCCGATCTACCTCAACGCGCTGGCCGGGCGCGGCGCGCACGTGGTGACGGTCAACGATTACCTAGCCAAGCGCGACTGCCAATGGATGGGCCCCGTCTACCAGTTCCTGGGTCTTACGGTCGGCTACATCCAGCACGACATGTCCAACGAGGAGCGCCGCGCGGCCTACGCCTGCGACGTCACCTACGTCACCAACAACGAGATCGGCTTCGACTACCTGCGCGACAACATGGTGGTGCGCGCCGAGGACCGCGTGCTGCGCGGAAATCATTACGCCATTGTCGACGAGGTCGACTCGATCTTGATCGACGAGGCGCGCACGCCGCTGATCATCTCCGGCCCGGCCGAGGAATCCACCGAGCGCTACGCGATCATCAACCGCATCGTGCCGCATCTTCAGGTCCGCTTCATCACCGAGAACGAGGAGATCCAGTCCAAGTACAGCGGCGAGGACCTTGGCAAGGGCTTCGACGCCGTCATCGATGAGAAAAACCACACCGCCGTCCTGACCGAGCAGGGCATCAACAAGGCCGAGAAGCTCTTGGGACTGAGCAACCTCTACGACGACCTGCAGGGCGAATGGGTCCACCACATCACGCAATCCCTGCGGGCGCACCATCTCTACAAGCGCGACGTCGATTATGTGGTCAAGGACGCGGAGGTCGTCATCGTCGACGAATTCACCGGCCGCCTGATGCCGGGACGCCGCTGGTCGGAGGGCCTGCACCAATCCGTCGAGGCCAAGGAGAACCTTCCCATCAAGGAGGAGAACCAGACCCTCGCCACGATTACCTTCCAGAACTTCTTTAAGCTCTACAAGAAGCTGGGCGGCATGACCGGCACGGCCATGACCGAGGCCGACGAGTTCTGGGAGATCTACGAGCTCGACGTCGTCGAGATCCCCCCGAACCGCGCTAACGCGCGCATCGACCATCCCGATCTCGTCTACCGAACCGAGCGCGAGAAATACAATGCCATCGTCGCCGAGATAGAGGAGCTCTGGAAGAAGCGCCAGCCGGTGCTGGTGGGCACGCGCTCGATCGAGAAGTCCGAGAAGCTGGCGTCGATGCTACGCGCCAAGGGCATCCCGCACCAGGTGCTCAACGCGAAATACCACGAGCAGGAGGCCCAGATCATCGCCCAAGCCGGGCACTCGGCCACGGTGACGATCGCGACCAACATGGCGGGGCGCGGCACCGACATCATCCTGGGGGGCAACCCGCCCGACTTGGAGGACCAGAAGTTCGTGGTCTCGGTCGGCGGCTTGCACGTCCTGGGAACCGAGCGGCACGAGGCCCGCCGCATCGACAACCAGCTCCGCGGCCGTTGCGGCCGCCAGGGCGACCCCGGATCCTCGCGGTTCTATCTGGCCCTAGACGACGAGCTCATGCGCCTTTTCGGCTCGGATCGGCTCTCGACCATCATGCAGAAGCTGGGCATGGAGGAGGGCGAGGTCATCGAATCGACCTTGGTCAGCCGGCAGATCGCCGGAGCGCAGCGCCGGGTGGAGACGCATAACTTCGACATCCGCAAGCAGCTCCTCGACTACGACAAGGTGCTCAACAAGCAGCGCGAGGTGGTCTACAGCCTGCGCAACCAAATACTCGACGGCGCCGAGGTCACCGATCAGGTGGCGCGCATGATCGACGAGGAGCTCGAGGAGAAGGTCGCGCTTTGGGCCTCCAAGGACGCGCATCCCGAGGCCTGGGACGCGACGAGCCTGGCCGCCTATCTCGAGCGCACCTTCGATATCGACTGGGGGCCGAAGCCGGAGGAGCTCTACCGGATGGACTCCGAGTCGCTCAAGGAGGATTTGCTCCGGAAGGTGCGCGAGCGCTACGCCGCGCGGGCCGAGGAGTTCAAGGGCTACGATTTCAAGGACTTAGAGAAGATGGTGCTGCTGCAGATCATCGATTCGGCCTGGAAGAACCATCTCTATGATCTCGATCATTTAAAGAAGTCGATCGGGCTTCGCGCCTACGGGCAGAAGGACCCGCTGGTCGAGTATCAGAAGGAGTCCTTCGCCCTATTTGAGACCATGCTCGGGCGCGTGCGCGAGCAGACGGTGGAATACCTCTTCCGCATCCAGGCCCCCCGGCGCATCGAGCCGACGCTTCCGCCGGTGATGCGCGCGGAAAAGCCCGAGGCGACCAACGGCAAGGGTCAGGGGCCGGTCTCGCCGTTTAAAAAGGCGGCGCCGGCAGTCCCGACCGCGATCCAGAAAATCGGCCGAAACGATCCCTGCATCTGCGGCAGCGGCAAGAAATACAAGAAGTGCCACGGCGCCTGACGCCCGCCGCCGGGCTCGCCTGCGGCTCGCTGCTGGCCCTTTGCCTGCCCAAGCCCGGCCTTTGCTTCTTGGCCTGGTTCGCCTTGGCCCCGCTCCTGCACACGATTCGAGGAGCCGTCTCCATACGGCGTTCGGCGCTTTTGGGATGGTTCTTCGGCGCCGGCTTCTTCGCCACGGCGCTCTACTGGATCTACTCGACCTGCCGCTTCGCGGGCGTTCCCGTTCCCGCCGCCCTGCTGGCCTGGGCCGCCTTGGCCGCCTTCTCCGCGCTGCAATGGGCGGCCGCGACGGCCCTGATCCGTTGGCTGGTCGCTGGAACGCCGGCGCCCTTGTGGCCGTGGGCCTGCGCCGCGCTTTGGGCGGCGTTGGAGTTCGCCTCCGCGCGCTGGACCCCGCGCCTTCCGGCGGATTTGTTGGCTTATACTCAGTGGAGGCATCTCGCCTGGCTGCAAGGGATCGCGTGGGCCGGGCCGCATGCCCTGAGTTTTCTAATCGTCCTCGCCAACGCCCACCTGGCTCGATGGTTCGAAGAAAGGCGCCTTCGACCCCTCGCCTTGCCGGCGGCGCTATGCGCCGCTTGGTGGGGTTACGGCGCCTGGACGCTGGCTCATCGAGCGGAGTCCGCGAAAGGCCACACGGTCGTATTCCTTCAGCCGAACATCGATCAATATCGGAAATGGGATGAATCCTCAATTGGGACCATTCGTAAGATATTCGACCATCTGTTGACGGAGGCCGCTAAAGAAAAGCCGGCCCTGGTCGTCTGGCCGGAATCGGCTTTGCCCGGTTGGCTGGAGGAGCCCGAGCTCTTTGCCTGGGCCGCCGCTTGGTCTCGCCGACTGCGCGCGCATCAATTGCTCGGGGCCGCCAGCGGTACGGAGCGGGCGCAATACAACGCCGCGGTCCTAATCGGGCCCGAAGGCAGAACGGCGGGGGTCTATTACAAGCGGCAACTGGTACCCTTTGGGGAATTCGTGCCGATGCGGGCTTGGCTGCAGCCCTACATCGGCATCCTGTCTCAATTGGGCGATTTCGACGCTGGAGAAGAGCGGCAGGCGCCGCTTTCAACGCCGTTAGGTCCCGTCGGAGTCAGTATCTGCTATGAGGCCGTTTTTCCAAGACTCAGCCGGGTCTCGGTCGAACTGGGAAGCCGAATCCTGGCCAATCTGACCAACGACGGCTGGTACAAGGATACGTGGGGACCTTACCAGCACTTTTATACGAATATCTTTCGTGCGATCGAGAACCGCGCCATCGTGCTGCGTTCTGGAAACACCGGAATCTCGGCGGTGATCGATCCGTATGGCGTGATCGTGGCGCAAAAGGCGCTGCTCAGCGCCGGGATATTAAAGGCAACTATCCATGTGGCTGACTTCTCGCAAGGATCATTCTATTCACGATATGGTGACTGGTTCGGATGGGTTTGTCTTATGCTAGCAGCCTTACAGGCGGCGTTCAAGAGCCAGTTTAGGATCTCAAATTAGCATTTAAATACAATAATAATTTTATTAATAGAAACTTTCTTGGACTTACCTTGGTCCACCGATTAAACTAAAGTTGTGAAACGTTTCATCATCCTTTTTATTATTTGTTTCGGCGGCGCATTCGATATTGGGGCTTCCCAATTTGAAAAGGCCGTCTGGAGCGAATGGCCCCATGCTCTTCGCCAAACGATCGCTGACACCGGCCGGGAAATAGCCGAGAATCGCGATAGGATTAAAAAAAATGATTTCGAGGTCTCCCGCGGGCTTTGGCAGTATGAGATGGCTTTTGGCGATCTTTTTTCTGCCGATTTGAGGAGGATCACGCCTAGAGGAGTCTGGATTGACGTCGGGGCCGGCTCGGCCAAGGCTCAGATCGAATTACTAGAGAAGACGCAGGTAGGCCCTGTCTGCGTGGCGGTCTCCGTTCAGAAACCAGCCGATCAACTCTTGGACAGGGCGATACAGCGATGGGGAGTCCTATTTCAATATCGAGAAGGTAGACCGATCGAGGAATACGCGCCCGATACATTTCCTCGGGCCGATATCATTACGGACGTCTACGGGGCCGCTTCCTACACGCCTCATCTTGATGTTGTTCTCCAACAATACGGACGGATTCTGAAGAAATCGGGAAGGCTTTATATCGTTTTGCTTCTCACGAAAATTCTTGATTCTGAGGAGCACGATGACGACGCTCATTCCCCCGCGTCGCAACAAGTGCAGGCCTGGCTGTCTTCCATTGAAGGCTTGAAGACACTCAAGGTTAACGTATATCAGTCCGGCGTTCTTTTAGCGGTATCCCTGGAGAAAATTGCCGATGAGGTTCGGGTTCCTCCCCTTAGGCTTGTTTCTTTTAAGGACGACAAGCCGCCGTATCGAGTTTATCGTCGAATGCCTGGGGAGGGGCCGGTCGAATGAGTCGGGAATATTCGAGCGTTGCGGCGTTATAAGGCGCCTGCTATACTTTTTAATCATGGGGAAGAAGTTGGACTTTCGAGGGTTGCCGGGGGGCAATTTAGTAACGCAGGGAATGGCGGATCTTGATTCCGGCCGTGAAACCGTCGAGTCCTTGCTTGTGTCCATTGGCGAACCCAGACTGCGCCGCAGCGGAGTCATCATTCCCCGACCGATCCCTTCCGCGGAACATCGCCTTTACGAACATCTACGTAATGAGGACCCCGATTCGGCGCATTCGCGTTATAACGCCTTGATTCGTCGCCTGGTGAGCTTCGAGCGAAGTCTGGAATGCGCGAGCTGACCGACGCCGAGCGGCTGCGCCGCTTTATGAGGGCTTTAGGCGCGGCAGCGACCGAGGAAGCGAACGTGTATTTTACCGGTGGCGCCACGGCCGTTCTCGAAGGATGGCGCCACGGCACGATCGATGTGGACGTGAAATTCGTGCCTGAGCAGGACGCATTGCTGCACGCGATCCCGCATCTTAAAGAGTCCTTAAAAATTAACGTCGAATTGGCTTCTCCCGATCAGTTCATTCCCCCGCTGGAGGGTTGGGAGCAACGGAGCCGCTCCATTGGCCGCGAAGGGAAGATCTCGTACTACCATTACGATCTTTACGCGCAGGCGCTCGCCAAGATCGAACGTAGTCACCAACAGGATCTAGAAGACGTTCGCGAGATGCTACGCCGGGGCCTGATCGATCGGCAAAGGCTCCTGGAACATTTTAACCGTATCGAGCCTTTTCTCTATCGTTATCCCGCCGTTGATCCGAAGACTTTCCGTCTCAGGGTAGAAGAAACGGTCGGCGGTCCATAAAGGGCTTCAAGAGATCCGAGCCCAGCGAGGCTCAACGTCGCTCTTAAGCGGTGCCGTTAATGAAGGGTGACCCTGGTAAAGTAAATTGCGTATCCTTTATAGACAAACTCAGCCGTAGCGTACGTCTGTTTTTTAACCGCCTCATCCGCTTCGATAACGCCGTATTCTTTCAAGTCCCTTAGAATACCGCGGACGGCTTGCAGCGATTCCTCCCGATCAGGAATCATGACATTTATCGTGATCGGCGTCGGATGATCCCTTGTGATCCAGGGCACGGCGGACAAAATCGGGATTCCCCTAATCTCGAAGATCTTCGGGTCCTGAACTCGTCCCCGGATTAGGAACAACAATTCGAGCGTTGCGCGCGCCGCCGGATCCAAGTCGCGGCTCAAGACCTCTTTTTCAAAGGCGTTTTTTGGGACATAATCAGCGGCGACGGCTGAGCTCAGAAAAGATATTGCAACGGCTGCCAGCGTAAGGACGATTTTAGTCATAGGACTCTCCTTTCGGGAATAGTCGTTCTGGGGCGTCTATATTCCTCGGGCCTTTATGCGACCAACCACTTCGAGGATGTGGGGCGTATCAGCGAGGGCGGGGAACTTCTCCAACAGCTCGGCGCGGACTTCCTCGATATCGCGGCTACCGTCAATGTTGATCTTAATGGCCCAACGCCCCTGGCGCTTCGTGATACCAATTCCCCCGTTGACGCTTTTTACCTTAGCGATGCTATGGCCATAGCGCTCCTGGAAGCGGCGGATTTCTTTGAGTTGGTCTGCCGGACCATGCTCGTTCAATTCCTTGACGCGCTCGAGCTTCTCCCGCAGCAGTCGCTCGAACTCATCGCTTCCACTCGCGAAGGCAGAACCGGCAAAAGTCACGATGGCTACAGCGAACAGGTAACTTTTCATTAATTCTCCTTTAGCAGTAACCTTGCGAGCGTCAATATAGCCGTTATGGCGGCGCAGAAAAAGAAGCGAAGGGCCCAATCCGATAGAAGGCATTAGGCCTAAGGGAGATTACCCGAAAGTCCTATCCTTTTGGGCCTAAAGACCCATATTTTGTACAATGAATGGAAATCATGCGTCCCATTCTCCTGTCCTGCCTGCTCGCCACCGCCTGCCATGTGCGCGCCCAGACCGGGGTCCAATCGGGGCCCAGCATGGAGTACGACCCGCAGATTGTCTCGGCTTTGTTGGACCTCCTAAACGTCAAGGATAACACCAAACCCGCCAGCTCGGACTTCACGGAAACGGCGCTCAAGGACATCATCGAGCTCGGCACCCCCTCGGGATACCAGCTGCGCACCCGTTATACCCATCTTGGGGCCTCCCTTTCGGAGGGCCTGGCCGTTGCCCAGGACCCGC
The DNA here is from genome assembly GCA_041694815.1 of Elusimicrobiota bacterium. Taxonomy (GTDB): domain Bacteria; phylum Elusimicrobiota; class Elusimicrobia; order UBA1565; family JACRDR01; genus JBGFSC01. The sequence goes on along the minus strand of JBGFSC010000040.1, from coordinate 6,720 downwards.
GCCTGAAGGCCCAGATGATCGAACAGGCCCGCTGGGAGCGCAATCCCGAGATACGCGCCGTCGCCCTGATCGCGGTGGCGGCCCGCAAGGAGCCGAAATACTTCAAATATTACCAGGAAGCCCTGATCAACATAGACCCGGGCATACGCTTTGCCGCCTTGGAGGGTCTGGAGAATTGGGGACCGCCCGAAGCCAAGGCCGAGTTCGAGCGTGTCGCCCGGCAGGACCTCTCGCCGGTGGTGCGCATCTACGCCGCGCAGGCCCTCTTGAGGCGCGGCGACCCCAAGGGCCGCGAATTCCTGCTCAAGGAGCTCGACAGCGGCGATTGGATCGCGCGGGCCATGGCGGCCCGCTATCTGGGAGAGCTGGGCCAGGGCCGCGATTACACGCTCATGCTCGACCGCATGTCGCGCGAGCAGACCAACGATTTCGTGATCGCCGAGATGGCGATCGCGGGGCTCAAATTGTTCCCCAAGTACCAGCCGGTGCCGGGAGCCCCGCCGCCAAGAGCCCCCGCGCCCGGCGCCGCGGCGAACGAATACGAGCTCGAGCCTCTCGTCGTTACGGCGCCGCGCCTTAAGATCCCGGCCACCGCGCTCATCGACGGACGCATCAATATCAACCTCATGCGCCTGCTGGAGAATAAGGCCGAGGCGCGCCCCACCGTGGAGCAGCTCGATGACCCTTCAATCAAGGCCCTCAACGCCTTGAGCTCTCCCCGAGGTTTCCAGCTTAAGACTCGTTATACCGAGCTCGGCTTCCTGCTGACCGAAGGCTTGGCCGGCACCAGCGATCTGCTGCTGCGTGAGCGCATACTCAAGGTGGCGCGCTCGGGGACCAATCCGCAGGTTCGCGCGGCGGCGATGATGGCCATCGCCTACGACAAGAAGCCGCAGGATCGCGGGGTATTTCAGGAGGCTCTCCTGAGCCAGGACATCACCGTCCGATGGGGCGCCGTGGAGGCGCTCTACGCCTGGGGACAACCCGAGGCTCTCGGCGATATCGGCAGCGTGGCGCGGATGGACCTCTCGCCCGCGCTACAGGTGTACGCGGCCTCTCTCCAGCTGCGGATGGGGGACCCCGCCGGGCGGGACATTCTCATACGCCATTGGATCCATTTCGACTGGCTGGTGCGCGCCCTGGCGATCCGTTATCTCGGCGAGTTCGGCACGGCGGATGATTTCCCACGCCTGCTCATGAATCTTCCGCAGGAGCGCAATAACTTCGTGCGGGCCGAATTCTGCGCGGCCTTGCTGCGCCTCTATGCTGCGGGCAAAGGGGGGAAGACAAAGTGAGCGCGCTTAATTCCTTGGCGTTGTCGGGCGGAGACTGGGTCATCTATCTGCTGCTGCTGGGGTCGGTGCTCGCGGGAGCCATCATCATCGAGCGCGCCACGGTCCTGCTGCGCGAATTGCGCTGGCTGGAGGATTTAAGGCAGCGCGTCGCCGCTCGTCTCGCCGACGATGATCTCGCCAACGTGGCCAAGGAGGCTGCTCACGTTCCCGGCGTGGCTAGCCAAATGCTTCGCGCGGGGCTGGCTCAGGCGGGCAACGGGGTTTCAGCGGTCGAGGAACACATGGCCGCCGAGGGGCTGGCCGGCCGGCAGGCGGTAGAGCTGAGGCTTTTGATCCTCGGAACCTTGGGCAACAACGCTCCGTTTATCGGACTATTTGGGACGGTTCTGGGCGTAATCAAGGCCTTCCACGATCTGGCCCAAAATAGCGACGCGGGCCCCGAGGCGGTGATGCAGGGCCTCTCGCAGGCTCTCATTGCCACTGCGGTGGGACTTTTCGTCGCCATTCCCTGCGTCATGGCCTATAACTATTTTCAGAAGCGGGTAAAAGATCTCTTCGCGGGAGCCGAATCGATGAACCGACTCCTGCTCGCGCGGCTTAAAGTCCGAGCGAAATAGCCGATGCACGTCTCACCCAATGATTCCGAGACGATCACCGGCATCAATGTCACGCCGCTCGTTGACATCGTCCTGGTGCTGCTCATCATCTTCATGGCGAGCGCGCCGCTCATGCAGCGGAAGGCCATGAACGTCAGCCTGCCCAAGGCGGCGAAGTCCGAACGGGTGGCGACGCAGACGATGCGCCTGGAGTTCAACGCCCAGCGGCAACTGCGCTTGGACGGCCGGCGACTGAGCGAGCCGGACTTAGCTCGGGAGCTCGCGCGCGTCGTGGAGCTGCAGCCGGCGGCGCACGTGGCCGTGGCCGCCGATGAGGCTATTCCCTACGGGGAGGTGATCTCCCTGTTGGACTTGATCAAGACCAGCGGCGTCAAGCGGATCGGGCTCGAAGTACGGCGGAAATGATTTCCCTAAAATCCCCGGCTCTGCGCGGGCGCAAGCTCTCGCTTTTCGAGGCGTCCTTCGCGGCGTCGTTCGGCGCCCACGCCTTGATTTGGGCCGCGCTTTCCTGGCAGGGACACCCAAGCCGCCTGCTCGAGGAGCCGATCGAAGTCGATATCCGCACGCCGTTTCGGCCCCGCGCGCCCTGGGACACCAGGCTGCCCGGCACCGTGCCGGGCGCCCCCGCTCCCGAGTCGGCGAAAAAGGCCCCCGTCCTGGCGCCCCCCGCGCCGGAGCCCAAGCCCCCGGCTCCCAACGTCTCGGCCCAGGAAGGAACTCCTTCGGAAAAACCCAAAGAATGGGTGCTCCCCACGCCGGAAACCAAGAAACTCGAGCAGCCGACCTTGGAAGGTGGTGGCGCCCCGGCTCCGCCTCCTGCCTTCACGGCGCCGGACGGCAGCGGCCCCGGCGGACAGTTCGGGCGCGGCGGCTCCGGCGGCGGACCCGGGACCGGGGAGGCTATCGTCAATAGGCCGCCACGGCTCATCAACCGCGAGGAGGTGCGCGCCAATCTCCGGCGCTTTTATCCAGACTTAGAGCGCCGGGCCGGCCGCGAGGCGCAGGTGATCGTCGGCGTCGAGATACGCGAGGACGGAATCGTCGGCGCCGTCGAGATACTCCAGTCGGCCGGGAGTTCCTTCGACGCCGCCGCGCGCTCGGTCGCCAAATTGATGCGCTTCGAGCCGGCGCTCAAGGCCTCGGTCCCGACGAAGGTCACCGTCCGCCAAGCCATCTACTTCCGGCTCGAGAACTGACGGGCCATGCGTTTCGTTTTCTCTCCTAAATACAGCATCGATATCGGTGATCACGCTTTTCCGACAAGGAAATTCGAGGCGGCCGCGCGCCTGCTCTTGGGCGAAGGCTTGTTGAGCCCGGAGGACGGCGTCGAGCCCCGACCGCCGGCGCGCGAGCAGCTGCTGCTGGTGCATACCGCCGATTGGGTCGATCGTGCCCTTTCCGGACGGCTCACCCTTGAGGAAGAGACCTTGCTGGAGTTGCCCTGCTCGAAGGAGGTGGCCGAGGCTCACGCCCTTTCGGTCTCGGGGACCCTGCTCGCCTGCCGCCTGGCGCTCGAGCAGGGGCTAGGGCTGCATTTCGGGGGAGGGTCGCATCACGCCTTCGCCGATCACGGCGAGGGCTTTTGCGTGTTCAACGATATCGCCTGCGGCGTCCGCCAGATGCTCAAGGAGCGCCGCATCGAACGGGCCATGGTCGTGGACCTTGACGTGCATCAAGGCAACGGCACCGCCTCGATCTTCGCCGAGGAGCCGGCCGTCTTCACTTTTTCGATGCATCAGGAGAATCTCTATCCTCTCAGCAAGCCTCCGGGCAGCCTCGATATCGGCCTGGAGGCGGGCACGGGCGACGCCAAATATCTTAAAATATTGTTAGAGCAGCTCCCCGCCGCGCTGGACTCGCATCGTCCCCAATTGGTGGTCTATCAGGCCGGCGTGGACGTCTACGCGGGGGATATGCTCGGGGAGCTCGAGTTGAGCGCCGATGGCATCGCGCGGCGCGACGAGGCCGTGTTCGAAGGCTGTTTTTCGCGCTCCATTCCCATTGTCCTGACCTTGGGCGGCGGCTACGCTTCGAGCATGGAAGAGACCGCGGCGCTGCACGCGCAGACGGCGAAGGTCGCCCTGAGGCTGGCGGAGACTTGGAGGATCGGTGGCGGAACCCACGTTTAAAGAGGCGGAGGAACGGCTGGAGCGATGCCGGGGTGCGCTCGAGCGCATGGCCAAGCTCGTCGATCTTCCGCTCAAGCGCCGCGAGGTTCTCTCGCGCGAAACGGAGGCCGCGCATCCCTCCTTCTGGGCGGATTCGGCCAAGGCGAAGAAGAAGTCGAAGGAGCTCAATGATCTCAAGAAGCTAATCGCCGAGTTCGACCGGGCCGAACGTGGCCGCGAGGATATCGGAGCCCATCTGCAGCTGGCGGTTGAGATCCAGGACGCTGGGGAGCTGGCTGAAATTTCCGCTTCACTCGCCGATCTCGAGAAGACGGTCGCCGACATGGACACGAGGCTTAAGCTCTCCGGCGAGTTCGACAACCTCGACGCCATTTTCAGCCTGCACGCCGGAGCCGGAGGCACCGAGGCTTGCGACTGGGCCGACATGCTGCTGCGCATGTACATGCGCTGGGCCGAGCGAAAGGGTTTCCAGTTCGTCATCACCGACATACTCAAGGGCGAGGAGGCGGGGGTCAAGAGCGTCACCGCCTTCGTGCGCGGAAGCTACGCGTACGGCTACCTGAAGGGCGAGGTCGGCGTGCACCGTCTCGTGCGCATTTCGCCCTTCGACGCGAACAAGCGGCGGCACACCTCCTTCGCCTCCTGCGACGTGCTGCCCGACATCGAGGAGAATATTGACATCCAGGTCTCCGATTCCGAGATCAAGCTCGACACCTTCCGCTCGGGCGGGGCCGGTGGGCAGAACGTCAACAAGGTGGAGACGGCGGTGCGCATTACTCACATCCCGACCGGCATCATCGTCAGCTGCCAGACCGAGCGCTCGCAGATGCAGAACCGCGTCAACTGCATGAAGATGCTCAAGGCCAGGCTTTACCAGATCGAGCTCGACAAGAAACGCTCGTCCTTGGAGAAGCACTACGACGAGAAGGGCGACATCGCCTGGGGGCATCAGATCCGCAGCTACGTCTTCATGCCCTACCAGATGGTCAAGGACCTGCGCACTGGCTACGACACCTCCCAGATCCAGGCCGTCATGGACGGAGACCTCGATCCCTTCATCCAGGAATATCTTAATTGGCTCGCCGCCGGAAAGCCTCCACGAGTTAAGGCCGGCAAGGACGAGTAGGCCTAGTCAGTAATAGGCCTTTCGGCTGTTCCATCTAGGTCCTTTGCCTCAGGCGCTGCCCACGTACTCCCTTATCCTTAAGGAAACATGCTGCTTTTATTGATGATGTTTCTGTCCGCCGCAGCCCGCGCGGAGATGGAATTTCTCTTCGATGTGACCGCGTTGAATCAACTTGTCATGCCGAAAAATAATGGCTGGCTGGACATAAAGGCGTTAAATTCACCGGAGTTAATCCGCGAGATTGAGGGCCCACGAACTATCGAGGCCGTCGCGTTGAGTCCTGATGGAGGTAAGGTTGCAATCGCGGGCGGCGCCTTGAAAAGAAATAATCTTAGCGGCGTGCTTGCGATCTGGGATATAAGCACCGGGAAATCGCTGCTGGAGATTCGGCGTGGAACTGGAAGCATGGGTTCGGTAAGCTTTAGTCCTGATGGTTCCAGGATACTAACGAGCAATTCCCGGGAGACGATTCTCTGGGATGTTGCGACTGGCGCGGAAGTCGCCACGTTAGGCGAGCCACAGATTTTCGGTTCCCGTATAAAGTTTGCGGCCTTCAACCAAGATGGGTCGATTGTGTTCACACGCGAAGGCAAAGGCAATCACAGAGAGACGATACTTTGGAGCGAAACAACGAGGAAAGAAATAATGCGGTTTGAGGAACGTGGCTATTATGCGGGGAAATACGCTTTGATGAGTCCGGATGGGTCTATTTTGGTGACCTTGGGTTCTGATGCCGCCGATGTAATCGTTCGATACCTAAATATTCCATCCGGTCTTTTTGGTCTTGGCCGAAAAGAAATAAAGCTGTCCCACGAATCTGTCATGTCGGCTTCTTTTAGCCCAGACGGTTTGCGGCTTGCGACCGCTGGACTCGATGGGCATGTGCGGGTCTGGGACCCGCGTAATGGATTGCTGCTTTTGGACCTAAAGGGGCATTGGGAAAAATACATGAAGACAGGCAGTTGCCCTTGGATCCGTAGCGTCTCCTATAGCCCCGACGGCAGCAAGATCATCGACGCGAGTGATGACGGGACCTCGATCGTCTGGGATGCCGTCACCGGCGATGCGTTAAGGATACTCGAAGGCGGTGCAGGGGCTTTATTTCTTCCAGATGGCATCCATGCGGTGACCATCGAGAATCACAGACGTGGAGGAGACCGATTTGATGATCGCGGGGCCCGTATTAGAATATGGCAAGTTTTTCCTTCCAAGCAGGAGTTGAAAGAGTTGCAGGAACAACTCCGCAAGGCGAAGCCGGCGGAGAGCGTGGTGACGGAGACCGCCCAGGAGCGATTTAAGTTGTGAAGATTCTTTCGATAAATAAAGCGAGGCCCTTGCGGGAAATGCTCGATCAACCTCCCCGTCATCCAGCGAGACGGCCGAACGTGCTTCAAGCTTGATGACGATTGGGTCGGCATGCGAATCGCAGTGTCCAAAGGCAGTAGTGTCCCAAGAAAAATAGAGAATCCCCCGTCTGATTGGTAGAATGGTTTTGTTCAGGAACCATCTTACCGACGGAGGATTCTTATGTCCCATTATAACACGTTGTTCGG
>JBGFSC010000052.1:0-29575 GCA_041694815.1 Elusimicrobiota bacterium | reverse complement strand
GTCACGAATTCGCGTTCTGTCAGGGAGTGCTTGCGCCTCATTCTTTTTAATTCTTTAAACGACATCCAACAGATTTCTCGTTCTTTCGGTAGGTGGTAACGATGTGCCCGACGAGTTCTGGCCCTCTAGGCCCATGGACCCAGAGCCGCAGGCCCCAAAAGGCCCTGGGCCAGGCTCGGCAGGGGACGTACACTGTCATCGTGCCGATTTCTTGGATCACTGCATTGTTCTTGGGGGCCGCGGCGTACGGCGGCCTTCTCGACGCCCGCGACGAAGTCCAAGTTCCGGTTCCGGTGGCCCAGCCGCTTGAGCAGCGCGGAGGGAATACTTACGGGATCATCATCAACGGCGACGACAGTTCGATCTACCCTCCGATCCATATCGGAAACGCCTACCTGGCCGCGTTCGTGATGAAGCGGCGCTACGGCATCGCTCTCGACCGCATGATTATTCTTACGGAACGCTACAATGACCGCGAGCCCAAAAAATACGAGCCTCGCGTCGAAAATCTCCGGAAACTTTTCGCATGGTTAAAAAACAATCTGGGGCCCGAGGATAGTCTGGTCATTTATACGACCGGCCATGGAAGCCAGGACGTTCTCGGGACCCGGCTCGAGCTCAAGGACGGATCGATATCGCCCGAGGAATTGGCGAAGGGGCTCCTGGACAATCAAGCCGGGAGCTATCTGTATATCGGGGATCAATGCTATTCGGGGAAATTCGCCGAGGCCATGACCTCGAATAAAAACAAGAAAGTTATAGCGATATCGGCCGTCGATGGCTACCATAAGGTCCGCTGCCAGTTCTTCATCCGCCCGTTCTTCAAGGCCCTGCTGGCACGCCGCGAGGACGGCCCCATCAGTGAAAAAGAGGCTTTCAAAATCGCCGCCGAAAGATCGCGGCAATTGCATCTGGAGTCCGACAAAAAGGAGAAGGCCAAGGGCCCGGCTGCCCTTCAATGGCTAAAGGAACGCCTCCCGGGCGAACCGCTGCCGGTGGCGCAGTACCTCGTCAGCGGCGCCTCTAAATAATTTCCCGCACCTTGTCGCGCAGCACCGTAAGCGCGATTTTCTCGCGGTTGGGAGTGCCGCGGATCAGCGATTGCGCGAAATGCTTGGCCTGCTCGAAGCTGACCTTGGGAGGGATGGGGGGCTCGAAGGGATCGACCACAGCCTCCACGAGCACGGGCCCAGGGGTAGAGAGCGCCTTCTCGATGAGCTCGCCGCATCGGTTGGGATCCTCGATGCGCAAGCCGGAGCCCCCGCAGGCCTGAGCTATCGCCGTGAAATCGATCGGCTGCAGCTCGCAGCCGTATTCCGGATTGCCGAGGAAGACCATCTGCTCCCATTGGATCTGCCCCAAGGTGTTGTTTTTTATCACGAAAACCTTCACGGGCAGCTTGTACTTCACGCAGGTCGCGAATTCCGCCATGAGCATCGAGAACGCCCCATCGCCGACAAAGGCGACGACTTGCCGCTTCGGGAAGGCCAGCTGCGCGGCGATGGCGTACGGCAGCCCGCAGGCCATGCTCGCGAGATTGCCCGAAACGCTATGCATCTGGCCTTGGCGCACCGGGATGTGCCGCGCCCACCAGGTGGCTACCGTTCCGGAATCGCAGGCCACGATGGCCTCTGCCGATAAGCGCTTGCCCAGCTCCCAGGCCACGACCTGGGGCTTCATCGGCTTCTGCTTGAGCGTGCCGTACTCCTCCATCAGTTTCCACCATTCCCGCATCCCCCGCTGCGCCTTCTCGAGAAAGGAGCGATCCGCCTTGCGCTCCAGCAAGGGTAGTAGGGCCTGCAGGGTGGCCCGGCTGTCTCCGACCAGTCCCAGTTCCACCGGGAAGCGCAGCCCGATGCGCACCGGGTCGAGGTCGATCTGCACGGCGCGCGCCTGCCCCGGCTTGGGGTAGAATTCGATGTAGGGAAACGAGGTGCCGACCAAAAGCAGGGTATCGCAGTCCTCCAGGGCCTCCTGGGACGGGCGCGTGCCCAGCAGGCCGGCACCCCCGGTCGTATACGGACTGTCGTCGGGCAGCACGGCTCGGCCCAAAAGCGCCTTGACCACGGGAGCCCCCAAGAGCTCGGCCGCGCGCTCGAGCTCCGGGGAGGCGCCCAGCGCCCCCTGGCCGGCGAGGATCGCTACCCTCTCGCCTCGATTGAGGATATCCGCCGCCCGGCGCAGGTCCTCCTCCTCCGGCAGCGGAGCCCTTCTCCCCCGGGCCGCGGAAACGTGGTGCGGGACGTTTCTCTTCGAGCGTAAACCGTTGCGCTCGCTGACGGGCATGTTTTGGATGTCGACGGGGAAGGTGATATGCGCCACGCCCCGCCGGGCCAGCGCCGTCCGGCAGGCGAGCTCGGCGACGTTTTCGACGTGCGAGGGGCCCATGACGCGCGCGTTGTAGACGGCGACGTCCATGAACAGCTTGTCTAGCTCGACATCCTGCTGGGTATGGGTCTCGAGGAGGTCGTGGAACTGCATTCCCGTGATCGCCAGCACGGGATGGCCGTCCATCTTAGCGTCGTAGAGCCCGTTGAGCAGGTGGATGCCCCCGGGCCCCGAAGTGGCTAGGCAGGCGCCCAGCCCGCAGCTGAACTTGGCGTAGCCGCAGGCCATGAAGGCGGCCGCTTCCTCATGACGCACCTGCACGAAGCGTATCTTGTCCTGCCGCTTGCGCAGGGACTCCATGATCCCGTTGATGCCGTCGCCGGGCAGGCCGAAGACGACGCGCACGCCCCAGCGGTAAATCGTATCTAGCAACATGTCCGCGGCGGTTGTTTTCATATTTCCTCCGGTGCCAGGCATGCACTTTCTTCACTTTGTTGAAATTCTTGAGAAAGTTGAGAAAGTGTAGAAAGTGGATGCCTGGCACCGTAATAGCACACATGTAAATTTTTTTACTATCCTGCATGCCTGCATGAGTTGAGGAGGACGCATGGCCAAGAAAAAGAAGCCGATCAAAAAGAAGAAGGCCGTCACCCGCAAGAAGCCCGTCCGGAAAACCAAGAAGGCAGTCGCCAAAAAGAAGGTCAAGGCCCGGGCGAAGAAGGCGCCCGCCCGACGGGCCGCCCCCGCGCCGCTGCCCTGGAGGCAGCCGCTAGAAGGGGAAACGCCGCTGGGCGTCGTCGATGATTACTACGCGCATATCGGCGTCATCGCCTTGACCCTGCAGAAACCCCTGGCCGTCGGGGACAAGATACACGTGCGCGGGCATACCACCGATCTCATCGAGCTCGTCGAATCCATGCAGATCGGGCATCAGAGCGTGCAGCAGGCCAACGCGGGCGACGGCGTCGGGATCAAGGTCAACGACCGCTGCCGGAAGGGGGATTACATCTACCAAATCAAATCTTAAGGGCCGATACAAAAGCCGAATTCATTTTTTCATAACCCTGCTGTCGGCCGCTTGCCTTTGGTCGATGGGCTGACCTACCCGTCCCGGCCCCTTTCCCTAATTCCGCCGGGTATTTTCTCGCCTAGGCCTTTTGCTGCTGGCCGCTCTCTGGACGCTACTGTCGGTGCGAGGAAGAAACTCCGAGAGCCGCGGGCGCGACCGAAACCCTGTATGCACATATGACAAAATTGTGATAGGATGGCGGCATGAAAATCAAGATAACGCAGCCTAGGACCTATGCCCAATCCGTAACCCGGTACCTGACTCCGTTCGCCCTTCTCCTGGTTCTCATGGGAGCGGTCGCGGTAGGCTTCAATAGGGCCACTATCGTCGCCATCGCGCTCATCGGCATGACGAGCGTCACCAATTACGCGATGATCCGGCTGATGGCGCGCCCCGGGGTCAACTTCACGACTCTGCGCAACTTCCGCATCGCCTTCAATTACTTATTCAATATCCCCTTGGTATACCTGCTCTGGCCCTTCTGGAAGCCGGTATGGATGCTGCTGCTTCTTTCCATCTCCTCCGTCGCGACCTTCGAGGACCGCAAGACGACGACCGGCACGGCCGCGCTGTTTACCGTCGTGCTGTTCTGCATCCAATTCCTCAGGGGCAGCCACGCCTGGGCGACCTATTGCGAAACCTTCACCTACGCCGCCAGCATCTGGACCGTGGGGCTGCTCATCAACCAGCTCGCTAAAGCCGAACCGGAGGCTTGAGTCCCATGCGAAAATCGATCTCCCTGGCCGGATTCACCCTGCTGGAGTTGATGATCGTAGTCACCGTCATCGGCCTGCTCGCCGTGATCGCGATACCGCGCTACGGCCAGGTCCTCACGAAGGCCAACGACGGCGCCACCAAGGGCAATCTCGGGGCCATCCGCAGCGCCGTGACGATCTACTACGCCGACATGGAGGGGATATTCCCCACGACTCTGGCCTCGTTGACCGTCAACGGGAAATTTATGAGCTCCCTGCCCAAAACCCGCCTGCCGCTGCATCAAGGCTCTTCAGACGAGACGAATTCCCTTACCGACGCGGGAGGCTGGGGTTACACCAATAGCCCCTCCGCGGCCGATTTCGGCTCGGTATGGGTCAATTGTTCCCATACGGATACGAAAGGCGGGGTTTGGAGCACTTATTAACTAACGGCAGCTTTTACGCGCCTCGGGCGCGTGACTCGTCGCGCTTCGCGCGACGAGTTCGAGGTTTCTCGCGAGTATTCCGAGCTTGGCACGCGTAACGTGCCAAGCAACGCGCTCAAAGCGCGTAAAAACTGTCGTTTTTAATTAACGCCCATCCTTGGCGTATTCGATGTTGAAACGGTAGTTTCCGTCACTCGTCTCGATGAGATCGCCCGAAGCACCCAGCTTGCTCTTGATCGCGTCGACGGAGCTTTCCAGCCCTTTGGCGCCTGGATCCGACCAGATATTCGAGAGCTTCTTGTAGAGGGCCTGGCGGGACAGGGATTTCCCAGCGGCGCTCATCAAATAGGTGCACAGGGATGTCTCCGCCTTCGACAGGGCGATGGGCTCCTGCCCGATGAGCATCAGCCGGCCCTTCAAGATATCGAGCGAAACGCGCCCGATCTCTATGCGGGAGCGGTGATCCGCGCCGAGGCGCCGGCGGATCAGCGAGCGGATGCGGGCCATCAGCCGGGTCGGCGGATCGGTCTTGAGCAAATAATCATCGGCGCCCAGGTCTAGGCAATGCGCCTCCTTTTGCGCCCTGGCGTCGCCGGTCAGCATCGCGATCGGGACGGGAAACCACTCCTCCTGCGCCCGCAACCTCCGGCATACCTCGTCGCCGGACATGCCCGGCATATTCAGGTCCAAAAGGATCAGGTCCGGCAGCTCCTCGCCGGCCATCCGAAGGCCCTTTTGCCCGCTGGGGGCCCAAAGGAAGCGATAGGGCTGGTCCTTGAATAGTATCCGCAGTCGCTCGGCCATCTCCTCCTCGTCGTCGATGACCAGCACCGTGAATACCAGGCCCAAACGGCGCTCCTCGGAGCGCTGGGTCAAAACCAATAGGGAATTGATTTGGAGTATCAACGGCCGTATCTCCTGCTCCAGCAGGTACGATTTGACCAAGAACAGATTGGCGCCGGCGCAGCGAGCCCAGGCCTCCTGCTCCCCATCGGAACTGTCGGCAACGGCAATGACGGGGATAACTCGAGTGGAATCGTCCTGTTTTAGCTCGTTGAGCAGTTGCTTGCCCTCGTCGCCCTCACCCAAATGAAGGTCCAAGATGATCAACTGCGGCTGGGCGACCCTGGCCGCGGGCAGGCCGTCTTCCGCATTCTTGGCAAGAAGCACGTCGAAACCCAGAACTTCGAGGAAACGCTGCAGCGTGCTGTAGAAGGGATCGTCAGAACTGATCAGCAGGATGCTGCCGCGGTCCGAAGGCATGCCATGCTAATACCACCTAAACTGACAATTGTCAATGCCTAAAACGTCAGCTGGCGTCAGCTGACGCCAGCCGCGGCCCGGCTCTTCTCGGGAAATTCGAAATGGAACACGCTTCCGCCGCCGGGACGATCCTCGACCCAGACCCTGCCCTTCATCGCCTCGGCCGCCAACCGGCAGAAAGTCAGGCCGATACCCGTGCCGCTCTCGGCCTCCATCCCCGTTGCCGTCTTTCCTTTCGTGACGAACTTCTCGAAAATCTTCTCCTTCTCGGCGTCCGGAACGCCCGGGCCGCGGTCCAGAACGGAAAGGCGCACCTGGCCGTTTTTCTGCCTTTCGGCGGCGACGAGCACGGATTGTCCGCGCTCGGAGAAGTGGGTGGCATTGGAGATCAAATTGGCCAAAACCCGGAAGATTAGATTTTGATCGGTCTCGATCGAAGCCAGCATGGGCGAGATCTGGAACTCCAGCTTGATCCCCAAGGTCTCGCAGTATCCAGAAAAAAACGATTTTAATTTTTCGGTCAACGCCGAAAGCTCTATGCTCGAGGGAGAAACGCTCAACCCCACCGCCTGCGCGTGGCCGATATCGAGCAGGTCGTTGAGCATGAGCAGCATGAAATTGGCGGTGTTTCCGATATTATTGAAACGCTCGCAATTCTTGTCCGTGACCAAGCCCTGCAGGCGCAGCAGCTCCAGGGTGCCCTTGATCGAGGACAACGGCGCCTTGAGATCGTGCACGATCATGTCCATCATGTCCTGGCGGGCGCGCTCGCGGACCTCGGCCTCGTAGCTGATCTTGGAGACATGCTCCCTCGACTTCTGTATCTCCAGGTGGACCCGTACCCGCGCGATCAACTCCTCGATGACGATCGGCTTTTGGATGTAGTCCGACGCGCCGAGACGGAAACAGGTGAGCCGGGTGTCGGAATCGCCCCGGGCGGTCATGAACATGAAGGGAACGTCCCGGTTCTGGGCCACCCCGGTCTTCTTGGCCACGTCCAAGCCGGTGCCGTCGGGCAAATTGATGTCGAGCAGCAGCAGATGCGGCCGGTTCTTGTTGAACGCGGCCACGCCCGTGGCCACCGAGCCGCAGGTCTCGGTGGAGAATCCTTCCGAGCGCAGGGCCTCCGAGCAGAGGATCTGGAGGGGAAGATCGTCCTCGACGATCAGAATCCGCAGCCCGGACTCTTTCTTGTCATCCATTTGTCGCACTAATAGACGGTAAAAGTGTAGCAATAAAGGCATGGCCAAACAAGTTAATACCCCACCGACCAGCTGCCGGGCTGCCAGTCGACATGGGTGGCCTGCAGCCCGCCTCCGAATTGCAGGTCATGATGCACGGCCGCCCGGTTGGCGACGTCCACGTTGTTGCCGATGACGCGCCCGTAAAAAATCTGGTTGATGTTGACATTCGCCAAGGGGGCCTCGACCACCGCGTATAGGGCCGTCGGCGATGAGAAATCCAGTAGGGTGGCGGCTTGGCCGTAAATGGCGAAATTAGAAGGGAGATAGGTGGGATTGATCACGTCTCCGTTCGCGCGGATCCAGTCACCGGCGAGATAGATGACGACGGGCCCCGAGGAGGCGTCGATATTGAGCGTGCCTTTCACGTCGACGTTGTTGAAATAATAATTGCCCGTCCGTATCGTGGCGCTGCGGCCGCGCCGGATATCGACATTCTTGGTCGCCGCGTTATAGACCGACGACGGGGTCAGACCCGTGGCGTTGTCGTTATTGGTGATGTAGGCCGAGCCGTCGCGAACGGGCAGCGAGATGGAGTACGTCGATTGGAAGATCGCGCCGGAGATATTCTGGGGGTCGGGGGCGGCGCCCGTGCGATAACTGACATTTCCAAAAATCCGAATCCCGCGACCACTGGTGCGGACCTCGCCATTGGACCAGACATTGGCCCCATTGGAGAACGAGGAGGGCTGCGGGTTGATCGCCGAATCGTAGGCGTCGACGGTGCCCGCGACCGAATATACGCTCTGCGCGAATTCTCCCCAGCTCGATCCGCTTCCGAAATTAATACGGCTCTGGAGCCGGATGGTACGCGAGGCGCGCCCGAAACGGGCGATGGCGGCGGAATAGCCCTTCGAGGTAATCCACGGTGGGTTGTCGGTGGAAAGCGTCACCGTGTAGTACCCGCCGAAGAAAGGCTTCTGCGAGAAGCCCGTGCGCCAGCCCGAATTGAGGTAGAGCTGATAAAGCGCGTCTTCCATCCCTGCCTCGGCGATGGCCTGCGCCTCCATGCCGCGGCGCTGGTAGAGGCTCTCCTTCACGGCGGCCTGGGTCAGGCGATAGGAGGTGATGGAAAGGGCCGAGAGAACGACGACGGAGACGAGGCACATGACGATGCCCGAACCGCGCGAGTTGCCAAGCCTCATTGATGGTTGCGCAGCTGGGCCGCCGAGAACAAGGAGTAGTTCTTCTCCAGGACCGATCCCCGCATCGACGCAGCGACGGTGACGAGCAGCGCGGACTCGGGCGCCGTGGAGGCCACGATCAAGCCAGAGCCGTCTAGCTGATAGTAGTCAAAGGAGAGGGAATTGATATTCGGCGCCAGGGGATAGGCGCTCGACAACTGCCGCCGGTACAAGGTGTTGCTCGAGACGTAATAGTCCACGGCCGGAACGCTCGAGAAGAGGAATTGAATATCGTTGGGATTTAAGTTACCGGCCGCCTGGGCGCTCATGCCGGCCCAATTCAAGCCCTGCTGCGATCCCTCTCCGCTTAGCGCCTTGCGGATGCCTGAAAGGAAGAAGGTCTGGCGGATGCTGAATTGATAGCTCGTGAGTCCCGCCCTAAACAAGGCCGCGATGACGAGGGCCAGGCTACCGGCGACGGCCACCGCGATCATCACCTCGGCCAGCGTCACTCCACGGGATCGGTTGCGGGCGGCCGGATTCATAGGTCAATGATTGGTCAGGATCGCCTGTTGGCAAACGGGCTTGAACTTGGGATGGCTGGTGCAGACCGTAACCATCTTATGGTCCGTGGGGCCGGAGGTGGGCGCGAGGCTTAAGGTCACGTACTGGACCGTGACCGAGCGGCTGTAGGCCGCGAAATCGGCCGATAGCGGCTGCATCAGGGGACCTAGGGGAGGCGCCTCGTTCCAACCATTGAAATCATCGATGTCGTTGAATGTCCTTTTGTCGGCGATATTCTCCCCGGCGTCGATACCGATGGGGCTGCCCTGCTGGATCGCCGCGCGCGAGGGGGGGGTCGCCTGGTCCCAACGCCGCAGGCGGATCTCCTCCACGAGGGCCTGCGACAGATGGACGGCCGTCAAGAGATGGCGGCTGTTCAAGTTAGCGCGTATCGAGAGGATGAATATGGGAAGCAGGGCCACGAGGGCCAGCGCGAGCACGACGTAGGCCATCGACACCTCGACTAAAATAAAGCCGCTAATGTCGCGGCGCGAGTGGCGTCGATGGGTTTGATCGCCGGCGCTCACTCCAACCCTTGGCCCAGGTTGAACATCGGCAGCAGCACGCAGAGGGCGATGCCCGAGACCATGGCGCCCAGCACCACGATGAAGACGGGCTCGATGACGGAGAAAAGGTCCTTGATCGAATTCTCCGTCATCGCGTCGTAGAAGTTCGCGGCGTTCTCGAGCACCTCGGCCACCTGGCCGGTCTTCTCGGAATTGCCGATCATATTGGCGACGATGCGCGGGAAATGGGGGTGCCTCGCGAGGGCCGGCGAGATCCCCTTGCCCTGGCTGACGTTGCGGGCCACGTCGTCGATGAGCTCCTCGAACACGGCGTTACCCGCGACCGCGCGCGTGAGCTCCAGCGCCTTGAGTATGGGCGTGCCGGCGGTCACCAGGGCCGAGAGCGTCCTCAGGATGCGCGTCAACGCGACGTTGCGGGCCAATACGCCCACCACGGGGATGCGCAGGATCAGGGGGTCGACGATGTGGCGGTTGCGCCTGTCGGTGAGCCATCCCTTGCCGAAATTAAAGGTGAGAAAAATAGCCAGAAAATAAAAGAACCAGTAGTCGCAGGCGTTGCGGCTGACCGCCAGCAGGACCTTGGTGGGCAGCGGCAGCTCGATATTGAATTGGGCGAAGATCTCGGCGAAGGTGGGGATGACGAACATGATGAGAAACACGCAGACGGCCAGGGCCGTGATGATGACGACGGCGGGATAGAGCAGCGCCGAACGCAGCCTGGACCTGAGCTGGCGCTGGAACTCGAGATAGTTCACCAATCTCTGCAGCACGTCGACGAGCTTTCCAGTCGCCTCGCCGACGGAAACCATGCTGCAGTAGACCCCGTCAAATACCGTCGGGAAGCGCGCCATGGCCTGGGAAATCGGCTGCCCGTGCTGGATATCGTCGCTGACGGCGTAGAGCACGGCTTGTAACGTCGGGTTGGTCTGCTGCTGTGCTAAGGTCTGGACGGTCTCGAGCAACGGCAGAGCACCCTTAATCGACATCGAGAACTGTTGCGTGAAGGCGGCGAGCTCCTCGACCTTGACCGCCTTGGCCAGCTTGGCGCTGTTGGGCAGGGGGCGGGCGGAAGGGACGGGGGCGGCCGCGGGCGCGGGGCTCTTGTCCTCGCGGCCCTCCATCAGGAAAAGGCCCTGCTGGCCCAGGACCCTCGTCAAGGCCTCGAGGCTCTCGGCGGTGGAGACTCCGGTGGCGACCTTGCCTCTCGCGTCGACGGCCTTGTACGAATAGCGGGGCATCAGCCGGACCGCTCTTGGCGGGTGACGCGGATGACCTCCGCCAAGGAGCTCAACCCCGCCTTCGCCTTGGCCATCGCGTCGTCATAGAGGCTGACCATCCCACCCGCCTTGGCGGCCGCCAAGGCCTCGTCGTGCGAGGACTTACTCATGATATGCCGGCGGATCTGCGCGTCGATGTTGAGCCACTCGTGGATGCCGATGCGCCCGAAATAGCCGGTCTGCCCGCAGCGGTCGCAACCGACAGGCACGTAATAGGCGGCGTTCTTGTCCACGGGGGCGCCCAGGGCCTCCACCTCGAGATCGCCCGGCTGCTGCGGTCGCTTGCAATGATCGCAGAGCCGGCGCAGCAGGCGCTGGGCCAGGATCCCGCGAAGGGCGGCGGCCAAAAGGAACGGCTCGACGTCCATGTCGAGCAGCCGATGGATCGCGGACACCGCGTCGTTGGTGTGCAGGGTACTAAACACCAGGTGGCCGGTCACCGCCGCCTGCATCGCGGTCTCGGCCGTCTCGATGTCGCGAATCTCGCCGACAAGGATGATGTTGGGGTCCTGGCGCAGTATCGTCCGCAGGCCGGAAGCGAAGGTCAGGCCGATCTTGTCATGGGTCTCCACTTGGTTTAAGCCGTCGATGCGGTACTCGACCGGGTTTTCCAGGGTGACGATATTGCGCGAGACCTCGTTAAGCCTGGCCAGGGTCGCGTAGAGGGTCGTCGTCTTCCCGCTGCCCGTCGGGCCGGTCACCAAGACGATCCCGTTGGGCTTGGAGATGGCGGCAAGATAGCCCTTCTGGTTCTCGGGGGAGATGTCGAGCTCCTCGATCGTGCGCAGGGCCTGGCTGGTGTCGAGCAAGCGCAGCACCACCTTCTCGCCGTGCACGGTCAGCATGGTCGAGACGCGCACGTCGATCGAACGCTTGCCGTAATCGAAGCGCAGGTGCCCGTCCTGGCTCAGGCGGGTCTCGGTAATGTCGAGCTTGGCCAGGAGCTTGATGCGCGCGACGACGGCCGCCTCGAGCTCCTTGGGGAAGGTCTTGCCGGCGTAGAGGACGCCGTCGACCCGATAGCGAACGCGTAGCTTGTCCGGCGTGGGCTCCAGGTGTATGTCGCTGGCCCTCCGGGCGATGCTCTCATAGAGCAGCGAATTGACGTCCTCGATGACCGAGCTCTCCTCCGCCTGCACGCCGGCCCCGTTTTTCGCGGGGGCCTTGCCCGCTGGCTTCTCCTCTTTCGCAACGGAGGCGTATACCTTCTGGATGGTCGCGAAGAGATTATTGAGCGTGGTGGCGACCGGCTTGATCTGCAGGCCGGTGACGCTGATGAGCTCGTCGACGGCCGGGACGTCCAAAGGGTTTGCCATGCCGATCGTCAGCACGTCGTCGGAGCGGTTGATGGGCACGATCAGGTGCTTGCGCGCGAGAGCTTCCGGGATCAGCTTGGCGACGCCGGGGTCGAGGATGCCGTCGAAATTGAGCAGGTACGGCACGTGCAAGCGGATGCTGATCGCCTTGAGTATCTTTTCCTCGGTGGTATATCCCGAGGAAATGAGCACGTCCGTCAGGTTATGCTGGTCCGGATCGCATTTCTTGAGGGAGGCCTTGAGCTGTTCCTCGTTGATGACGCCGATGTAGACCAGCGATTCGCCGATGGTAGCCTTGCGGAAATCGAATTGCTTGTCGTCCTTGGCCTTCGTCATAGCACGCCCCGCTGGCAGAGATCCGAGACGCCTTCGATGAAATGGGCTGGATCGAAGGGCTTGGTAATGACGTGGTTGGCGCCCAATTCCTTAAGCCGCTGGTGCATCTCGGGATTTTCGTGATTGGATAAGATCAGGATGTAGAGGCCCTCCGGGCGCCTGCCCTGCAAATCGGCCAGAAGCCCCCAGCCGGTCTTAACCGGCATGTCCAGGTCGAGCACCAGGAATTTAGGCTTTTCCGCCAACACTAAATCGAGGGCCTCTTGCCCGTTATGGGCCTGAAACACCGAAAAACCGTGCTTGGTCAGCAGGAGGGAAACCAAGTCAACCATTACCCGGTCATCGTCGCAGACAACCGCCTTCCTACTAACCACGCAGGGAGTTTAACAGCCGAGTTTTTCGCTGTCAAGTATTGCTGCTGGAAATTCCAAGCTAAAACGGCTCCCGCCCCCCGGCCGATCCTCCACCCATACCTTTCCGCGCAAAGACTCGGCCGCCAAGCGGCAGAAACTGAGCCCGATGCCGGTACCTCCCTCCTCCCGGCTGGCCGGAACGCTCGTGGTCACGAATTTCTCGAATATCCTCTGTTTTTGATCGTCCGGGACCCCGGGACCGCGGTCTAAGACCGAAAATCGCACCCGCTGTCCTTGCCCGACGGCCGACTCCACCTCGACGGATTGCCCCGGCTTGGAAACCCGGATGGCGTTCGAGAGCAGGTTCGCCAGGATGCGGAAAAGCAGGTTCTGGTCCGTTTCGATGAAATTAAATCCCTCCGCCAAGCGGAATTCGAGCCTGATCCCGTTAACCTCGCAATGGCCGGCGAAAAATTTCCTCAACGAGAACGCCATTTGCGACAGGTCGACCTTCACGGGATTAAGCGTCAACCCCACCCGCTGGGCGCGCCCGATATCCAAGAGGTCGGTGAGCATCAGCAGCATGAAATCGGCCATGCCGCCGATCTGATTGAAGCGTTCGGATTCCTTTTCGTCGACGAGCTGCTGGCGGCCGATGAGGTCCAGCATGCCCTTGATCGAGGCGATCGGCGCCTTGAGATCGTGAACGACGAGCTCGGCCATATTCTGATGCATCTTTTCCCGGCGCTTCATGGCCTCCTTCATTTCGTCTCCGAGCTTGATGGCGTGCTCGCGGGAACGCTTGATTTCCAGATGGACGCGGATGCGGGCGATGAGCTCCTCCATCACGAAGGGCTTTTTCATGTAATCCGAGGCCCCGAGCCGGAAGCATTCCAGCCGGGTGGCTTGATCGTCCTTGCCGGTGAAGAAGATCAAAGGAATCTCGATCGGGCTAGCGCCCTTCATCTGGCGGATGAGCTCGAGGGAATTACCGTCCGGCAGGGAAATGTCCAGGAGAACGAAGCCGGGCTTTTCCTGCTCGAGCTGCGCGCGGGCCTGGGCCAAGCTCGAGCACTCGCGGACGGAAAAGCCCTCCGCCTTCAGCGCCTCCGAGCACAGCAGGCGGAAGGGCGCGTCGTCCTCGATGAGCAGTATGTCCAACGCGTCGCTATGGGCCGTAATGGCACCAGTATAAAGATAAAATTACGAGTTCACAAGTACCAACGCTGGATATGTTGTCCGCCGGTCGATGATCGGACAGGCTTCTAGAGGCGTTGGGAATCGAGAATGGCAGCCGGGAATTCCAAAATAAAGCGACTGCCGCCTCCGGGACGATCCTCCACCCATACTTTTCCACGAAGCGACTCGGCCGCCAGTCGACAAAAACTGAGGCCGATTCCGGTCCCGCTTTCCCACCGGTCTCCGGTTTTACGGGCGGTAATAAACTTCTCGAAAATCCGTTCCTTCTCAGATTCGGGGACGCCGGGCCCGCGGTCCAAGACACAAAAACGAACCCGCCCGCCCTCGCCGCGCCCCGATTCCAGTATGACGGATTGGCCAGGCATCGAAACCTTAATCGCGTTCGAGAGGAGGTTGGCCAATATCCGGAAGAGCAGGTTTTGATCGGTCTCGATGAAACAGAATTCGGTGCTTATGCTCAACTCGAGCTTGATCCCGCGAATCGCCCCGGAGCCCAAAAAAAACTTCCGCACCGAAACTTCCAATTGGGAGAGATCGACCTTTGTCGGCGTCACGTGAAGACCCACGCTCTGCGCGCGGCCTATGTCCAAGAGGTCCGTCAGCATTAAAAGCATGAAATCCGCCATGGACCCGATATGGTTGAAATATTCGAACTCCGCCTCGCTAAGACACTCCTGCCGACTGATCAATTCCAGCATGCCCTTGATCGAGGCGATCGGCGCCCTTAAATCATGAACAATGCGGTCGGTCATGTTCCGATGCATCGCTTCGCGCCGCCGGAGCCGTCCCTCGATCTCGGTGGGCTGGCCCTTGGTGCGCTGGATCTCCAAATGAATGCGAATCCGAGCGATGAGCTCCTCGACGGCGAAGGGTTTTTTAATGTAGTCGGAGGCCCCGAGCCGAAAACATTCGAGCCGCATTTTCACGTCATCTTGGCTGCCGGTAAAAAAGATGAAGGGAATCTGCATTGGATTCGATCCTTGGATGCAGCGGACCAGGTCAACGGCGTTGCCGTCCGGGAGGGATATGTCGAAGAGCACGAGGTCCGGCCTACTGCGTTCCAGCTGCGCGCGGGCTTCGGCGATGGTTGAGCATTCGTGGACGACAAATCCCTCGGCCTTAAGCGCATCGACGCAGAGGAGGCGGAATACGGACTCGTCTTCTATCAGCAAAATTTCGGTCATGCCCTTTGAATCGACCCTAGTATAAACGCGAAATGAACGGCCGGCAAGTGGCATCCCCTCCGGCTTAACAACGGCCTTGGCGCCGATCATGGTGTCGGCGCCGGGTTTCGTCGCGCTTCGCGCGACGAAGTTCGAGATTCGCGCGAGAAATTAAAGAGTGCCCTTGACAGGAAATGGCAAAAGGGCCAAAATTCGATGGCCCGCGGGAGCGTCATGTTCTTTGGCGAAAAGAAAAAGAAAAAGCGGATACTGATCGTCGACGATGAAATGCCGAATCGGATGCTCGTCCGCGAGGTCGTCGCTTCCGAAGACCATGAGCTCCTGGAGGCCGACAACGGTCAGATGGCCGCCGATATGGCCAATAAACAGAATTTCGACCTGGTGATCATGGACGTCAACATGCCCCAAATGTCTGGAATCGACGCCGCCCGGGCGATGCGGGCCAATCCTAAGAACAAGAACCTGCAGATACTCATGTGCACCAGCATGGACAAGCTCGGAGACGTCGAAAAGAGCCTGGCGGCGGGCGCGACTGATTACATCACCAAGCCCGTGGACATCGTGCGTTTGAAGGCGAAGGTCACCAAACTGCTGGAAGCGGTTCCGAAGGAATAGCCCCCTTCCTAATTATATGGCCGAACACGTCGATCTTAGAGCGGCTATTACCGCACCGGCAGCGAGAAGTAGAATCGGCTGCCTTTGCCGAGCGCCGATTCGGCGCCGATTTCGCCGTGATGCATGTCAATAATGGCCTTCGAGATGGCCAGTCCCAGGCCGGTGCCGGAGGCCTTGACGGGGTTGGCGATGCGCTCGAACGGGACGAAAAGGCGTTTGAGGTCCTCGGCGGATAGGCCGATCCCGGAATCCTGCACGGAAAAAACCACCTGGTCCTTGCGCTGTTGCACGGACAGGCGGACCTGCCCCGGCGGCCGCGTGAACTTCAACGCGTTCGAGATCAGGTTCGCCAGGACCTGGCCGATAAGATTGGGGTCCATCCTCAAAATCGGCAGGTCCTTGCCGATTTCCCATTGCAGCTGCAGACCGAGCTCGGAGGCGCGCGGCTTGTAGAAGATCGCGGTGTTCTCCGCCACCTCGCCCGGGTTGGCCGCCACGGGGTCGAACTGAAGCTTTCCCTTTTCGATCTTGGACATCTCCAGGAGATTGCTGACGAACAGGTCGAGGCGGGAGGTATTTTCCTGGATGCGCTCGAGGCTGCCGCGCACCTCGCCAGAGAGCTCCGCCGGGCCCGACAGGATGCGGCGCACGTGCGTACTGATGGCTCCAAGGGGGGAGCGCAGCTCATGAGTCACCGAGGCCACGAATGTTTTCTTCATCTCGTCGAGCTCCATGAGCTTCTTCTGCATCTCGTTGAACCCGCGGGCCAGGGCGCCGATCTCGTCGTTGCCGAGCCGCCGTATCTCTCCCGTCCAGCGCCCCTCCCCCACCGTCTTCATGGCCTTTTGGATCTCGGTGATGCGGCGGGTCAGCGACCCTCCCAGGAGCACGGCGAAAAAGAAGCCGGCGACCGAAAGCAGGGCCGCGAAAAACAGCACCTGCCGGCGCGCCGCGCGTTCCGCGTCCTCGAGCCGCTTCTGCAGCATCGCCTTCTTAAGCCATAACTGGACGCTAAGCGGCTCGGCCACCTTCCGCTCGAGCAACTCGTAGCGTTCGGGGTCTTCCTGCTGGGCCGGCCCCACGTCCATCCATTTGCCGTTGGCGTGCACGCGGGCGTGCTGGACCTCCGGATAAACCCGCTTGAGGAAGCTCAAATAGTCGAGCAGCATCAGGGAGTCCTTGGCCAACAGCGATTCCGATCCCATGCGCACGGCGTTTTCCGCGAGCATCCGGGTCTTCTCCCCTTCCATGGCCCGGATATTCCGCTTTTGCAATTGGAGGAACCAGAGGCTGCTCAACGCGGTAGTGACGGTGACGCAGAGGGTCAGCACCAGCGTCAACTTTACGCGGATGCTCACGGGTTGCTCACCGGGAAATTCAGCTTGATTCTCTCGAGCGCCTTCTTGGCCTGGCTGTTGCCGGGGTCCATTTGGAGGATTTTCATAAATGCGGAGGCGGCTTGTAAATGCTCTCCCCGGGCGAAATGCTCCACGCCCTTCTGATAGAGCCCCTCGATGACGCGGGCGTCTGGGCGCGGCAGGGCCGGCTCCGCCGCCGCGGCCTGCGGCTGCGGTATGCCGCCCGGCAGGGAGGCCGCGGCTTGCATCTTCTTTTCCACCTCGACGATATGGTTCTGCAGCGAGGCGATCTCGACCGGATTCTGCTCCACCGCCAAGGCCTGCTTCCAGGCGGAGAGCGCCTTGTCGTATTGCTTGAGCAGGTAGTAAATGGAGCCGCTGCGCTCCAAGGCCGTCGCGTTATCGGGCTCCAGCGCCAGGATGTCGTTGGTCAGGTCGAGCACGCGCGCGTAGTCCCTGCGGTTGAAGGCCGTCTCGGAGCGGTAGAAGAGCTCCTCGATCATGTTGCGCGAGGAATCCGACTGCAGCCTAAGGGCGCGAACCTGGGTGGCCTCCTCGAGTTTGGCGAGATAGCGGTCGAGCTTCATGTCGCTGGGCCTCAGGCTGAACGCGTAGGAGGTCTGCAGCATCGCGCGGCTGTCGCGGCCCTGCATGAAGGACAAAACGCCCTTGGCCAGCGCCTTCTCCCAGACCTCCTGGGGATCGGGGTACTCATGGTAGAAGGAAACGACGGTGTTGATGCGCGTCAAAAGTCTCGCCAGCCCCCGATCGTCCGGCCGCGTGCGCACCATATCCTGCAGCAGCAGCTGCGCCTTGCGGTAGAAGCCCGCCTCGATCTCCTTGCGCACGGGCTCGAGATCTGGCTCGTCTAAGTCGCGAGGGCGCACCTGCTTCTCGAGCTCATAGACGTCGATGCCCTTGCCGGCCTCACGCACCCTCTTCATCTGCTCCAAGAGATTGGCCGAGAGCTCCTCCTCCGGGGTGCGCCCGCCGAAAAGGAAGCCCAGCGCCATGCGATGCGTTCCGGCGGTGGCGTTGAACATCCCGAGGGGCATCAGGAAGGCGTAGTCGAACTGTATCTTGTTGATCCGATACGAGCCTCCCAAGGAGAGCTGGCGGTACTCGCGCGTGCCGAAGCCCAGTCCGCCCCGCAGGCCGAATTGCCCGTACTCCAGGGTGGGGAAGAAGCGCTCGCCGGCCAGGAGTATATCCTTGTCCATCGAGCCGGAAGGGGAACGGTCCATCCGCAATTCGGAGGTGATGTTCATCCACAGGGCGCGGTAGCCCACCGCGAGGCGGTAATTCATGGGCAGCCGGTCCTGCTGCGAACCGAAGGCCACGTTGGGCCGCAGCACGTGCAGCACCGAGCCGGCGATGATGTAGCGGCCCCTCTGGTACATTAGGCCTATATCGGCGTCGATGGCACCCTTGCTGTTGGCCCCCGAGAGCACGGGGTCCGGGCCCTGCCCGCAATTGAGCCCGTCGCAGGCGTTAAACGCCTCCGATAACTGCGTGAATGCATGGTTGAGATATTTCGCGTTGAGGCCCAAGGACAGCTTCTGCTCGGGGCGCTGCCAAACGGCCCGGCCGTAGGAAAGGTAAATCACCTGCTCGTTGTAGAGCCCGCCCACGTTGAAGCGCTGGTAGGCCGACCCCATGGAGCCCCATTTGCCGTTGTTGAGGGGAGAGGCCCAGGTGAGTTGCGAGAGGCTGATATCCGAGTTGTCGGAGAGGCCCAGGAACAACTTAGAGTAGGCGATGGAGAGTTGGGGGCGGTCGAGCTGCGTTAAGCCCGCCGGGTTGTAGTAGATGGCGTAGGCATCGTCGGCCACCGCCGTGAAGGCGTTGCCCATCCCGGGAGCCCGCGCGCCGGCGCCCTGATCCTCGAAGGCGGCCTCGAGCGCTCCGACGGAACCGAGCAGGACGGCGATCCAGAGCAGGCGCTTCATTTGATCACCGCCACCGTGCCGTTAAGAATCTTGCCCTCCGCCTCGAGCTGGTAAATATAGACGCCGGAAGCGACGACGTTGCCCTGCGAACGCCCGTCCCACATCAAGCTGTTGCTCACCGGGCCCGCGCTCATGTCCGCCACGCGCGCGCCCTTTAAGTCGAGTATCTTGCCGGTCACCGAGGAATCGCGCGGGTTGTCAAAGGTGAAGACGACGGCATCGTTCTTGCCGTCTCCGTTGGGGGTGATCAGGCGGTTCGAGATGCCAGCCGTATCGAAGCTGAAGGCCTGCACGCGCTCGACGGCCCGCAACTGGTAGGAGCCGAGATAGACGGTATTGAGCGTCATGGTCTGCCGGCTCGTGTCCACCTTGCCGTAGAGCTGCATCCAGCGGTTGGAGTTGTTCCAGTAGACGCTCATCTGGTCCGGCGTCGTCACCGGTGCCGCGGCGGGGATCACGCCGCCGGACTGCACGTCATAGCGGAGGTTGAGGCTCGCGAGCCCCGAAAGCTTAAGTTGGGTCGGCTGCATGCCGCCCTTGATGGCGCGGAAATCGACCGACTTGACGATCTTCTTGACCGCGTCGCCTGGCTGCGTGGAGGCGTCGACATCGTAGGCGGTAGTGGAGTCGACGCCGTCGCCCTTAAGCACCGCCGCCACTCCCGCGGGGATATGCAGATGGCTCCAGCCGTCCGGAGCGAGCACATACGCCGCCTTATCCGACTGGGCGCGTATCATCGAATACTTCGAGCGACCGAAGGGGTTCTCCGATTGCAGGCAATAGTAGTACGAGGACGCCGAGGCGAGATCCGTCCAGCTGAATGTCGTTGTCGAGAGCACCGCCATGAGCGTCCAGGAGGCGTTGAACATCGTCGTCGCCCGATAGACGCGATAAGCGGTCAACTCCAGGCCGTTGGCGGTCGCGGAGCTCAAGAACGAGGAGCCGTTTTGGAAGGAGCGCACGGGCATCCAGGAGATCGTCGCCGTGCCCACGAGCACGGAGGCGAGGTCGATGCCGAAAGGCCGATAGGGCGGCTGGCGCACGATCTTATACAGGGTGCTCTTGGAGGCCTCGGCCGTGTTTCCGTAGGAGCCCAGATTGGCCTGGGAGCCGTTGGGGGACGGCTCCTTCGCGAAGGATTCGCTGGGGTCGGCGACGTCGATCGTATACGACGTGTCGGCGTCCGCGACGAAGATCCCCAGACCGGCATCGTAACGGCCGGCGGAGGAATGGGGGTGGAAATCCTCGGCGCCGGCAGCTATGCGATGCCAGAGCGGGTCGAAGGCGAAGGTGTTGGAATCCTGGCCCGCGCAGGTGACCACCTGGAGCCCGGCGGGAAAGGTGCAGCTCTGCGAACCCCAGATCTCGGTATGCGCGCCGTTGGCGGCGAAAATATTGTTGTAATCCGAGATCGTTCCCGAGAGGCTATCCGCGGAGACGGACAAGCTCGCCGACGCGACGGAAACGACGAAGGAGCTCACGAAGATATTGTTTTTGATCTGGGAAGCGCTCGAGCCGCCGGCGAGCTCAAGCAGAACGGCGCGGCCTAAAGCCGTCCCGGCGCCGTAGACGTCGTTGAACTTAAATTGCGATCCGGCGCTCGCCTCCATGCGGACGCCGGTATAATGGCCGCCGGTCACGACCGCCGGGTTGCTGAACCGATTATGGTCGATCAAGATGCCGCTGCCGTTTTGCACGTAGAGCGCGTACGCCGTATTGGCCCCCGCCGAGGCCGGAGAGCGGAAATAGACGCTGTTGTGTTGCAGCGCGGAGCCGGAGTTATGCGCCAAGAACAACCCGTAGCTGTTCTGGGTGCCGCTGATGAGCGGCGCGATGGTGTTGGAGGAAATCGACAGGTTCAAGCCGCCCCAGGCATAGACGGCCGCGGGGGACTGGACGAAGGACCCGCGCAGCGAGCTGTTCTGCGCGCCGCTTAAATCGACGCCGCGCGCCGAAAGCGCGGTGAAGCTGGAGGCCGAGATCAGGCTCGCGCTGGACAAGGCCACGGCCGCCGCCGATACATGAGTCCCGCCTTCGATGACGACACCCGAAATCATCACGCTGGAGGAGGAGGCCTTGATTCCATAGCCGAGCGCGGCGTTCGGCCGGACATCGATGTTGAGGATGTTGACGTTCGTGTTCGCCACGGCGAAACCGGCCTCGGAGCCGGGCGGGGGGACTAGCGCCGGGTGCGCGCTCAACGCCGGGTCCAACATCACGGTGAGGCTGGAGCCGTTGTTGACGAAGTTCTGGATCACGACCTTCTCGTTGTAGGCCGCCGAGTCCCGCACGATGACGCAGGAGTAACCGATGAGGGGATTCGGGATGGCGTTGACGCCGGCCTGGATCGTGTTATACGGGCAGCCGGACTGGCAGACATTGCGCACCACGGCGCAGCCATTGGTGCCGGTGGCCTGGGCGCTGGCCTGGGCCGAGAGGGGGCCGAAGAGGCTGTCGGATTCCTGGGCCGCGATGGCGAAGTAATAGACGATGCCCTCCTGGAGCCCGGTCACGGTCATCGATTGCAAGGTGCCCTCGACCGCCGGCGCCGGGGGCGCTGGAGTCACGCTAGCGGCGCCGATGAATTTGCCCCAGGACAGGGCGGGCGAATTGGCGGCCACCGAACTCATCTTGATCACGTACTCCTTGCTGGTGGTGTTGTCGGCGTAGGCGTCGTTGCCGGGAGCGATCCATTGCAGGTTGATCGTCCCGGGGGCCGCGCCCGGCGTGGCCACGAAACCGTTGATCATGCCGGGGTAGAGGTCGATGGTCATATGCCCGGCGCGCAGGCTGAAGTTGGGGCTGGCATGGGCGGTCGCCACCCCGCTCTCGCCGGTGGCCGAGATGATTGAAAAAGAGGCGGAGGCCTTGCGTCCGCCGGAAACGTCCTGCACCGAACGGGCGTTTTTGTAGCTCGTGCTGTTCGATTCAATCGAGTGCGAGGCGGGGGGGAGGGCGAGGATCGCGCAAAGCAGCGGAGCAAGCAGCCCTCGCGTCTTCACCATATAGCGTAGACTTACCCATCTCTGCGAATTTTTTGTTAAATGGGCACGAGGGCGCTGCACAAATTTGAAAATACTCGATATGCCCCAAAAAGTCCTTCATTTTGTGGTAACTTTTGATGACGAAAAATCCAACCCCTGAGCCGCGGGCGCTCATTTTTTGGCTCGGATCCGACCCCAAACCCCTAGAGTCCAGCCGGAAAGCCCTCACCCGCCAGGACTACCACCCGATCCACATTCGGTCTACCGCCCTGCTCGGGGCGGCTTGCAACAGGCAAAAACCCGACCTGTTCGTAGTCGATCTCGACGGGTTTAGGAAGCATCAGATCAAGGGGCTGGTCCGGCAAATCCGGCGCCACCCGCGCGCCAGAAGCGCGCCGCTACTCTTTCTCACTCGGGCCGACGCGGCGGCGACCCTTTCGGTCCTCCGCTCGGGCGCGGACGATTACCTGCTCAAGCCCTTCGATCCGGAGCTATTGGCGGCCCGGCTGGAGGCGGCCCTGTCGACGGCGCAGCAATTCGCCCGGCCCCAATCCTGGTCCCGACACCTGCTGCGCAGCCGTGACGGCCAGGTCCTGCTGGACCTGCGCTCGAGGCGATGCCATGTGCAGACCGGCATCGATTACGAGGAGCGCCGCCTGACGAGTAAGGAATTCGAGGTGCTGGCTTTCTTGCTGCGCCACCCGAACCGGGTCGTGCACTGGGAGGACTTCTTCAAGAAAGGATGGAAGCCGAGAAAGCTCAAGGGGAACTCCAGGACCTTGGTCCAGCACGTCATGCGGCTAAGGCGGCACTTGGGGCCGCTGGGAAAAAGGCTGGAGGCGATCGCGGGGTTGGGGTATAGGTGGAATGACTAAAACGGCGGCTTTTACGCGCCTCGAGCGCGTAAATACCTATTCCCAAGCTGACCGTCCTTTTATCCCAGATAAAATTTAGCAGAAATTTAGCAGATATTGACAACTCACCGTCCGCGCTCTATACTCAAACATCTTTATGCGAGCGCTGGCCTTGCTGGCGACCGTTCTCGTTTTTCCGCATTCCTCCTTATTCGCGACGGATTCCCAAAGCCCTAAATATAAGAGCACTACGTTGTACGCGACGGCGGAGACCCAGTTCATAGCCATCGCGCCGCCCCCTCGCCGCTACTCCACGAGCTTCCGCGTGCCAGCCAAGCCGCTGCCCCCGCCGACGAAGGCGAAGGCTCGCGAGACTCGGCGCGCCGCCCCGCCGGCCGCTCCCGCCCCGGCAAAACCCCGTTGGAATCCATGGGCATGGACGGCCGCGGCCCTCGCGATACTCGGGGTGGCCTACGGGGTCCGCAGGCAGCGCGCCGCCGCGCGTCAGCATTCGGACGCGATGGCGCTGCTCGCGCAT
Source organism: Elusimicrobiota bacterium (assembly GCA_041694815.1). Classification (GTDB taxonomy): domain Bacteria; phylum Elusimicrobiota; class Elusimicrobia; order UBA1565; family JACRDR01; genus JBGFSC01. The sequence continues at coordinate 6,354 of JBGFSC010000052.1, read as the reverse complement.
GAGCTCAAATCGCCGCTTTCGGCGCTGGAATCCTATCTGGACCTGATGGTTCATGAAAGCGCCGGCGCGGGGCCGCGCGATGTCGCCCGATGGAACGAGGATGCCAAGCGCCTCAAGATCAACGCCCGTCAGCTCCAAGAGACGATCTCGGACATGCTGCAGGCCGCGCGCCTTCAATCGGGCGCCCTGCATCCCCAAATGCTTCCCGTAGACCTAGCGGCCATCGTCCGGGAGCTCATCGCCTTCTATCGGCCCTTGGCCGAGAAGTCGCGCGTCGAGCTGAGCCTGGTCGCCCAGGGACGCGGCCATGCCAGCGGCGACGCCGCCCTGATCCGGCGCGTGCTCCACAACCTAATCTCGAACGCGATCAAATTCACTCCCGAGGGCGGCCAGGTGAGGATAACGATGGGTCCCGATCCGCAAAGCTCTCAGCTCCTTTGCACCGTCAGCGACACCGGGGTGGGCCTGGGGAATGGTGAGATCGAGCGGCTGTTCAAGAAATTCGTGCGGCTTAGGAAAGGTCTTCACGGGGAGGATGGCTCTGGGCTCGGCCTTTACATCGCCAAGGCCATCGTCGAGGCTCATGGCGGACGGATCTGGGCCGAAAGCGCCCCCCATCGCGGTAGCCGATTCCATTTCACTCTCCCTATAAAGGAACATGCATAAGCCATCGGTTCTCGTGCTCGACGATAGTTCCGATTACCAGCGCATCATCGCGCGCATATTGCAGCCGGCGGGCTACAAAATCTTATCGGCCACCAGCGCCGAGGAGGCGCGCCGATTGCTCGACTCCCGGATTCCCGACGTGGCCCTTCTCGATTGGAACCTGCCCGGCATGAGCGGCGTCGAGTTCGCCCGGCAGTTGCGCCAGGACCCGCGTTTTAAGCGCATGATCCTGATCTTGCTGACCGTCAATTCGGGAAATAAGGAGCAGATCCAGGGACTCAGGGAAAGTGGCGTGAACCTTTATTTGACGAAGCCGATCATCGCCGAGGAATTGCTGGGGCGCATCCGAGGCCTCTTGAGCAAGAGGGAGCATGCGAGCTAACCTTCGCGCCGCCCTGCTTGCCGCGCTGGCCCTGGCCGCCCCGCTGCGCCCATCCTACGCCGCGATCGCCCAGATGATCAACCATCAGGGCAAGCTGGCCGACCCCTCGGGCAATCCGCTGACGGGCGTCTTTTCCTTCCAGTTCAACATCTATAACGCGCCGACCGGCGGCACGCTGCTTTTCAGCGAGACCTGGAGCGGGGCCAATGCCTTAAACGTAGTCAACGGCATCTACACAGCGCAGATCGGCTCGATCACCGTAGGCGGGATTCCCGCCTCCGTCTTCCAGGCGGGGCCGACATTCCTCGAATTGCGTGTTTCCAGCGATCCGAACTTCATCAATCCCGCTCCCGAGACGCTGACCCCCCGCGAGCAATTGGGAGCCGCGAGCTACGCCTTCCATTCGATCTCGGCGGAGAAACTGGGCTACGGCGCGCGAGTCGCGACCTTCACCACCACCGGGGTTCTCCAATTGCCCTACGGCGTAAGCCTATCGACCTTGGCCTTCTCCGGACTCTCCGCCCCGCCGAGCTTCGTCACTCCCGGCATGCTGTATTTCGACACCAACGGATTGGGGGCGCTCAAGATCAGCTTGGACGGGGTCTCCTTCGTGTCGATCTCGACGGGCGGGGCCGGCGGGGGCGGGGGCTTATCCTCGGTCACCTCGAACGCCGGGCAATTTAGCGGCGACGGCACCTCGGGCAACGCATTGACGCTTAAGTCCTCCTCGGTCACCCTGCAGGGCAACGAATTCAACACTGCTAACAAGCTGGTCCAATTGACCGGCACCGGCGCCCTGCCGGCCTTAAGCGGCGCGAATTTGACCGGCATTCCGCAAAGCGCCGTCACCGGCCTGGGCACGGACCTTGCGGGACGCGTGCTCAAGGCCGGCGATACCATGACCGGAGACCTGCAAATCGGGCAGGCCACCGCTTCCACGATTTCGGCCTCCGGATTTCTGACCCTCGCCCCTCTCTCCGCCCCGCCTGCGGCCGCCACCGCTCGGCTCTACTATGACACGGGCGGGGCCGGCGGGCTGGGCGCCTTAATGATCCGCCTCAACTCGGGCTCCTTCGTCCCGATCTCCACCGGATCGGCGGCCGGCGGCATTTCTTCCGTGAATTCCGAACCCTTGCAATTTACCGGCGATGGCAACGCAACCGCGCTAACATTGCGCTCTTCCTCGGTCACCTTGCAGGGCAACGCCTTCAACGGCGCCAATCAATTGGTTCGGCTCGACGCGCTGGGCTACTATCCCGCGCTCAACGGCTCTCTGATCACAAATATCAGCGATACGGCCCTCTCCGCCAATGTGGCGCTACTTAATAACAGCCAGATATTCTCCGGGGTCAAAACCTTCTCGGCGTCGCCCTCCGTCACGGCGGCGGGGGGACTCTCCGTCTCTTACGGGATCAGCGCCGGCTCGGCCAGCTTTACCGGCGGAGCGGTAACGCTCACCGGCCCCAATGGCTACATCACCACTCCTTCCTCTATTACGGCGTCCGCGTTCTTTGGAAACGGGGCCGGACTCAGCGGCATTACGGCCACGGATCCCGGCAAGGTCGCCAAAACCGGCGACACGATGAGCGGCACCCTGAATCTTACCGGAGCCTCGGCCCATGTGATCGGCCAGGCCTCATTCACCGCCTCGGCCTTTTTCGGCTCGGGCAGCGGGTTGACGGGCATACCGCAATCGGCGGTGACCGGCCTTACCACGGACCTTGCGGCGAAAGCGGCTGATTCCAGCGTTGTTCACCTGGCCGGAGCCGAAACGATCACCGGCGCTAAGACCTTAAGCTCCGCCGCCGGGCTCGCCGTGAGCTACGGCGTATCAGCCGGCTCGATCACCGTCTCGGGCGCCAATGCCTTCGTCTCGGTGCCCGGATCCTCGGTTACGGCCCACGCCTTCTTCGGCTCTGGCTCGGGCCTGACCGGCATCCCGCAGTCGGCCGTCACCAACCTGAGTAGCGATCTCTCCGGCAAAGCGGCCGATGCCTCGGTGGTGCATCTGGCAGGGGCTGAAACGATCACCGGTGCTAAGACCTTTAGCGCCTCACCCAACATAACGGCCGCCACGGGCCTTGCCGTTAGTTATGAAATCAGCGCCGGATCGGCCAGCTTTACCGGCGGGGCGATCACGATGACCGGCCCCGGCGGCTACATCACGACCCCCTCTTCCATCACCGCCTCGGCCTTCTTCGGCAACGGCGCCGGCATCACCGGCATCACCGCCACCGACTCAAGCAAGGTCGCCAAGACCGGCGACACCATGACCGGCACTTTAAGTATGAGCAATGCCGCCATCAACCTTACCGGCGCCTCCGGCAACGTCGTCGGCCAGGCCTCCATGACCGCCTCCGCCTTCTTTGGCGATGGTTCGGGCCTGACCAGTCTCGACGCCGGCGATATCAGCCAGGGCAGCTTGGGCGACGCTCGTCTTTCGGCTAATGTCGCTCTACTCAACAACGCACAAACCTTCTCTGGCATTAAGACCTTCTCCGCCTCGCCTTCCGTTACCGCCGCCGGTGGGCTCGGCGTCAGCTACGGAGTTTCCGCCGGATCGGCCAGCTTTACCGGCGGGGCGATCACGATGACCGGCCCCGGCGGCTACATCACGACCCCCTCTTCCATCACCGCCTCGGCCTTCTTCGGCAACGGCGCCGGCATCACCGGCATCACCGCCACCGACTCAAGCAAGGTCGCCAAGGCCGGCGATACGATGACCGGCTCCCTGACCGTTTCCGGCTCGAGCGTCACGGTGAGCTACGGCATCCAGGCCGGCTCAGCCACCTTCACCTCCGGACCCGTTGTGCTTCAGGGCGCTGGCGGCTTTGTGACCTCCGCCTCTTCGGTCAACGCTTCGGCGTTTTTCGGCTCCGGAAGCGGACTTACGGGCATCCCCCAATCGGCCGTCACCAGCCTGAGCGCCGATCTGGCGGCCAAGGCCGCCGATAGCACCGTCGTCCATTTGGCCGGGGCCGAGAACATCACGGGGGTTAAAACTTTCACCGCCGCCCCCAGCATCACGGCGGCCGGGGGCCTCGGGGTAAGTTACGGCATCACCGCCTCCACGTTGGTGTTTACCGGGTTGGGATCGGCCCCTAGCTCGGTCAGCCAAGGAATGCTCTATTTCGACACGACGGGGTCTAAGGCATTAAAAATCAGCCTCGACGGCGTCGGCTTCGTACCCATCGCGACGGGCACCTCGGTCGGCATCTCGGTGGTCAACCGCGATGGCGCGCAGTTTTCGGGCGACGGCAATGCCACACCCCTGACTCTTCTTTCCTCCTCCGTCACCCTCCAGGGGAATGCGTTCAACGGCGCGAATCAACTGTTGAAACTCGACGGCGCCGGCAAGGTGCCCGACGCCAATCTGTCGAACGTCGATCTGCTCAATGCCGCGCAGACGATCAGCGGGGTCAAGACCTTCACCTCGAGCGTGACCTTCGTCGATGGCGCTTTCTCCGTCGCCGTCGCTTCCTTCGTAGTTAAGGCCGGCAACGTCGGCATCGGGACGACGGCCCCCTCCGCGCCGCTGCATATCCTCACGGGTGGAAATCCCGGCCTTTATGTCGATCATGGAAGCTCCGCGGGTTTCTTGCGCTTGAATGCCTTGGGGCGCATCGCCCGCATGGGGATCGACGGAGGAGTGGCGACCCAGGTGGGGCAGGAAGGCGACGCTGGCCTAGGCTTCCCGGACGCGGGGGACATCATACCGATTAACGCCGGCTCCGGCGCCGGCACCGCGAGCACGGTGGCCGACGGCACGGTCAATCTGGGACGCTCGAACGCACGGTTCGGGTCCTTTTTCGCGAATTCCGGATTATTCACCGCCTCGCTCGGAGTCGGAACGCTCGCGCCTAGCACCTTCCTCGACATCGCCGGCGACGCGCAGTTCGGCTCCACCGCCCTTAAGAGCACGTTCACGTCGACGCCGGGCGACGCTACCTACGCCCTAAGGCTCTCCTCGGGTGTTCAGATCGCCGGGGGGGGACCGCTCTCGTTGACGAGCGGAGGCTTCATCCGCTTCCCGGACAATACCATACAGACGAGCGCGTATCAGGCCGGCACGAACTACGTTTTGAAGGCCGGCGACACGATGTCCGGCCCCCTGACGATCACGGGTTCCAGCCTCACGGTCAGCTACGGCATCGTAGCGGGCTCGGCGTCCTTTGCGTCCGGCCTTACCGCCTCCAGCGCGACCCTCATGGCCACGGGCAACACGCAATACAGCTTACAGGCCTCCTCTGGCATCCAAGTGCTGGCCGGAGGGGTCTACGCCCCGTTCTTCTCGGGAAGCGGCGCGGGACTCAGCAATATTCCGGCCCCCGCCAACATGGTCGACACCTTGTCGAACCAGACGATCAGCGGCGCTAAGACCTTAAGCTCCGCCGCGGGCCTGGCGGTAACTTATGGCATCAGCGCCGGCTCGGCGTCCTTTAGCTCCGGTTTGACCGCCTCCAGCGGAACCTTCGTCGCCACTGGTGATACGCAGTACAGCTTGCGGACCTCCTCAGGCATCAACGTCGCGGCCGGTGGCGTCTATGCTCCCTTCTTCTCGGGCAGCGGCGCGGGGCTGACCAATATCCCTGCTCCGGCCAACATGGTCGATACCGTTTCCAACCAGACCATCAGCGGGGTTAAGACCTTCTCGGCGGCTCCGAGCATCACGGCCGCCTTAGGCCTTTCCGCCACCTATGGGATCAGCGCCGGAAGCCTGACCTTAAGCGCCCTGTCGGCCGCGCCGCCCGCTGCCGTGGGACGAATTTATTTCGACAGCACGGGCGACGGTGCGCTCAAGATCAGTTTGAACGGCTCGAGCTTCGTTCCCTTGGCCACCGGCACGGCCAGCGGCATTTCGGTGGTCAATTCCAACACGGAGCAATTCTCGGGCGATGGGAACGCGAGCGCCTTAACTCTCAAATCCTCCTCGGTCACGCTGCAGGGCAATGCCTTCAACGGCGCCAATCAATTGGTGCGGCTCGACGCGCTGGGTTATTACCCTGCGCTCAACGGCTCTCTGATCACGAATATCAGCGATACGGCCCTTTCGGCCAATGTGGCCCTGCTCAACAACGCACAGACCTTCTCGGGTGTTAAGACCTTCTCCGCCTCGCCTTCCGTTACCGCTGCCGGGGGGCTCGGTGTTACCTACGGCATCAGCGCCGGCTCGGCCAGCTTTACTGGCGGAGCCATCACGATGACCGGCGCTGGTGGATACATCACGACGCCTTCCTCTATTACGGCCTCAGCGTTCTTTGGAAACGGCGCCGGTCTCACCGGTATTACCGCCACCGATTCGAGCA
>JBGFSC010000002.1:0-29682 GCA_041694815.1 Elusimicrobiota bacterium | reverse complement strand
AAGAAACCTTGCTTGAGCGAGCCTCGCTTTTCGATCTGCTCCACCTCAACCCCAAAAGGCTCGACCGCCTCAGGCGTCAAGACCTCCAGCTATGCCTCCAACTTTAACCGGACAGGAGTGACTCCAGCTGTTCTTTAAAAAAGACGTCGCCGGCGAGGAAGTCGATCGTTCCGATTAACCCCGGCCTTACAATGCAAAATCAAACAGTCGGGAAGGAAGAAACCCGATGAGTATACTGAGGCGCCGGGAGAGGATCAAGAAGCCCACGAGCACCAGCAGCAGCCCCGCGAGTATCTCCCCCCAGCGGATATAGCGCTTGTAGCCCTGGAAGAATCGCATGAAGGAGGCCGTGGCGAAGCCGGTCAGGATGAAGGGTATCCCGAGACCCAGCGAATATACCCCCAAAAGCAGCATCCCTCGCTGGGCCGAGGCGTCGCGGGCCGCGAGGGCCAATATGCCCGCGAGTATGGGGCCGATGCACGGGGTCCAGCCGAAGGCGAAGGCCAGCCCCATGAGGAAGGCGCCGCCCAGGCCGGGCGCTAGCCCTCCCGTCTTAAAGCGCTTTTCGAGATAGAGCCAGCGCAAAGGCAAAACGCCCATCGTGTGCAGCCCGAAAAGCATCACCAAGGCGCCCGCCGCCGTCGATAGCGGGGCTTTGTAAGCGGCAAGCCACTGTCCGGCCAACGAGGCCGAGGCTCCCAGCAGGACGAAGACGAGCGAAAATCCGAGGACGAAGAAGAGAGAGGCCAGCGCCGCCCTCGCATGCAGGCGTTCGGAGGGGCCCCGCGTCAATTGCTCCAGCGTAAAACCTGAGACGAAGGAAACGTAGCCGGGAACCAGCGGGAGCACGCAAGGGGAGAGGAACGAAAGCAGGCCGGCGACGAAGGCCGCCAGTATCCCGACGCCTTGCATCTAGTGCTCTAGGGTAGCCGATTATGGCTGCCGTCGCAGAAAGGCTTGTTGGCGGAGTGCCGGCAGCCGCACCAGGCCACGCGCCTGGGCGCGGCCAAATCGGCCGGCACCGGCCTTATCCCGGTGTTGAGCCGCGCGTGCGAGCCGTCGCAATAAGGCTGGTTCTGGGTCTGCCCGCAGGCGCACCACATTTTGCGCCCGGCCTGCTCGTCCTTGACGTAGGGGCCCTTCTGCGCGATCTTAGGTTCTTCCGCCATTTCAATTCCCTCCGATCTTCTTGGGTCTATCGCCCATGAGCTCGTCCATATGCCACACCATGTCCTCTCGGCTGAAGGTGGACATCTCCACCTGGCCGGTGTCCATGCGGATCGCGTCCACCGGGCAGGCCTCGACGCAATAGCCGCAGAAGACGCACAGCCCCAGGTCGATGTCGAAGCTCTTGGCGCGCTTCTCGATAATCGTCACCGGGCTCTCCTCCGCGACGATATGGATGCACTTGGCCGGGCAGACCGTCTCGCACATCATGCAGGCCACGCAGCGCGGGGTGCCGTCCTCGCGCTTGAGCAGGCGATGGCGCGTGCGGGCCCGCCGCCCCAGCATCGCGGGAGACTCCGGGTATTGGATCGTCACGGCGCCGGGCGGGCCGGAAAAACCAAGGGCGCGCCTCAAATGCCGCCACAAATTGACGAAAAAATGCCGGGAGGTGATGCGCAGCCCGTTCCACACCTCGATGAGGTAGACGCGCTCGCGCAGGCCCATGGAGGGGCGGGGCACCGGCCGGACCGGATGAGACTCCAAGGCTGCGGGGATCATTGAAGCAGGTAGACCGCCCATACGGTGACAAAAAGATTGAGCAGGGACAAGGGGAGCAGGTTTTTCCAGCCGAGATGCATCAGCTGGTCGAACCTAAAGCGCGGGAGAGTCCAGCGCAATTGCATGAGCAGCCAGAGCACCGCCATCACCTTGAGCGTGAAGGCCGCCGCCCCGGCCGCCGCGGCGGCGATGGGAGGAAGGCCCAGGAGGGAGAGCCCCGGCACGTGCCAGGCCCCCAGGTAGAGGGTGACCGCCAAGGCCGAGATCACGACGCTCTCGATGAAGTCGTTCATCATGAACATCACGAATTTCATCCCCGAATATTCCGTAAAATAGCCGATGATCTCGGACTCTCCCTCGGGCAGGTCGAAGGGGATGCGCTTGGTCTCGGCGGCTCCGGCGGTCAAAAAGAGGATGAACCCCAAGGGCTGCAGGAATATCCCCCAGGCCGGCACGCCCCAGGAGGCATGGGTCGCCTGCCAGCGCGCGGCCTCCGAGAGGTCCAGGCTGCCGTAGATGAAAAGCGCGCCCGCGAGGCTCACGAGCATCGAGACCTCGTAGGAGATCATCTGCGCCGCGCCCCGCAGCCCCCCCAAGAGCGAGTAATTGCTGCCCGAGGAATAGCCGGCCATCACGACGCCGTGCACGCCCAGCGAAAGCATCGCGAGGACGAACACGACACCGGCCGACATCGGCAGGGGGGTCAATCCGTCGGCGAAGGGAAACGCGGCCAGGCAGAGCAGGGAGAAGCCGAGGGAGATGGCGGGGGCCAGGGCGTGCCAGGGCCTTAAGGCGTGCGGGGGCTCGAAATCCTCCTTGGCCATCACCTTGATTGGATCGGCCAGGATGTGGAAGAGGCCGAGCAGGCGCCATCCGAAGATCGAGGCCCGGTTGGCCCCGATGCGATCCTGGATGACGGCGCTCTGCTTGCGCTCGACCCAGGCCAGGAAGGCGGCGGTATTGAGGCCGAATCCCAGCGCGCCCGCGACCTTCAAGAAGGCGGCCAACAGCGGGCTCATGCGGGCGAGCGCTCCAGTTCCAGCCGTTTTCCCCAGGCGCCCAATCCGTCCCAGTCGAGCCCCGCAAAGGCGGGGATCACCCGCGTCATTTCCTTGAAGACGGCCTGTGGCCCGTCCCAGGCCGCGCGCCGGCCCAGGGAATGCAGCATGTCCCGCCATATCTCCCAATCGGGCCTGGACTCGCCCAAGGGTGGCAGGGCCGCGGAAACGCGCTGTAGTTGGCCCTCGAAATTGATGAAGGAGGCTTCTTCCTCCGCGAAGGAGCAGGAGGGCAGCACCCAATGGGCCTCGTGGGCGAAGCGGTTCGAGTGGCTCCCCTGATACACCGTTAGGGCGAGACCGGATAGTTCCCGAGCGTCCGCGAGGCCCCAGATGGCGGCCGGATCGCGGTCGACCACGTAGAGTCCCCAGACGGTTTTCGCCTCGATGGCGGAAAGTATCGACTCCCAGGAGGACTCGCGCCCCAGCTCCATCGCTTCCGCGCCCCGATGGTTCGGCACCTTTTCCTTCCTGCGGAGCAGGGCGTCCTCGCTTCCCAATTGATCCGGGCCGGGCCGCGTCAGGATATGGCCGGCGTTCAAGGTGTCCACGAACAGGGCGCGCGCGGCGAAGAGATCCTCGTTGGAAAGTGTCCCGCTCAACACCACGGCGAGCCCCTGCGGGCCCTTTTCCTCGCAGAGCTGCCTGAGCCGCGCGGCGATCTCGCCTGCGGCAAAGGCGGGGTCGACCCGGACGGGAGATCCGCCCGACAGGGTGGAGGCGTATTTCAGCCGTAAGGGCGAATCGATCTGCTTGTAGCTATAGCGCCCCTCGTCGCACATCCACCAATCGTTGACCTCCGGATTATGCCGGGGCTTGAACCTAGCTACTCGCTGGCCCGGCGTGTGCCATGGCCTGCGGGTATTGGAATGGATGTCGATCGAGCAGCCCCGCGCGCAGCTCGTGCATACCGAGGGGGTCTGATCGAGGTACCAGACGCGCACCTTGAAGCGGAAATCCTTGTCGGTCAGCGCGCCTACCGGGCAAAGATCCACGACGTTGCCGGCATAGGGGTTGTCGACGCTGCGGCCGGGATAGGCTTGGAGGATGTCGCGGTCGCCACGGTTGAAGATGCCGAGTTCATAGGTTTTCGTCACGTTATTTAAGAAGCGCGTGCACCGGGTGCAGAGGATGCAGCGCTCCTCGTCAAGCATGATCCTCGGGCCGACCTGGACGCGCTTGTCCTTGTGCAGCTTGTCCTCCCGCAAGGCGCTGGGATAGAGCCCATAGCGCATGTAATAGTCCTGGAGCCAGCACTCCCCCGCCTGGTCGCAGACCGGGCAGTCGAGCGGGTGGTTGGCCAAATGCAGCTCGAGCGAGGAGCTCTGGGCCTTGCGGGCCCGCGGAGAATTGGAGCGAACGACCATGCCCGCCTTGACCGGCAGTCGGCAGGAAACCATCGGCTTGGGCGCTCCTTCCACTTCGACCAGGCAAAGGCGGCAGACCCCCGGATTTCCCAGGGCGGGATGGTAGCAGTAATGCGGGATTTCGATGCCCGCCTTCTTGGCCGCGTCGATGACCAGACTGCCCTCAGGGGCCGCGAGCGAGCGCCCGTCGAGGGTGAAGGAGACCGTAGGCCCCTCAACCATGGCGCACCCTCCTATCGAAATCAGCCCTGAACTTTTGGATCATGGCGCGCGCCACCGGCCCGATCGTATCGCCCAAGGCGCAGATCACCGTGCCGGTGATATTCTCCCCGATGCGCAGGATATTGTCGATGTCGGCGGGGGTCCCTTCCCCGTCCAAGATCCGTTTGAGTATGCGCGAGACCCAGCCCGATCCTTCCCGGCAAGGGGTGCATTGCCCGCAGGACTCCTGCCAGAGGAAGCGCTCGATGATGTAGAGAACCTCGACCATATCGGCCGTCTCATCGAGGACGATGATGCCCCCGGCGCCCAGGAAGGAGCCGACGGCCCTGAGGCTGTCGAAATCCATCTTGGCCGTCATCGCCTCGGCGGCCGTTAGCACGGGAGTGGAGGTTCCCCCGGGGATCACCGCCTTGAGCGAGTGGCCCTCGCGCACGCCGCCCGCGGCCCCGAGGATGTCTTGCAGCGGAGTACCCATGGGGAACTCGTAGATGCCTGGACGATTGACGTGCCCGCTGATGGAATAGACGGCCGTACCGCCGCTTCGGGCGGCGCCAACCGAGGCGAACCACTCGGCACCCTTGCCGATGATGGCGGGAAGCATCATGAGGGTCTCGACGTTATTGACCACGGTCGGGCAGCCCAGCAAGCCCGAGACCGTGGGGAAGGGAGGCGGCTGCCTCGGCCAGGCCTTCTTGCCCTCCATGGTCTCCAGGAGGGCGGTGTCGAGGCCGGAGATGTAGGCGTTGACCCCGCGGACGACGCGGATCTCGGGCTGCAGCAGCCCTTCCGCGCGCGCCTCCTCCAATGCGGCTTCGAGGATGCGCAGCTGTCTACTATACTCGCCGCGGATGAAGACGAAGGCCGCGTCGGCTTGTATGGCCCGGCAGGCGATAAGCATGCCCTCGATGAGGTTGTGGGGATTGCGCTCGAGCAGGGAGCGGTCCTTGAAGCACCCCGGCTCGCTCTCGTCGGCGTTGCAGACCAGATAATGCGGCTTATCCTTCTTCGGAGGCACGGTACTCCATTTCATGCCCGAGGGAAAGCCCGCCCCTCCCAGCCCCCGCAGATTGGATCTTTTGACCTCCTCGATGAGCGCGGCCGGCTCCATGCCGCGAGCCTTCCACAGGGCGGCGTAGCCCCCCTTGGCGCGGTAGCCCTCCAGGCTTCGCAGGCGCGCGTCGCCGAAATGCTCGGTCAATATCCGCGGCTCTTTGGGTCCCGGACGCCGCCGGTCGAATCCGCCTTGCTCCGCGGAGTCCAGCGGCCGAGGGACCCCCTCCCCGCGCCGAAGCGACTCGAGCAGCCGCAGGGCCCCCTCGGGAGTCGCCGCCCCCTGGAGCTCGTCGTTAACGCTTAAGGCCGGGGCCATCTCGCAGGCGCCCAGGCATTCGACCTCTTCCCAGGAAAACAACCCGTCGTCGCTCGCGCGCCCCGGCTCGCCAATAGCGGCGCGAAGCTTCTCGCAGACGGCTTGCGCGCCCGCCAGATGGCAGCTCAGGTTGCGGCAGACATCGATGCGATAGCGCCCCTTTTGGGTTCGCGAGAAGTACGGATAAAAGGTATGGACCTCGCGGACCTCCGTGGGGGTGACGCCGAAAATCTCGGCCAAGGTCGACTCGGCCTCGGGACTGATCAACCCGTGCCAATCCTGCACGTCGCGCAAGGCCTGGGTCAGCCCCATGCGCGGTCGAGGGAAGCGCCGCGCCCACGCCTCCAAGCGCTGGCGCTCTTCGACGGAAAAGGGTGGAGGGGACGCCTCGGGGGCGGCGCTACTGGTTCTCACCGCTCGAATTCCCCCGCGATCATATTGACCGAGCCGAAGGTGGGGATGATGTCGGCGACGTTTTCTCCTACGAGTATCTTACCCAACGCCGCCATCGGGAAGAAGCAGGGCGGACGGCAACGGACGCGGTAAGGGCGGTCCGTCCCGTCCGAATAGATATGGAAGCCCAGCTCGCCATTAGCCCCCTCGACGGCTTGGTAGCATTCGCCGGCGGGTGGGCGAACGCCTCGCCCCCACATGATGATCTCGAAATGCCTCATCAATCCCTCGATGCTCCCATAGGTCTCTTCCTTGGGAGGCAGGGCGTATTGTCGCTGGGGTCCTTGGATATGGGGGGCGCAGCGCTGTCCGGTTCCCTCGAGCGTCGCATCGACGGCCGCTTCCGCCTTCCACAACTGCCCCGTTTTCCCGGCCTTCCCTTCGTCGAACATCACCCCCGCTTCGATGAGCTCTCGATCCTCGAGCGAATGCGCTCCCGGCGGGATCTGCCGGAAGCATTGCTCGACGATGCGCATGCTCTGCTCCATCTCGGCCATGCGGACGAGATAGCGGTCCAAATTGTCGCCATTACCGCCCACCGGGACTTCGAAGCTCAAGCGGTCATAGACGAGATAGGGGCTGGCCCGGCGCACGTCGTAGGGAACCCCGGTGGAGCGTAGGAAGGGACCCGTGATGCCGTAGGCGATCGCCTCCTCGCGGCCGATCCGTCCCGTCCCGTTGACTCGGTCATAGAAGATGCGGTTCTTGGTCAACAGCCCGTCGACCTCGCGCAGCACCCGGCGGACCTCCGCGAAGGCGGAGAGGAGCTGCTCCTCGAAACCCTCGGGAAGGTCCGCCTTGACCCCGCCCACGCGCGTGAAGCTGGTGGTGATCCGCGCGCCCGTGAGCTTATCAACGCACTGGTAGAGGAACTCACGCGCCTTGATCATATAGAGAAACACGGTGAAGGCCCCCAGCTCCATCGCGGAGGCGCCGATGCAGGTGAGGTGGTCCGTCAAGCGCGACACTTCGGAGGCGATGACTCGGATGTACTGGCCGCGTTCGGGTACGCTCAGGCCGCAGAGTTTCTCGACGGCCATGCAGTAGCCCACGTTGTTGATCAAGGGCGAGACGTAATTGAGCCGGTCGGTCCAGGGGATGACGTTGTTCCACGTCTCGGATTCGGCGTGCTTCTCGAAGGCGCGGTGCATGTAGCCGAATTCGACCTCGCAGCCCTGGATCCGCTCTCCCTCGAGCTCGAGGATCAGCCGGATGACCCCGTGCATGGCGGGGTGTTGCGGGCCCATGTTGAGGTAATAGGATTTCTTCACGGGACTAGTTTCGGGCGCAGCTCGGCGGGGGATATCCCCTCCCCATCGGCCTTGAGGCGCGAGGCCAGCAGGGGCTGGCGCTTGTTAATCGGGTAATCCTTGCGCAAGGGGTGGCCGACGAACTCCTCATAGAGGAGGATGCGCCGGATATCGGGACGGTCCGAAAAACGCACGCCGAACATGTCCCACAACTCGCGCTCGAGCCAATCGGCGACGGGCCATAGGTCGCGGATCGAAGGGGGCCCGATCTCCCCGTCGGACACCCGGCATTTGACGGCGAAGCGCCCACCCAGCAGGCCCGACTCCGGGTCGAGCGATAGCAGGCGGTAGGTGAGCTCGAAGCGCTCGTGAGTCACGTTCTTTTCCTTCCAGGCGTCGCCTTGCGTGGCCTGGCAGGGGTCGGTCACCCCCACCTGATGGGAAACGGGGTAGCGGAGCAGGTCACAGGCCGTCAGGTCCACGAGCATGTTGAAGCCCAGCCCGTCGCGCAGCGCGATCAGGGCGTCGCGCACCCGTGAAACAGGGACACGGGCTTGCGCCTCCTCCCCCGACCCCTCGAAGGCCAGCAATTCGGCCCGCAACAGGCCCGAGAGCGCCTCTCGGATGCGTTCGCTCAAGGCTGCTGCCTCCCCGAGCCCGCGCCCTGCTTGCGGATCTTTTCCTGCAGCAGCATGAGGCCCTGGAGAACCGCCTCCGGCCGCGGCGGGCAGCCGGGGATGTAAAGGTCGACCGGAATGATGGTGTCGATCCCCTGCACGGTGGCGTAGTCGTCGTAGAAGCCGCCGGTGCAGGTGCAAACGCCGAAGGCGACGACCCATTTCGGGTCGGTCATCTGCTCGTAGATTCGCTTGAGCACCGGCGACATCTTGTGGCTGATGGTGCCGACGACCATCAAGACGTCCGCCTGCCGCGGGGAGAAGCGAGGCAGGCCCGCCCCGAAGCGGTCCATGTCGTAATGCGAGGCGGCCGTGGACATGTACTCCATGCCGCAGCAGGCGGTCACGAAGGGGTACTGGAAAATGGAATATTTCCGGGCCCATCCGATCGCCGCGTCGAGCCGGCTCGTCAGCACCCCCGGCGTCTGGAAAGCCTCATCGTTCATGAGAATTCCAGCGCCCCCTTGCGCCACAGGTACGCCAAGGTCAGGGCGACCAAGCCCAAGAAAAGGCTGAAGGCGGCCACCGCGCCCAAACTCAAGCGGTCGCGCATGAGCACCCAGGGGAGCAGCAGCGCCAAGTCGATGTCGAAGATCACGAACAACACCGCGAACCGATAGTACGAGACCGTCATGCGCCCGGCCGCCGGCTCCAAGGGCGACATGCCGGTCTCATACGGCTGGCCCTTGGCGCCGGCAGCCCTCCGCTGCGGACCCAGCAATAAAGAGGCCGAAGAGAGCACGGCGACCAAGCCCGCCACCAAGGCCAGATTGATCCAAAGGGCCAAGGCGTTCACCGCGCCGCTCCCAACAGGGCCGTGAGCCAGGTATGGACCCCGGGCCACACGCCCAAGAAAAGCGTCGGCACGGCGCAACCCCATAAAAGGCCCTGCTGCCGAAGGCTCAGCTTCGGCGCCGGCGGGGCGGCTTGCTCGTCGGCGGGGTCGAAGGCCATCGCCTTGATCCAGGAGAAATAATAGCCAATTCCGACGAGGCTGTTGAATGCGGCGACCCATACCCACCCGGCGCCTTGGGCCCGGAGCGCGTCCCAAAAAATAAAGAACTTGGCGAGGAAGCCCCCGGTCGGCGGTATCGAGGCCAAGGAGAGCAGCATAAGCGCCATGAAACCGGCGAGCCAGGGCGACCTAGCACCGTAGCCCCGCAGCTGCTCCCAACGCTTGAGCCCCGAAAGCCTCAAGGCCGCGAAAGCCCCCGTGCTCATGAAAAGATAGGCGGCCAGGTACAGGAGAATGGAGCCCGGCAGGGGGCGGCCGTCGCGGGTCCACGCCCAAACCCCCAGGAGCAGATAACCCACATGGGCGATGGAGGAATAGGCCAGAAGCCTAGCCAGGGAGCTTTGGCGCAGCGCCAGGAAATTGCCGACGGTCATCGTCACGGCGCTGATCCAGGGGAGGGCGAGCTGCATCCCTTCGGAGAGGACGGGAGGCAGTTGCAGCAGGCGCAGGAGGAAGAGAATCCCCGCGGCCTTGAAGGCCGTCGAGAAGAACCCCGCCAGCTCGGGAGCGGAGGCCTCGTAGACGTCCGGAAGCCAGAAGTGCAGTGGAACGGCGCCGATCTTGAGCAACGCCGCCACGGCCATCAGCGCCAGGGAGAATTCCAGTCGAAACGAGCTCGGTCCGGCCGGAGCCAGCGCGAGGCTTCCCGTGGCACCGTAGTAGAGCGAGGCGCCGAAGAGGTAGAGGGCGGCGGCGGCGCTGCCCATGAAGAAATACTTGATCGCCGCCTCGAGCGAGTCGCGCCCGCGGTTGAGCCGGTAGACCAGCAGGTATCCCGGCAGCGACATCGATTCCAGTCCGATGAACAGGAGGATCAAGTGATTGGCCGAGGCCAGCAGGCTCATTCCGGCCAGCGAGCCCAGGAGCAATATCGCCGATGATTCATCCTCCATGGGCATGAGCATCGCCAGCGGCAGGGCCGCCAGCAGAAAGATCAGCTGCCAGCACGCTGAAAAGCCGTCTTGGCGCAACAAGCCATCGGCCGCCTCTCCCGTGGGAGCCAGGCAGAGCGTCGCCAGCAGTATCGCGAAGACGGCGACGGCCCGAGCACTCTGCGCCTTGCCGGAGCGGCCGGCCAGGCCCATCGCCACCAGCCAGAGGAGCCCGGCCGTCAATACGAGAAGGCTGGTCATAATCGGCCCGCCAGCGTCGTTACGGCCGGCCGCATCAATTCAAGCAGCGGGCGCGGGTATAGGCCCAGGAAAAGAATCACGGCGGACAGGGCCCAAAGCAGGGCCCGCTCGCCCGCCTCCATGTCCGTGACCTTGGCCGTCACCGAACCGGGCCCCGCAGGGGCCCAGAATACCTGATGATAGGCGGGCAGGGCGTAAGCCGCGGCCAGCACGGTCCCGCCGAGACCGGCCGCGGCCAAAGGCCAATGAACGCGGGCCATACCGGCCAGCGACATCATCTCCCCCACGAAGCCGTTGAGCCCGGGCAGGCCGATGGAGGAGAGCAGGATGAAGGCGAAAAAAAACGCGAAATACGGCGCTCCCGAGGCCAAGTCGCCGAAGTCGGAGACCCCCCGCCGATGGGCCCGATCATAGAGCATGCCGACGAGAAGGAACAACCCCCCGGTGGAGAGCCCGTGATTGACCATCACCAGCGCCGCTCCGGCAATGCCCTCCGATGTCAGCGAGAACAGGCCGACGAGGCAAAAGCCCAGGTGGCTGATGCTCGTGTAAGCGACCAGGCGCTTGAGATCCTTTTGAGCCATGGCGCAAAGCGCCCCATAGACCACGTTCGCCGCTCCCAAACCGCCCAGCCAGGGCAAGGCGGCGGCGCTCAGGTCTGGGAATACCGGGATCAGTACTCGCAAGAGGCCGTAGACCCCCATCTTCAGCATCGCCCCGGCCAGCAGGATCGAGCCCGCCGCCGGCGCCTCGGTATGCGCGTCGGGAAGCCAATGATGCAGGGGTAGTACCGGGATCTTCACCGCGAAACCGATCAGGATGGCGGCGAAAATCCAGATGGAAGCGGGGCCAGCGATCGGCGATCGGGCCAATTCCGGGATATCCCAGGTCCAAATGCCGGTGGCACCGTGGTGGACGACGACGAGATAAATCAGCCCGACGAGCAACGCCAGGCTACCCAAGAAGGTGTACAGGATGAATTTGAAGGCGGCAGCCACCCGCCCTTCCGATCCCCAAAGCCCGATGATGAAAAACATCGGGATCAAGGCCGCCTCCCAGAATAGGTAGAAGTAGAAGAGGTTTTGCGCCGAAAAAACCCCGAAGAGCCCCGCCTCGAGGGCGAGGAAGCTCGCCCAATAGCCCTTGGAGAAATCGCGCCGGGACGAGAGCAACGCCACGACGATCAAAAATGCGCTCAACCAGATCAGCGGCAAGGACAGGCCGTCGACGCCCATGCGGTAGCGGATGCCCAGCCAGGAGCCTCGGCCGATCTCCTCGAGCCGCAGCGCGCCGGCGCCGCGGCCGTAAGGCAACAGCAGCCAGGCGGAATAGAGAAGGCCCGCGCCGGAGACGAGCAGGGCCCAGGCGCGGCTGGCATTCCGGGAGGGAGCCAGGGCGGCCACGAGAGCGCCGAGAGCCGGGATGAGCCAGAGCAGGGTCAAAAAGCCCATAGCACGCAACCCGCCAGGCAGGCGGCCCCGGCAGCCATCCACCAGAGATAATCGTTGAGCATCCCGCGGGAAAGGGAGGACATGCCTTCCGAAAGTCCTAGGCAGGTCTCCGCCGATGATTCCAGGAAACGGTCGAGGACGCGGCGGTCCCAATTCCATGCGACGAAGCGGGCGAAGGCGGCGGCGGGAGCCGCCACCACACGATGGGCGAAGGTCTGCCAGCCGAAATCGGCGTCCATCCAACGCTCTAGGCCCGGCCAGCGCTCCCGCCAGTTCCAATCCCATTGCGGCCAGGCCATAAACAGCAAGCAGGAGAGCGCGAGGCCGGCCGCCGCCGCCGACAGCCCCAAGCCCGCGGTGTGCCCGGATAGCTCCGCGGGCAACAGACCAACGCCCCACGCCGCCGCGCCAGCGCCGAAGGAAAGCAAGGCCAACAACAGCACGGGGATCTGCATCCAGGCGCCGTTTTCGTGCAATTGGGCGCGGGGCCCACCCTGACGGGGCCTGTCCCCGAAGAAAGCGAGCCAGAACATCCGGAAGATATAGAGGCTAGAGCCGACCGCCACGGCCAAGGCCGCGCCCATTAAGAGCCGGTCCCCCCTCCCGTCGACGGCCTCCAGGACCAGGTCCTTGCTGAAGAACCCAGAGAGGGGCGGGATCCCGGCCAGCGCGAGCGCTCCCACCGCGAAGCACGCGGCCGTCAGGGGCATGCGCCGCGCCAAGCCCCCGACCTCGTCGACCGTCGCGGTGGAGCGGCCCAGGGCATGCAGGACATTTCCCGCGCACAGGAAGAGAAGCGCCTTGAAAAATCCGTGCATCACCAAGTGCGCGACCGCGGCGAAGGCGTGCCCGACCCCGATGGCCATCATCATGAGGCCCAAATGGCTTACCGTCGAATACGCCAGGATGCGTTTTAAATCCTTCTTCATTGCCGCGACGATGGCCGAGCCTAGCGCGGTCCCGGCGCCTATCCAGGCGATGAGGCCCAGCACCTCGGGCGCTTTCTCGAGCAAAGGCCCCGAACGGGCCATCAGGAACACACCGGCCGTCACCATCGTCGCGGCATGCATCAAGGCCGAGGTGGGAGTCGGTCCCTCCATGGCGTCCGGCAGCCACACATGCAGCGGGAACTGCGCCGATTTCGCCGCGGCTCCCAGGAAAAGAAGGCCGCAGGCCCACGCCAGCCAGGGGTCCGATACGGGGCGAGAGGCGACGCGCTCAAAGAGCTCCGAGAATTGGACGGTCCCGAATTGCGCCAGCAGCAGCAGCACCGCCGCCAGGAAGCAGGCGTCCCCGATCCGGTTGGTCAAAAAAGCCTTGAGGGCCGCGGCTCTCGCCGAGGCGCGCTCGTACCAAAACCCGATAAGCAGGTACGACGCGAGTCCCACGCCCTCCCAGAACAGGTAGAGCTGCAGGTAATTGTTCGAGACGAGCAGCCCGATCATGGAAAAGAAGAAAAGGTGGAAGTAGAGGAAAAAACGGGAGAATCCGGGATCATGGGCCATGTACCCTACGGCGTACACATGGATGAGCGTGCCGACGACGGCTACCATCGCGAGCACCGAGACGCACAAGGCGTCGATTCGGATCCCGAACTCGACCGACCAAGGGCCGCCGACGATCCAGGTAAATAGCGTCTGGTCCCAAGCCTCCCCCCGCCACGCCCTCAACGCAAGGTCCGCGGCCGCAAGCGTCACCACGGCGCAGGAGGCGAGTATCGGCCAATGCGTCCTGCGCGCCAAGCGCCGGTGGAACAGGAAAAAGGCGAGGGCCAGCGCGAGCGCCGGGGTGCCCAAAACGAGGAAGGCGGAAACGGGTATGGCGCTCACCCCTGCAGTCCCAGCAGCTCGGAGCTCTCGGCGGCCGAGCCCTTGCCGCGCAGCGCGAGAATCAGCGACAGGCCGACCACCGCCTCCGCCGCCGCCACCGCGATGACGAGCAGGACGATCGCCGTCGCAGCCGCGTCAAGCCGACGGCTGCCGTAAAAAACGAAATTGAGGTTGGCGGCGTTGATCATGAGTTCCAGCCCCAGCACCATGGCGAGCAATTGGCGCCGCAGGACGAGCGCCGCCAGGCCGAGGATGAGCAAGGCGGCGGACACCGCCCAGACCACGGCTTCAGGATTCACTAGGTCCCTCCGCCTTGGGATCGGGAAGAACGGACAGCGACACCAACAACACCAGCACGCCGATGGCCTCGGTCATCAGCCGATAGGGGCCGAACAGCAGGGCCGCGGCTTCCCGATCCAGCGAGACGCCGGGACTCCCGCTGGCCGGCGGTTCCAGCAGTGAAACGGCGATGAACTGCAGCAGGAGCACCCCGAATACTGCCAGCGGCCAAAGGCGGCGCGCGGAGAAGCCCTCCCAGAGCCCAGAAAGCCTGGTCCCCGACGCCATGACGGCGACGACAAGCAAAACCATCACGGCGCCCGCGTAAACGAGCAGCTGCATCAGCGCGACGAGCGGCGCGTTCAAGACGAAGAACATGGCCGCGATTTGGAACAAAACGGCGAGCAGGCATAGCGCGCTGGAGAGAAGGCTACGCTGTAGCAGCATCAAGACGGCGAAGGCGACCGCCGCGGCGCCGAAAAGGGCTAAAAGCGCTGTCATCCGTTAGGAAGTTGAACGCTCACTTTAGATTATTCGAGGGGGTCCTTGCAAGCGCCTTACCCTGGAAGGAATTATCTAAAACTATTTATTTTTTAAGTATTTTTCAGCTAGAGCAAACTAGGAACGCCGAGAACGGCGGGCTGCGGCCGACGCCTCTTTCGACGGCTCCAAACTGCCCCTGATCCGCGCCAAGGACTCCTCGGCGTAGGTCCTCAGCCGGGAATTGTCGCTGGTGTCGCGAACCCGTTCGAGGATGGGGATCGCGCGTTCGTCATCCGTCCTACCCAAGGCGGCCAGCACCGCCAGGTTGACGCGCTCGTCGGGGTCATCCAAGAGCCCTCCCAGATGCTCGACGACGGTGTCGCTTAAGGATGTCAGTTGGGCCAAGGCTCGGATCGCGTACGCGCGGCTGTGGTAGGAATACGGCGGACGGCTGGCGCGCAGAAGTTCCGGCAGCATGCTCGAATCCCTGGTCCGGGCCAAGGCTTCAATTGCGGCCGAGCGTAGGATGTCCAGGTACGACGGCTCCCTCAGCTTGGCCTTGAGCGTCGCGAAATAGCGGGGGTCGCACCATTCACCCAGCACGCGGGCCGCCTCGGCCTGCACGTGCAGGCTCTTTTCGCGTTTGAGCAACGCCGCCGCCGCCGACGCCGCTTCCGGAAGCTTGAATTCGCCGAGGGCCTGCGCGGCGGCGCGGCGAACCTTCGGGTGCCGGTCCTTGAGCAGTGATTTGACCAAAGGAAAGGCCATCGGGGCCCGCGCCCTGGCGGCGGCCAACGCGATCTCCGCCTTGGCCCCCCAAAAGAGCTCGCGGGCCGCCGCCCGCTTGAGCGCGTCGACGGCCCTGGCGCTACCCCATCGGCCGAGTTCGCGCGCCGCCTCGATGCGGCTTTGGGCCGTCCTGGCATGGAGCAACTGGTGCTCCCATTGGCTGAAGGATTTGCGGAAGTCGACCTTCTTGAGCAGCCAATGGTTCGGATCGAACTCGATCGATAGGGGCTCGCCGGGAAGGTCGAACTCCAGGCGGTGCTCCTTTTGCGACAGCTCCCGGGTAAAGTCCCTGCTCCAGCCGCGCCCCTCGAAGCGGAACTCGACCGGAAGCCGGAAGGCCGGCTCCTCGTCGAAAATGCGCTGGACCTGCTGGACCCACAGCGTGGCTCGGCCCTTCTTGCGGTCGAAGCGCGCGCGCACCTTGAAGCTGGGGTAGCCCGCCTTGAACACCCAGCGGTCGAAGAAGGCGCGCAGGTTCTTCCCGGTGGCCTCCTCGATCGATTCGATCAAGTCGTAGGTATCGACGCTCCGGTGCCGGTGCTTGCGCAGGTAATGCGCGACGGCCTTCCACCACAGTTCATCTGTGAGCGTGTATCGCAGCATGTGCAGCACCCAACCTCCTTTCTCGTAGAGGTGCCGGTCAAAGAGGACCCATGGGTACTTGTAGGTGTCGCAGACGATGGGCCTGCGGTAGCGCTGCTCGTCCTCATGAAAATAAGCGTCGCGATTGCGGCTGAGCTCGTAATGGAACTCGTCGATCCCCTTGTCATGGAGGGTGAAGAGCGTCTCGAAATAAGTGGCGAAACCCTCGTTGAGCCAGGCGTGCGACCAGTCCCGGCATGTCACTAGGTCGCCGAACCATTGGTGCGCGAGCTCATGGGCGACGAGAAGGTCGACTTCAGTGTCGAGGGCCGCCCGCGCGTCGATGAGGCAGGCATCGGTCTGGGTGGTCGCCGTCGTGTTTTCCATGCCTCCCGGATACTCGGCCACCGCGATCTGGGAGTACCTCTCGTAGGGGTATCGGACGCCCAGGCTGTTCGAGAAGTAGGCCATCGCCTTGGGGGTCTTGCCGAAGCCGCGCCGGGCGTCGGCCTCGCGGCCCTTCTCGCAGTAATACGAAATAGGTATGCGATCCCACTGCTCGCGGATCTCCGCGAAACGCCCCACGCTCAGGGTGATGAGGTAGACCGAATGCGGCTGGTTCATCCGCCAGTGGAAGGTCGCGCTGCGCCGCGCGCGGTCCCGGTGGCTGTCCAAGAGCACCCCATTGGAAACCGCGACGAAACCCTCAGGAACGGTCGCGATGACCTCGCTGGTGGCTTTCTCGTGCGGCGCGTCGTGGCACGGGAACCAATAACGGGAATCCTCGGGCTGGCCTTGGCTCCACAATTGCACCGGATTGCGGGGATTGTGCTTTCCCGGCAGGACGAAATGCAGTCCGGCCCCCGGACGGACAATCTCGTAGCGAATCTCGACTTCGGCGTCCTCGGAGGAGTTCAGGGGCCTTTTCGGGAAAATTTCAAGCATGGAGCCGTTATAGCGCACGCGTGCCGGCCTCCCCTGGACCCGCGCGCCTCGGATGCGCATTTTCATCGCGTCGAAGCTAAGACGTGAGAGGCCGTCGACGAACGGCCGAAGGGTCGTGGTGCAGGCGCCCGCTACGCTCCGCTTCTTGAAATCGACGGACAGTTCGAGCTTGATATGCAGGGTGTCGAAACTCCGGTCGGCCGCGTAGCGTGGCTCGCGACCGAGGAGCATGGCCTTAATATCCGGCCCGAAGGAAGCCTTGGAGCAGCGCAGGAAGTGGAGTTGCTCGAATTCGCGGTCCGTCACGCCGCGGCGCCGGCGGGATGCGGCGCGTCACCCCGGACCCGAGCCAGCTCGGCGATGATGGCCGGGATGATCTCGTAGAGATCCCCTTGCACCGCGTAGTTGGCCAGCTTCATCATCGGACAGTTCGGGTCGGTGTTGATAGCCACGATCACGTCGCTGGCGGACATCCCCGCCAGATGCTGTATCTGCCCGGAGATGCCGCAGGCCACGTAAAGACGAGGCCGCACGGTGCGGCCCGTGAGTCCGACCTGATGCCGGTAGGGAATCCACCCGGCGTCGACGGTAGCGCGGCTCGCGCCCACGCCGGCGCCAAGGGCTTGCGCCAGTTTGCGGATGAGCTCGAATCCTTGGGCGTTGCCCAGCCCCCGTCCCCCCGAGACGATCTTCTCGGCCGACGAGAGGTCCACCTCGCTGGTCTGCTCCGGCGCGAACGAGACAAACCGGGATTTAAATTTGAAGACCGACGGATCCACGGCGAATGGTATGATCTCTCCCTTTTTGCCGGAAGCCTCCAGGCGCGGGTAGGCCATGGGGCGCAGAGTGGCCATCTCGGGCCTTCCGGTCAACGAGAGCTGGGTAACGAGATTGCCACCATAGGCGGGCCGCGTCACCCTCATATGTTTGTCGGGGCCGACGGCGACCTCCGTGACATCGCTGGCCAGTCCGGTCCTGAGGGAGACGGCCAGCCTCGGGGCCAGCGAGCGGCCCAGCGCCGAGGAGGACAGCAATACCTGCGCGGGCTTTTCCTTCTCGATGAGCCCCTTTAAGGCCAAGGCATGCGCCTCCTCCAAGAATTGCTCCAAGGAGGCGTGGGCCAGCACGTAGACGCGCTCGGCCCCGCGCGCGGCGACAGCTTCGGCCGCAGCCTGGGCCGCTGCCGGGCCGCCGACGACGGCCGCGGCCAACGGCGAACCCAGGGCGTCCGCCAGCTTGCGCCCGGCGGTTAATAGTTCGAAAACGGTTGGGACCAGCTTCCCGTGCCGGATTTCCGCGATGCAAAGGATCATATGAATTTCAGTTCCTTTAATTTTTCAACCAACTGGGCCGCCTTTTCCTGCGCGCTCGCCCCTTGGATCAAGACCCCGCCGCCCCGGGCGGGAGGAGGCGCGCTGGCCAAGGGCACGACACGAGCGGCGGCTCCGACGACGGCGGCGTCCGCCTGCAGATCGCCCGCCCCCCAGCGGGGGATGACGGCCTTCTTGGACGCCATCTTGCCCTTGAGGGAGGGAAGGCGGGGCTCGTTGATTTCCTTAACAACGGAGAGCACGGCTGGCAGGTCGAGCTCGATCGTCTCGACGCCGTCCTCGATGGAGCGCTCCACCAGGGCCTTTTGGGCGTCGATGGATGGGATCTTCTTGATCAAGGCGGCCGAGGGCCACTCGAGCCACGCGGCCAGCGCCTGCCCCACCTGCCCCGATTCGTTATCGTTGGTCTGCTTGCCGCATAGGGCCAGCCCGACCGGCTTGGAGGCCGAGAGCTTCTTGACCGCCAAGGATAGCAGGTAGGCCGAGGCGTAGGAATCGATCCCCTCGAAGGAGGGATCGCTGAGCAGAACCCCCTCGTCGCAGCCCAAGGCGAGGGCGGCGCGCAGCGCCTCCTCGGCCCGGGCGGGGCCGACGCTCAAGGCGGTCACCGTGGATCCCGCGACGCGCTCCTTGATTCTCAGGGCCTCCTCTACCGCGTACTCGTCAAAGGGGTTGATGGCGTACTGCAACCCATCCGTTTTCACCTTGCCCGAGGCGTCGATCGAGATGCCGCCTGTGGCCGACGGAGTGTGCTTGACGCAGACGACGATATGCAGACTCATGGCCCCCCCGTTTTTAAGCGGCGACGAGCTCCTTCCTGGATTTGGCGGCGGCTTCCTTGATCATCATCATCGCGATCTCGTTACGCTGGATCTGGTTGGTCCCCTCGTAGATCTGCGTGATCTTGGCGTCGCGCATGTACTTCTCGATCGGGAAGTCCCGCATGTACCCGATGCCGCCGCACATCTGCACGCAGTCCGTGGTGACCTTCATGGCGGTGTCCGAGCAGAAGACCTTGCACATGCCCGATTCCTTGGTCCAGCGCTGGGTGTCGAGTTCGCTCATGACGTCGTAGATGACGCGCCCCTCCGCGATGCCCTTGGCCACCGCCGGCTTGATGGCTCGGTCCATCGCGTTGGCCGTCGCGTAGAGCAGCGCCCGACCGGCCTCGATCGACGTCGCGCAGTCGGCCATCATGTGCTGGATGGCCTGGAAGCTGGAAACCGCCTGGCCAAACTGCTTGCGCTGGCGGATGTAGGCGATCGTCTCGTCCAAGCAGCCTTGCGCGATGCCCAGGGCCTGCGCTCCCACGCCCGGTCTGGAGGCGTCGAAGGTGGCCTGGGCGATGAACAAGCCATAGCCCTCCTTGTAGAGGAGGTTGTCCTTGGGGATGCGGCAGTTATCGAAGACGAGCTCGTAGGTGGGGCTGGCCCGTATGCCCATCTTCTCCTCCTTCTTGCCGAAGGAGAAGCCCGGGGTCCCCTTTTCCACGACGAACGCGGAGATGCCTCTCGCGCCCCGCAGCGGATTCGTGGTCGCGAAGACGGTATAGATCTCGGCGGCGTTGCCGGTCGAGCAGAAATTCTTGATCCCGTTGAGGACGTAATGGTCCCCCTCCAGACGCGCCGCGCACTTAGTCGCCGTCGCGTCGGAGCCGGCTCCAGGCTCCGTGATCGCGAAAGCGCCCAGCTTCTTGCCCGAGGCGATTTGGGGCAAAAAGCGCTTTCGCTGCTCCTCCGTCCCGAAGAAGAGTATCGGTATGGCGCATAGGGCGGAAGTGGCGATGCACAGGGCGATGCCGCCGCAGGCCTTGGAAATCTCCTCGGTCACCAGCACCAACTCCATGTTGCAGCCGCCCATCCCGCCGTATTCCTCCGGAAGGTACACTCCCAGGATATCCGCCTTGCGGAACTCCTCGATGATGGGCCACGGGAATTCCTCGGTCTGGTCGTAGTGCTCGCGCACCGGCTTGATCTTCTTTTGGGCGATCTGCCGGGCCAAGCTGACGATTTCCTGCTGCGTTTCCGTCAGTGCGTAATCCATAGAAGTCGCTCCCTATGTGCCGCTTTCGTTTCTCAATCTCTCCAGCGCGTCGGCCGCCGCCGCCTGCTGCGCTTGCTTCTTACTCTTGCCCTGCCCGGTGCCCAGCGTCTGGCGGCCCAGGCGCACCGTCACCGAGAAGGTCTTGTCATGGTCAGGCCCTGTCGCCTTGACGGTATCGTAGACCGGCGGCGACTTGAAGCGCTTCTGCAGGATTTCCTGCAGCCGGCTCTTGTGGTCG
Organism: Elusimicrobiota bacterium; assembly: GCA_041694815.1. Classification (GTDB taxonomy): domain Bacteria; phylum Elusimicrobiota; class Elusimicrobia; order UBA1565; family JACRDR01; genus JBGFSC01. Next base: position 9,443 of record JBGFSC010000002.1, on the reverse strand, counting down.
GTCTCCTCCAGCTTCGCCTGCTGGTCCAGCAACCACCGGTGCACGAAGTCCGAGGCCGCCGCGTAGCCCCCGTCCAGATAGACGGCGCCGATGAGCGCCTCCAAGGCGTTGGCGAGGATGCTCGGCCTGAGCCTGCCCCCGGAGTTCTCCTCGCCGCTTCCCAGGAGCAGGTACGATCCGAGGTCCAGATCCTTGGCCCATCGCGTCAGGACTGGTCTGGAGACCAGCAAGGCCTTTCGTTTCGAGAGCCGCCCCTCGTCCTCATCCCCGTACAAGTCGAAGAGCTGATGGGCAACGACGGCCGAGAGAACGCTGTCGCCAAGGAATTCGAGGCGTTCGTTAAAGCGCCCCTCCCGGCGTTCCGACGCGAAGGATTTATGCGTCAGCGCCGCCCGGAGGAGCTCCGGCCTCTTGAACCGGAAACCAATCCGCTCCTCCAGCGTCGCTATTTCTTTCCTGCGTGTGCCTTGATGTAGTCGATGGCCTGGCCGACGGTCTGGATCTTCTCGGCCTGCTCATCGGGGATCTCCGCGTCGAACTCCTCTTCCAGCGCCATGACGAGCTCGACGGTATCGAGGGAGTCCGCGCCCAGGTCATTGACGAAATGCGCCTGCGGCGTCACCTCCGCCGGATCGACGCCCAGCTGCTCTACGATGATTTGCTTTACCCGCTCTTCCACGTTGGTTGTTCCAGCCATTCACCCTCCTTAATGTAACGACGAGCTCCTTAGGCGCTTTACAAGTACAGCCCCCCGTTGACGGCGATCACCTGTCCGGTGATATACGACGCGTCGTCGGAGGCCAAAAATAGGATAACCTTCGCGATATCCATCGGATCACCGAGACGGTTAATCAAGAGATGTTCCAACAGACGCTTCTTCGCCTCCTCCGGTAGGACGTCGGTAAGCCGGGTCTTGATGTAGCCGGGCGCAATGGCGTTGACCAGGATATTCCGGGACCCAAATTCCTTAGCGCAAGCCTTCGTCATGGCGATGAGCCCGCCCTTGGAAGCCGCGTAATTGGCCTGGCCGATATTGCCCTGCTGGCCCACGACGGAGGCAATATTGATGATGCGCCCGGAATGGGCTTTCATCATTGGGCGCACGGCCGCTTTCGTGAAATGGAAAGCCCCCTTGAGGTTGATATCGAGGACCATGTCCCATTCCGCCTCGGACATGCGCATGACCAGGTTGTCCTTGGTAATGCCGGCGTTATTGACCAAGATGTCAATTTTCCCGAATTTGTCGATCGTCGCCTTCACCGCGCCGTCGCATTCGGTGAAGTTCGTGACGTCCGCCTTATAACCTACGGCTTGCGCCCCTTGGCTTCGGGAAATCTCCTCGGCGGTCTTGAGCACCAGCGCCTCATCGACGTCGACGAGCACGACCTTGGCCCCTTCCTGGGCGAAGAGTTCCGCGGTCGCCTTGCCGATGCCCTGAGCCCCTCCAGTGATCAGCGCGACCTTGTCCCTCAAGCGGAGCGCCGAGCGTCCGCTGGTTTCCGGTTGAATTGCCGTTTCCATTTTTATGACTCCACTTTGGCGAGCTCGAGGTTCGATTTGAGAGCCTCCAAGGACGCCTTGATCTGTTCGTTGGTCCGCGACTCCACCAGTTCTTTCGCCACTCGGATCGCGTTGAATATCGCGCGGGGGTTGGACTTGCCGTGGCAGATGATCGTGACCCCGCCCACCCCCAAGAGGGGCGCGCCGCCGGTCTCGTCGTAGCTCATCTTCTTTTTGATGTTGCGCGCCGCCCCTTTCATCAATAGGCCCCCGAGCTGGTAGATCGGGCTCTTCGAGGCCTCGGCCTTGAGCATCGAAAATAGGGTGGAGGCGACTCCCTCGTACATCTTAAGACAGATATTGCCGACGAAACCGTCGCAGACCACCACGTCCACGGTGCCGGCCGGGATGTCGCGCCCCTCCACCGGGCCGTAGAAATGGACGTCGCTGTGCTTGAGCAGGGGGATGGCCTCGCGGACAAGCTCGTTGCCCTTGCATTCCTCCTCGCCGATGGAAAGGACGCCCACGCTGGGCTCGGGAATCTTGAGGATATAGCGGGCATAAAAACTGCCCATGACCCCGAATTGGAGCAGGTGCCACGGCTTGCACTCGCTGTTGGCGCCGCCGTCGATCAACACGCAGTAGCCTTTCGCCGTGGGCAGAGGGCATGCGATCGCCGGGCGCAACACTCCGGGCAGGCGCTTGAGATGCCACAAAGCGGCCACCATGGTGGCCCCGGAATGGCCCGCCGAGACCAGCGCGTCCGCGCGCTGACGCGCCACCCATTCGGCCGCCAGCATGATGGAGGACTTAGGCTTCTCCCGGCAGGCCGACACCGGATCGTCCTCCATGGCGATAAGGTCCGGGGAATCGACGATCTCGAAACGCCGGTCGCTGGAAGCGACGCCGCGGGAGGCCAATTCGGAGCGGATCGCGTCGGCGGGCCCCACCAGGGAAACCTCGACCCCCAGCTCGGCGGCCGCCTTAAGGGCGCCCTCCACGTTGGGCTTGAGGCCGTAGTCCCCTCCGGCGGCGTCTAAAGCGATGCGCATCGCGGAAGGGCTACTTCTGCTCCTCGCCCTCGGAGGGCTTCTTCTTCTCCTTCTTGACCAGCACCAGCTTGCCGCTGTAAAAGCCGCAGCTGGGGCAGACGCGGTGCGGAAGGCGCGCCGCCCCGCAATGCTCGCAGCGGCTCTGCTGCCCGAGCTCCAGCTTCCAATTGGACGCGCGACGGCTGTCGCGGCGGGAGCGGGTGTGCTTACGTTTTGGGTTCGGCATAAATCTCCTTGAAATCCCCTAAGTGCAGCCGCAAGTCCCGAGGTTCAGGTTCTTCCCGCACCGGGGGCAAAGGCCTTTGCATTCCGCCCGGCACAAGGAGCGTTCCGGCACGCTCAAGACCAGGGCCTGGCGGATTTCCTCGCCCACGTCGATGGTCTCCTGGCTAAGCGGATACGTCTCCTCGAGCTCCGCGTTCAATTCGGCCCGGTGGGGGGCCAAGCAACGGCTGCAAGGCAGCCTCCAGCCCCCCTGGACGCGGCCCTGGAGGAGTATGCTGCTGCCTCCGACCGAGAACTCCAAATCCAGCCGGCAGGGGTCCTCGAGGCTAGCGTCGCCGAAGAGATTTCCCCCAGCGAACTCCGCCCTAGGGAGCGGCGCGCTGTAGGTCAGGCCTTCCTGCTCCTTGATCTCGCGCGACGCAAATCTCAGCGAATCCATGATTGTATTTTCTGAGTCGGGTTGTCAACTAAAAGCCGACCTTTTCGCGTACGAAATACGTGGGCTTATCCTTGATGTCGTAGTAGACGCGGATGAGTATCTCGGCCAGCAAGCCCAGGAGGATCGATTGGAATCCGATCAAGGCGAAAAAGATCGAGACCTGGAACAGTGGCTGGTCCTTTACGAAAATGCCCAAAAAGAACTTTTTGTAGAGGGTAAAGGCCGCCATGGCTAGGCCCAATATCCCCATGAGCACCCCTCCCCCCCCGAAGAGGTAAATCGGCTTGGTGATGTAGGAATCCATGAATTTGACCGTCAGCAGGTCCAGGATCACCTTCAGAGTCCTCGACAGGCCGTATTTGGAGGAGCCGCGGGATCGGGGCCGGTGGTGGACCTCCATCTCCGCGATGCGCGCGCCCATGAAGCCGCTGAACGCCGGGATGAACCGGTGCATCTCCCCGAACAGGCGGACTTCCTTGATGAACGGGGATCGGTAAATCTTGAGAGTGCACCCGTAATCGTGCAAGGCGACTCCCGTCACCTTGGAGATGATCCAGTTGGCGATTGACGACGGCAGGCGCCTCGTCAGCCAGGGGTCCTTCCGGTGCCGGCGCCAACCGCTGACCACGTCGTAGCCCTCCTCGAGTTTCGCGAGCATGGCGGGGATATCCCGGGGATCGTTCTGCAGGTCGGCGTCGAGGCACGCGATGATCTCCCCGCGGGCCAACCGGATGCCCGCGGCCAGGGCGGCCGTTTGCCCCGCGTTGATCCCCAGGCGCACGCCTCTAAAGCCCCCGTAGCGCGCGACCGCCTCCCGGATCTTGTCGAAGGAACGGTCGCTGGAGCCGTCATCGACGAGCAGGACCTCGTAGGGGCGCCCGAGATCCCGGAGCGCGGCGTCGACCTCCGCGGAGAGCTCCGCGAGGTTTTCCTCCTCGTTGTAGACGGGAATTAGGACGCTGAGCCAGGGGGCTTCGGCCATCACGATCGGCTTCGAATTACGCGGCGACGGGGCTGGGGCGGCCCGCGCCCATATTGGTTACGATCGCCTGCGCGAACTCGGAGGTCTTAAGCTTCTTGGCTCCCTGCATCTGGCGCTCCAAGTCGTAGGTGACGGTCTTTTTCTGTATGGTCGCCCCCAAGGCCGAGACAATTAGGTCCGCGGCCTCCTGCCAGCCGAGATGCTCGAGCATCATCACGCCGGAGAGGATCACGGAGCCCGGATTGACCATGTCCTTGCCGGTGTACTTCGGGGCGGTACCGTGCGTCGCCTCGAAGACGGCCACCCCGTCGCCGATGTTGGCGCCCGGGGCGATGCCGAGCCCACCGACCTGCGCGGCGGCCGCGTCGGATATGTAATCGCCGTTGAGGTTGGGGGTCGCCAGCACGCTGTACTCGTCTGGCCTCAGCAGGAGCTGCTGGAAGGTCTGGTCCGCGATGCGGTCCTTGATCAGGACCTTTCCCGGCGGCGTCTTCCCCCCGTGATCGTCCCAAAGCTCCTGCTCCGTGACGACCTGCGCCCGGAACTCCTCCTTGGCCAGCTCGTAGCCCCAGTCCCGGAAAGCCCCCTCCGTGAACTTTTGGATGTTGCCCTTATGCACGAGGGTCACGGAAGGCTTCTTGTGGTCGATCGCGTATTGGATCGCCATGCGGACTAAGCGCTTCGTACCAGTAATCGAAATGGGCTTGATCCCGATCCCCGAGTCGGCGCGGAAGTTTTTTTTCATCTCCTTCGTGAGGAACTCGTAGACCTTTTTCTGCTCGGGGGTGCCCTGCTCGAACTCGATGCCCGCGTACACGTCCTCGGTGTTCTCGCGGAAGATGACGATATTGAACTTCTCGGGCTGTTTGACCGGGCAGGGGACGCCGGTGAACCAGCGCACGGGGCGCACGCAGGCGTAGAGGTCCAGCTTCTGGCGCAGCCCCACATTGACCGAGCGGAAGCGCGGAGTCACCCATTCCGAGCCGCACTTGACGCAGTTGGCAGGGCGCTTGCCGCCGGCCTCGTTTTGCTCCGCCGCACAGACGAGGCACACGAATTTGTGCCCGCCGACCGGCGTCGTCAGCGGCCCCTTGATGGCGACCCGGAACTCGGTGATCGCGTCGAGCGTCTCCTGGGGGAGCACCGTGTCCTTATCGTAGTGCTGCAGGGCGGAAAGGCCGGCGTAGGTCTGCATCCAAGCGATCTTGCGCTTGCCGCCGTAGGCCTTGGCCACCGCGGCGTCGAAGACCAGCTTGCTGGCGCGCCAAATGTCCGGACCGGTGCCGTCGCCCTCGAAGAAGGGGATGATGGGGTTTTCGGGAACCTGGATCCTGCCGTTCTTGAATTCGATCTTTTTTCCATCGGATGGGACCTTGATTTTCTTATAGTTGGGCATGATTCCTCGCTGTGCCGTCATTGTATGAATTTAACGTGTTCCTGCCAATATGCCGCAACGAAGAAGCCAAAACACTCTGGCGAAATTCTGTTTTTGAGGCTATTCTTAAACTGTGAAGCGGATTTTTTGGGCTCTTCTAGCCGGAGGAGCGATCTCCGGGCTCTGCGCCGCCAATCCGACGGAACCGTTGTCGCTTGCCGACACCGTCCACGCCCCCGCCGCAGACGTGGAGCGGATCACTGGGAATGATTACGCGCGGTGGTCCATTCAGGATTTTCGCAGGCGATTTGGAAAACTTGTGCTTTTCGAATACACCACCAGGAATCCTCAAGCAATTTTGAGCCTGACCGACTTCAACGCGGCCGAACGGAGTTTAATCCGCAAGCTCATCTTCTTAACGCATAAGAGGAAATATGCGCGAAAGTTCTGGTCCCGGGAAGAAAGCAAATTATCCGCCAAGGCGGAACGGATGAAACTCTCCCTAGCGCGAGCGCAGAACAAATCCCCTGAACTATTCACCGATCTTATCGATAGCTACAAGGAGACCGATCGTGCCCAACGACGCAAACAACTGGCGGCCGGAGTTGAGGTCGGGGCCTGGAGGATTACCTTGAAGTCAGGAAAGATCTTGACCGGCATACATACCTCCAGCGATTCCTCCATCACTGATTTCTTCAAGTCCTCTAATCAGCTCTATGCGCGCGGCCGGGTTGCTCCAGGAGATGTGGCTCTCATTCAATATTTTCATACCCATCCTATCACTCCCGCGAATCGGCGAGACAGCGGAATGATATCCCCGGGAGACGAGGGCATGATATTATCAGATACTCAAGATTATTTCTGCAAACACCACTTCGTCAATATCCCGGTTCATATGTATGCCATTATGGAACGAGACCAAGACCTCGTTGTCTTCCATCTGGGAAGTCACTTCGGTAATTGCGCCTCCGAAGGACGATAAAAGACCTCACCCCGGCCCGCCTGGAGGCGGAGTCCGGGGTGAGGAAAGGCGGCTACGGTTTTAGGCGGCGACTTTCTGCGGCGAGGAGGACTTAGACAGCACCGAATGCGCCCGCTCCGGACGGTCGACGACGACTACGACCTTGCCGGTCTCGTCCCCGTCGGTGGTCCCGTAGGCGTTGAGGATGTTGATGTCCTCCTCGGCCAGGTACTTGGTCAGCCGGCTGAATTCTCCGGGCCTATTGAGCAGCTCGAACTGGAAGCAGGGGCTCTCGAAGACCTCATAGCCCGCCTGTTCCAACGGCTTGCGCACCAGGCGGCTCTCCCGATCGGAAAGAAAACGCACGAAGCTGACCTCGCCGGCGCTCTGCGCGTTGATGCCGGTGATGCTGATGTTCTCCCGCCCCAGGATATCGGTGATCCTGTGTAGCGCCCCGGGCTCGTTCTTGACCACGACGCTGTACTGCGTCATTTTCTGTTTGACCATGCGGCCTCCATTCCCTTCTAAATTCTCCGGCTTAAACCGGAGGAGGCAGCATTCTATTCACGCCTAGGGTAGCCTCCCATAGCGTCCGTGTAAATTAATTGTGGGAATTAGTTATCATGTGCCCGTGCCCTCGCGAAGGATCCCTCCGGCAGGAATCAATCTCTTCCAGCTCATCTACGTGCTTATCCGGCAGTACTCCGAAAAAACCGGCCTGGAAGCGCTCAACCTCTCCCTCGGCAATCCCGACGGCGTGCCACCGGAAGCCATCCGCGCGCTCAAAGCCCGCTTCGCCCGGGATTCGGGCTATGAGTACCACACCTACGCGGAGGACAAAAACCTCCACCGTTTCGCGGAAGGCATGGTGGAACTGCATGGGAGAATCCGCATGGCGGAGCATCCTCATTTGCGGGCGGTACCGATCGCCGGCATCAAAACCGCCACCGCCATGATCCCGCTCGCCTGCGGGCTTGGCCGGGGCGGCCGCAGGGAGCGGTTCAAACTCGCTTCCCCGCTTCCCGCCTACGATATCATCGGGACCTGGACAGGTGGCTATCTGGGCGCCGAACGGATCGTCTGGCCCATGCTCTCCTCCGAGGGCATGGCCCTGCGCCTGGAGCGGCTTAAGGAAGCACTTAAGAAAAGCAGGACGCGCCGGGCCGACTTGATATTCCTGGTTCGGCCGGGAAACCCGGCCGCCGTCGGCGCCTCGCGCGGGGAGTGGCAGCGGCTCATCGAATATTGCATCAGCCGGAATACGCGGCTCGTCAATGACGCCGCCTACGCGGGATTGGCGGGCAACTCCCATGTCCCCTTGGCCGAGGTCGCCGCCGGCTATCCGAAGCTCGAGTGGATGGAGCTCTATTCGGTGAGCAAGTCCTTCAACGACCCGGGGGCGCGCCTCGGGGCGCTGGTGGGATCGAAGGAATTCGTGGAGGATTTTCTCGTTATCAAGGGCAACACCGACTCGGGGCCTGTACCCTCGGTGATGGCAGCCTACGGGGAGTTTTTACAGGACCAGGCCGCCGCGCGGGCGGCGTTGGAGGGCTTGCGCTCGCTCTACCAGCGGCGGCTCGACTACCTTATCCCCAAACTGAAACAGGCCGGCCTAAGGCAGGCCTGCCCGACCGACGCCGGTTTCTTCACCCTCTGGAAGACTCCGCAGCGGGCCTTCGGCCTACGGCTCGGCCAGGAGGACGCGACGCGGGGCATGCCCCCGCACGAGGCCTTCAACCGAGCTGTCATCGCGGAGACTGGGATCGTCGGCGTGCATTTCCAAGGCCCTTCCGGGGGCCGCAAGCCGGAAAACTTCATCCGCTACGCCGTCTGCGCCGACGTGCTCGACCGACGATTCCAAGAGCGCTTCGAATCCGCGCTCGAGCGGCTCAAGCCGGAATACGAATGAAGCGGGAGCTTTATCTCCAACCCTTATCGCTCGATCTGGCCTGGAACGATCCCGGCGGGAATTTGGGGCGCATCGAGGCGGGGATCCGCGAGCGGCTCGAGGCCTCCTCCCGGATTCCCTCCGAATCGCAGCTCTTCCTTTTCCCGGAACTGACGTTGACCGGATTCGTCACGCAGAACCCGCCCGCCTTCGCCTTGCGCGACCCGTGGATCCAACGCCTGTCGGATATCGCCCGCCGGAACAACACGGCCCTGGCGGCCGGTTTTCCCGAGAAGAACCCGCGAACACCGAAGAAACCCTTCAATTCGCTGGCCCTGTTCGCGCCGGACGGCCGGGTCGTGGCGCGCTACCATAAAACGCATCTGTTCACCGTAGGGAAAAACCCGGAATCCAAGGGGTATAGCGCCGGCAGCGGCGGGGTCGCATGCGTCTACCGCGGCTGGCGGATCGGTTTCGCCGTCTGCTTCGACATCCGCTTCCCCGGGCTGTTCCATCAATACGCGAAATCGAAGGTCGACCTGCTCCTCGTCGCCTCCTGCTGGATCGGCGGACCACATAAGAGCTACCAATATCGGACGATCAATTCCGCCCATGCGATACTCTCGCAGGCCTATGTCGCCAGCGTCAATCGCTCCGGCAAGGACCCCTTCTACGAATATGACGGGTCCCAGTACGTGTTCTCTCCTTTCGGCGAGAACCTATTCGACCAAGGGCCGGTCCCCCTCGATCCGGAAGAATTGGAGCGATGCCGCCAGCTCATCGTCCGGCCTTCCGATCGCCCCGTATACCCGATTAAAACCGCGCGCTGAAAAAATTATCCACAGACTTCTCCCGCGAGAAGTTTGTGGATAACCCCGTGAGGACGTCGGGCACCCGACGAGTTCTCTCCTGAGGACGTCGGGCACATCGTTACCAGCTAACGAACGCTGAAGCAGGCTAAAGTCGAAGGGATAGTGATCTAAAAGCACGGGAGGGAAATTAGCGATATTAGCGTCAACGC
>JBGFSC010000007.1:0-128137 GCA_041694815.1 Elusimicrobiota bacterium | reverse complement strand
ACAACATCGACATGAACGTGACGTTGATCACGCCGGTGGCGATGGAGCAGGGGCTGCGGTTCGCCATCCGCGAGGGGGGCCATACGGTGGGCGCGGGCGTCGTCAGCGCCATCGTGGAATAACATGGCCGAACAGACCCTGACCCCCCAGAGCCGCATCCGCATCCGTCTGCGCGCCTACGACCACCGCGTGCTGGACCAGTCCGTGGGCAAGATAGTCGACACCGCCCGCCGGACGGGCGCCGTGGTGGCGGGACCGGTGCTATTGCCGACCCATATCCGCAAGTACACCGTGCTGCGCTCGCCGCACGTGGACAAGAAATCCCGCGAGCAGTTCGAGATGCGCGTGCACAAGCGTCTCATCGAGCTCAAGAGTCCGACCTCGCGCACGGTCGACGAGCTCATGAAGCTCGACCTGCCCGGCGGGGTGGACGTGGAGATCAAGCTTTAAGCAAGAGGGACCATGAGCGAAGAAGAGAAGAAGACAGCAGAGGCGGCAGCCGACGGCGCGAAGAAGGCGCCGGCCACTTTCCGCTGGCTGCTCGGCGAGAAGAAGGGTATGACGCAGGTCTTCACCGCCGACGGCAAGCTGGTGCCCGTGACCGTCATCGAGGCGGGCCCCTGCCCCGTCTACGGCATAAAGACGGACGAAAAAGACGGATATAATGCGGTTCAGTTGGGCTTCGGCAAGAGGAAGGAAAAGTCTCTCACAAAATCCTTGCTGGGCCAATTCAAGGCTTCTTCGCTGCCACCTGCGAAGTATTTAAGGGAGTTCCGCATAAACGAGACCGCCGGCTTCGCCGTCGGTCAACAAGTCGACCTCGAGGGGCGCTTCAAGCCCCTCGATTACGTCGACGTCCACGGCGTCTCCAAGGGCAAGGGCTTCGCCGGGGTCATGAAGCGGCACAATTTCCGCGGGCTGCCCGGCTCGCACGGGGCCTCCGACAAGGAGCGCTCCCCCGGCTCGCTGGCGGCGCGCCGCTCGTTGGGCCGCGTGCTGCCGGGCCAGCGCATGGCGGGACATCTCGGCAACGCCGCCACCACCGTGCACAAGCTCGAGGTCGTCGAGGTGGACCCGGGCAAGCACCTCCTTTACGTCAACGGCTCGGTGCCGGGCCCGGTGGGCTCGCTGGTGTTCGTCGGGGAGACGGTCAAGAACAAGAAGGTGAGGATCATCCGCAAGCAGGTCGCCGTGCTCCGCGACAAGATGGGCAACATCATCAAGGCGAAGGGCGCCAAGGCGGCCGCCCAGGCGACCAGCAAGCCGGCGGAGAAGAAATAACATGGAAACGCAAGTCTTAAACTGGAAGGGTGAGGCGGTTGGCACGGTGACTCTGCCCGACAACGTCTTCGCGCTCAAGCCGAGGCCCGGCTTCCTGCACGAGGTAACCACGGTCTTCTTGACCAACCAGCGCCGCGGCCAGGCCCATACCAAGACCCGCTCGGAGGTCTCGGGCGGAGGGCACAAGCCCTGGAAGCAGAAACATACGGGGCGCGCGCGCGCGGGCTCGATCCGTTCCCCTCTCTGGCGCAAGGGGGCCGTCGCGCACGGGCCGCGCCGGCGCGTCTTCCGCCTCGAGCTGCCGAGGCAGAAGTCGAAGCTGGCCTTGGCGCAGGCCTTAAGCGCCCGCGCCGCGGAGGGCTCCCTGCGCGTGCTCGAGGGGCTCTCGCTCGACGGCGCCAAGACCAAACAGGTCTCGCAGATGCTGCGCAGCCTGGGGGCCAGGCCTAAATCCCTGCTCGTCCTGGAGGCCTACGACAAGAACCTGGCGCTCGCCAGCCGCAACGTGCCGGAGCTCAAGATCATGCTGGCGGCGCATTTGAACGCCTACGCGGTGCTCAACTGCGACAAACTCATCGTGACGAAGGGAGCGCTGGAAAAGCTAAGCTCCCGCTGGAATTGACATGAACGAATTCAACCCCTACCGATTCATCCGGCGCCCGCTGCTGACCGAGCGCAGTACGATGCTCAAGGAGAGGTTCAACCAATACGTCTTCGAAGTCGAGCCCGGCGCCAGCAAGCCCGACATCAAGCGGGCCGTGGAGGAGATCTTCAAGGTCGACGTAAAGAAGGTGCGCACCATCAACGTGCTCGGCGGCATGCGCCGCTTCGGGCGCAGCGTCGGCAAGAAGCCGGACTGGAAGAAGGCCGTCGTCACCATTGGCGAGGGCCAAAAGATCGATCTCGTAGAGCAGGCGGGCTAAGAACATGGCGATTAAGAGCTTTAAGCCGTACACGCCTTCCAGGCGCCACATGGACGTGGCGGATTTCTCGGAGCTGACCAAGAAAGCCCCGGAGAAGTCCCTTACGGTGGGCCTGCGCGGCAAGGGCGGGCGAAACAACACCGGCGAGGTGATGGTCCGCCACCAGGGCGGCGGGCACAAGCAAAGCTACCGCTTCGTCGATTTTAAGCGGGACAAGGCAGGGGTGCCGGCGAAGGTCGCCTCGATCGAGTACGACCCGAACCGTTCCGCGCGCATCTGCCTTCTCCATTATAAGGACGGGGAGAAGCGATACATCCTGCATCCGGTGGGCCTTAAGGTTGGAGACACCGTCGTCTCTGGGCCCGAGGCCGACATCAAGGTGGGCAACGCCCTGCCGATCAACAACATCCCCGACGGCACGTTCATCCACAACCTCGAGCTGGTCCCGGGCAAGGGCGGCAAGATGATGCGCGCCGCCGGCACCCAGGCGCAGCTCATGTCGAAGGACGGCCCCTACGCCCAGGTGAAGATGCCCTCCGGCGAGATCCGCTTGATCCCCCGCGAGTGCATGGCGACGATCGGGCAGGTCTCAAACATCGAGCACAACACGATCCACCTCGGCAATGCCGGGCGCTCCCGCCATCTCGGGATCCGTCCGACGGTGCGCGGCGGCGCGATGAACGCCGTCGACCACCCGCTGGGAGGTGGTCGCGGCAAGGCCAAGGGTGGCAACCACCCCAAGTCGCCCTGGAACCAGCTAGCCAAGGGATTTAAGACTCGCAACAAGCGCAAGGTTTGGGGTTGGATGATCGTCGAAGACCGGCGCAAGGCAAAGGCGGTATAACATGGGAAGATCAACGAAGAAGGGCCCTTTCGTCGACCATAACCTGCTCGAGACGGTGCAGAAGATGAACTCCGCCGGGGAAAAAAAGGTGGTCAAGACCTGGGCGAGGGCCTGCACCATCGTCCCGGAATTCGTGGGGCACACCTTCGCGGTGCACAACGGCCGAAAGTTCCTGCCGATCTACATTTCCGAGCAGATGGTCGGCCACAAGCTCGGCGAATTCGCCTTCACGCGATTCTTCAAGGGCCACGGACAGGCCCATACGAAGGAAGCCACGGAGCTGACTTGATGAGAACGACAACGGTTCGGGGGACTATCTGATGGAAGCGATCGCCCACGCACGATTCCAGAGGTACGGCGCGCGCAAGGTCGCGCAGGTTCTCGCCCAGATCCGGGGCAAATCCGTATTGGGAGCCGAATCCATATTGCCGGCGGTGCCGCGCGCGGCCTCCGCGGTGGTCGCCAAGACGCTCAAGTCCGCCGCGGCGAACCTGTCCGTGCGGCGCGGGCGCAAGCTCGAGCCCCAGTCGGTCTTCGTCAAGGCGGCTTGGGTCGGCCAGGGTCCGATGGGCCCGATGAAGCGGGTGATGCCGGCGCCGCAGGGCCGCGCGAACACCTTCAAGCGCAAGGTCTGCCACATCACGGTCGTCGTTTCGGACGGTAAATAACATGGGACAAAAAATTAATCCACGCGCGGTGCGCCTGGGCTACATCCAGGATTGGGAGTCGAAGTGGTTCGCTCCCCGGGAGATCCCGGCGCTCATCGGCGAAGACTTCAAGATCCGCAGCCTGGTCAAGGACCGCTTCCGCCTGGCGGCCGTCAGCTGGGTGGGCATCGAGCGTGCCGGTTCCTACCTGCGCGTCAACATCCACACGGCGCGGCCCGGGGTCGTGATCGGCAAGAAGGGCGTCGACATCGAGTCCCTGAGGACGGCCATCGAGGGCATCACCTCGCGCAAGACCTTTATCAACGTCATGGAGATCAAGGAGCCCGAGCTCGACTCACGGCTCGTCGCCGAGGCCATCGCCCTACAGCTGGAGAAGCGCATCGCCCACCGCCGCGCCATCAAGCGCGCCATGGAGCGGACCCTGCAGGCCGGGGCCCTCGGGATCAAGGTCATGGTCGCCGGCCGGCTCGGGGGAAACGAGATCGCGCGGCGGGAGTGGCAGCGCGAGGGGCGCGTGCCCTTGCATACCTTCTGCGCCGATATCGATTACGGCTTCGCCGAGGCGCACACGGCCATGGGGCTCATCGGGGTCAAGGTCTGGATCTTCAAGAAGCAGCTCTTCGCCAAGAGCATGAAGGAGCTCTTGACCGAGGCCAAGAAGGCCGAGGCCGCCTCCGTCAAACCGGTGCTTCTAGAGAAGCCCGCGCCCACGCTCGAGCCGGCGGGCGAGGAGGCCTCCTTGGCCATCCCCGCGTCGGCCACGGCGGCCGAGGAGAAGGGGGAGATGCCGGAGCTGCCGGCCTCCGCCTTAGCACAGCTCACCGGCGAGGACATGACCGAAGGCGAGGAATAGCGTATGTTGATGCCCAAGAGAGTCAAATACCGCAAGCCGCACAGCCACCCCAGGATCAAGGGGCTGGCCAAGCGCGGCACGGAGATCGCCTTCGGCGAATACGGGCTCAAGGCGCTCGAGCCTAAATGGATCACGGCCCGGCAGATCGAGGCCAGCCGCGTGGCCCTGACCCGGTTCATCAAGAAGGGCGGAAAGCTGTGGGTGCGCATCTTCCCCGACAAGGCCATCACCAAGCACCCAGCGGAGACCCGCATGGGAAAGGGGAAAGGCGCGCCGGACCACTGGGCCGCCGTCGTCAAGCCGGGCCGCGTGCTCTTCGAGCTCGAGGGACTGACCACCGAGGTCGCGCAGGAGGCCATGACCCTGGCCGCCCATAAGCTGCCGATCCGAACAAAATTCATCGTCCGGGAAGAAAGATGAAAGCGAAAGAGAAAGACGCCAAGCGCAACCTGTCGGTCGCCGAGCTCCAGGCCGAGCTACGCTCTAGCCGGGAGAAGCATTTCAAGATTCGTTTCAAGCATCGCTCCGTGTCGGTCCAGAATACCGCGGAGCTCAGGAATTTGCGCCGGCACATCGCCCGGCTCCAGACTTGGATCCGCGAGAAGGACTTGGCCTCCGCCAAGCCGAAAGGTTAGGGGATAAGACATGGCAAGCAAGCAACCCGAAGGTCCCGTCCGCAACCGCCGCCGCGTCATCGTCGGCGTGGTGGTCTCGGACAAAACGAACAAGACCCGCGTCATCGACGTCGAGCGACGGGTCCGGCATCCCTTTTACGAGAAGATCGTCACGCGCCGCAGCCGCTTCTACGCGCATGACGAGGGGAACGAATCTCGCGAGGGGGACTTGGTCGAGATTATGAGCATGCGCCCGTTGTCGAGGCTCAAGCGCTGGCGCCTGGTGCGCGTGCTCAAGACCGCCCCCAAGGTCGCGGCGCCGCAGGAAAAGGGCGTGGTTGCCGAGGCTCCGAAATGATCCAGCTGAGAACCATCCTCAACGTCGCCGATAACTCCGGCGCGCGCAAGCTGCAATGCTTCAAGGTCCTGGGCGGGTCGACGCGGACTTACGCCTCGCTCGGGGACATCGTGGTCTGCTCGGTCCGTGACGCCACGCCGACAGCCGCCATCAAGAAGGGCGAGGTGGTCAAGGCGGTGATCGTGCGCATGCGCAACAACCACCGCCGGCCCGACGGTTCCTACGTGCGCTTCGACGATAACGCCGCCTGCGTCGTCGACGCCGAGGGCGAGCCGAAGGGCACGCGCGTGTTCGGCCCGGTGGCCCGCGAGCTGCGCGACAAGAACTTCTTAAAGATCATCTCATTGGCTCCCGAGGTCATATGAAACTGCGCAAGAAGGATACGGTGCTCGTCCTGTCGGGGCGGGACAAGGGCAAGAAGGGCGAGGTGCTTAAAGTTTTCTCCGAGGATGGGCGGGTACTGGTGGCCAAGGTTAACATGATCACCAAACATAAGAAGCCGAAGCCCTCCGAGCCCGGAGGCATCCAAAAGATGGAGGCCCCGATCGCCGTCTCGAAGGTGATGCTGGTCTGCCCCAAGTGCCAGAAGCCCAACCGTCCCAAGCTGGATAAGCTTTCCACCGGCGAGCGCGTGCGCGTCTGCCGGTTGTGCTCCGAGGTGATACTCTGATGGCCGAAACGAAATTGGACAAAGCCAAGGCGGCCGGGCTCAAGGCCCAGGCCGAGAAGGCGGCCCGAGAGGCTGCCGCGAAGGCCTCCCCCAAATCCGAGGGCGAGACGCCGCACCCCGTCCCCCGGCTGAAGGCCTATTATAAGGAAAAGGTCGTGCCGAGCCTGCTCGAGAAGTTGGGCCTCCAGAATCCCATGCAGGCCCCGCGCCTGCTCAAGATCGTCGTCAATGTAGGGGTCAACGAGGCCAAGGAGAACATCCAGGCCTTAGACATCGCCCGCGAGGAGCTCTCGCAGATCACGGGGCAGCTGCCGCAGATCCGCCGAGCCAAGAAGTCGATCTCCAACTTCAAGCTGCGCCAGGGCATGCCCATCGGCCTGCGCGTGACGCTGCGCGGCGACCGGATGTTCGAGTTCCTCGACCGGCTCGTGGCCACGGCAATCCCGCGCATCCGGGACTTCCGGGGCCTGGAGCCCAACGGCTTCGACGGCTCGGGCAACTATAACCTGGGACTGCGGGAGCACCACATCTTCTCCGAGATCAACGTGGAAAAGTCCCCCAAGGCGAGGGGAATGAACATCACCTTCGTCACCGACGCGGGCTCCGACGAGAAGGGCCTGGAGCTGCTCACGCAGCTCGGGCTGCCGTTTAAAAAGCGCGCCCCCGCGGCCGTCAAGAAGGGCGAACTCGCCGCGGCTTAACTAAGGATAAAAGATCATGGCCACCATCGCATGGGTCGCAAAGATGAAGAAGCCGCAAAAATTCGCCACGCGCTACCGCAACCGCTGCCAGATCTGCGGCCGCCCGCGGAGCTATTACCGCGACTTCGGCCTCTGCCGCATCTGCTTCCGCAAGATGGCGCACGCCGGGCAGATCCCGGGCGTCAAGAAATCCTCGTGGTAAGGAACTAGCATGGACCCGATCGCCGACCTGCTCACCCGCATCCGCAATGCGAACGCGAAGCTCAAGGACCGCGTCGATATCCCCTATTCGAACCTGAAGATGGAGATCGTGCGCGTCCTCAAGGAAGAGGGCTTCATCGCCAATTACAAGTCGCTCTACAACGAAGGGCGGCGCGGCAGCATCCGCGTCTTCCTGAAGTACTCCCCCGAGAAGGAGCTCGTGATCCGCGGACTCAAGCGCGTCTCGCGGCCGGGCCTGCGGGTCTACCGCAGCTACCGCGAGATCCCCAAGGTACGCGGGGCCTTCGGGGTCACGATCCTCTCGACCCCCGGTGGCGTGCTTACCGACCGCCAGGCCAAGGAGAAGAAGGTCGGCGGCGAGATCCTTTGTCAGGTCTGGTGACGAACCATGTCTAGAATAGGAAAAATGCCAGTTCCCGTCCCCTCCGGGGTCCAGGTCAAGATCGAGGGGGGCAGGGTCTCGGCCAAGGGGCCGTTGGGCGAGCTTAGCCTGGCGCTGCATCCCTCCGTTAAGGCCGAGCTTAAGGACGGCAAGGTGTTGCTCTCGCTCTCCGGGGGCTCGGAGCTGGGCGCCGTCTATGGCATGTCGCGCGCCCGGGTGGCCAACATCATCGAGGGCGTCGAGAAGGGCTTCACCAAGATATTGGACGTGGTGGGGCTGGGATTCAAGGCGGCGGTGGCCGGCGACAAGCTGACGCTCAACCTGGGTTATTCGCACCCCGTCGATTTCCACATCCCCAAGGGGATCAAGTTGGCCGTCGACCCCAAGACCGTGTCCATCACGCTCTCGGGGGCCGACAAGGACCTAGTGGGCCAGACGGCCGCTCGCATCCGCGCGATCAAGCCCCCCGAGCCCTACAAGGGCACGGGCATCCGCTACCGCGGCGAGCACATCGTACGCAAGGCCGGCAAGACCGCCGCCGGTGTCGGCGCCGGCGCAAGTGCAGGAGCTAAGAAATAATGAAAGACAAGAAGGTCCGCTACGAATTCAGGAAGAACCGGGTGCGCGAGAAGGTCGCGCTGCGCTCCCACGGGCGGCCGCGCCTGGCGGTGCGGCGCTCGCTCAAGTATATCTACGCCCAGCTCATCGACGACGCGCAGGGCAAGACGCTCGCCTACGCCTCGAGCCTCTCGAAAGAGGTCCGGGAGAAGTCCAAATCCGGCAAGAACGTCGAGGCCGCCAAGGCCGTCGGCGCGCTGATCGCGCAGAAGGCGGCACAGGCCGGCGTCAAGCAAGTGGCCTTCGACCGCGGCGGCAACGTCTACCACGGCCGCATCAAGGCATTGGCCGACGCGGCGAGGGCCGCCGGCCTGCAATTCTAGGAGAAGACCATGTCCGATATCGCCACCCAAGCCCCCAGCGCGCCCCCGGCGCAGACCGCCCCCCAGCGATCGGGCGGCCCGCAAGGCCGGCCGCGCGGGAGGTTCCAGCGCCAGAGCGAGGCGGAGGCCGCCGGGCTCAAGGAGACCGTCATCGCCATCAACCGCGTCGCCAAGGTCGTCAAGGGAGGCAAGCGCTTCTCCTTTTCGACCTTGGTCGTCGTCGGGGACATGAACGGGCGCGTGGGCACGGGCTTGGGAAAGGCCAAGGAAGTGCAGCCCTCGATACAGAAGGGATCGGCTCACGCCCGCAAGCACATGATTAACTTTCCCCTCATCGATGGCACCATCCCGCATGAGGTCATAGGCCGCTACGGGGCCGGCAAGGTATGGATGAAGCCGGCGGCGCCCGGAACGGGCGTCATCGCCGGTGGCGGGGTGCGCGCGGTGCTCGAAGCGGGCGGGGTCAAGAACATCCTCACGAAGAGCCTCGGCAGCTCCAATTGCTTCAACATGGTCTACGCCACCTTCGACGCCCTGGCGCAATTGCGCACGCGCGAGGCGGTAGCCAAGCTCCGCGGGAAATAAAAATGAACGACAAGAACCATACGACGGTCCGGCTCCAGAATCTCAAGCCCGCGCCGGGCTCGCGCCACCGCCGCAAGAGGCTCGGCTGCGGCGAGGGCTCCGGCCACGGCCAGACCTCCACTCGGGGACAAAAGGGGCAGCGTTCTCGCTCGGGGGACGGCAAGCTCGTCGGTTTCGAGGGCGGGCAGACACCGCTGTTGCGCCGCATCCCCAAGCGAGGGTTCTCCAATGCGGCTTTCCGCAAGCGGGTGCAGGTCGTGCACCTTTCCGACCTCGAGCGGGTCTTCAAGAACCAAACCGAGGTCACCCTGGAGGCGCTTCGGATGCACGGGCTCAGCTCGGGAGATGCCTCGGTGAAGGTCCTGGGAGACGGGGAGCTGTCGCGTCCCCTCAAGGTCCAGGCCCACGCCTTCTCCAAGAGCGCGGCCGAGAAGATCCAGAAGGCGGGCGGCACCGCGGAGGTCGTCGGGCGCGCGTGATCCGATCCTTCGGCGACCTTTTCGAAGTCCCCGACCTTCGACGGCGCGTCCTCTATACCCTGGGCGCCTTGGCGGTCTACCGCGTCGGCGCCGCGATCCCGATCCCCGGGATCAACGGGGAAGCCCTGCGCTCGATCTTCCAGGCGCAGGCCAACAGCCTCCTGGGCTTCTTGAACATATTCTCGGGCGGCGCCTTAGGACGCTTCTCGATATTCTCGATGGGCGTGATGCCTTACATCAATGCCTCGATCATCCTCAGCCTCCTGCAGGGCGCTCACGTGTTGCCCTACTTGGACCGTCTGCACAAGGAGGGCGAGCTGGGACGGCGCAAGCTCAACCAGTTGACACGCTACCTGACCCTGCTCTTGGCCGCCTTCCAATCCTTCGGGCTGACCATGATGATCGCCAAGACCCCCACCCCGGGCAACCTTCCCGTGGTGCTCGATCCCAGCCCGTGGTTCTATTTCGTGACCGTGCTGACCCTGACCGCGGGCACAATCTTCATCATGTGGCTCGGCGAGCAGATGACCGAGCAGGGGATCGGCAACGGCATCTCGCTCATCATCTTCGCGGGCATTGTCGAGCGCATCCCCAGCGCCGCCTTAAATCTGATCCAGCTGGTGCAGGCCGAGGAGGTCAGTCTCCTTAAGGCGCTGCTGCTACTGGTGATCGCGGTCGGCATCATTCTCTCGGTGGTCGAAGTCGAGACGGCCCAGCGCAAGATCCCCGTTCAATACGCCAAGCGCATGGTCGGGCGCAAGATGTACGGTGGGGCTTCGAGCTTTTTGCCTCTCAAGGTGGACCAGTCCGGCGTCATCGCCGTGATCTTCGCTTCGAGCCTGCTCCTGGTGCCCTATACCGTGATCCAGTTCTCGCCGGAAGCCCCTTGGGCCCAGCGGGTGACGGATTTCCTCAACCGCGGCTCCTGGGTCTACCAGGCGCTCTACGCGGGGCTGATCGTCTTCTTCTGCTACTTCTACAACTCGGTGAGCATCAACCCCATCGACTTGGCCGAGAACATGAAAAAGTCGGGAGGATTCATCCCGGGCATACGCCCCGGCGAGCCCACGGCCAAGCATATCGAGTGGATATTGGAGCGCATCACCCTCGGGGGAGCGCTGTTCGTGGCGGCTATCTCGGTCCTGCCCGATTATCTCCAGAACGTCTTCAACGCCCCCTTTTACCTCGGCGGGACCGCCCTGCTGATCACCGTCGGCGTCGCGCTTGACACGATGGGCCAATTGGAGGCCCACCTGATCATGCGCCATTATGAAGGCTTCCTCAAGAAGGGCCGCATCAAGCAGCGCTGGTTCAACGTGGGGGCTAGCTCATGAGAATCGTCCTATTAGGATGCCCGGGCGCGGGGAAAGGGACCCAGTCCAAGCTGTTGTCGGCCCGCTACAGTGTCGTCCATATCGCGACGGGTGACCTCTTCCGCGCCGAGATCGCCGCCAAGAGCGAGCTCGGCCAAAAAGTGGAGGGGTATCTCAAGAGCGGCACCTTGGTCCCCGATCCCGTGGTAGTGGAACTCGTCGCCTCCAAGCTTGACGCCAGTCCGTCCGGCTGGCTGCTTGACGGCTTCCCCCGTACGCTCGAGCAGGCCCAGGCCTTGGACAAATACCTGCGTAAATCGGGCTCCGCGATCGACCTCGTGCTCTATCTCAACATGGACGAAAAGGCCGTCGTCGAGAGGCTCACCTCCCGGCGTAGTTGTAAGACCTGCGGCGAGCTCTTCAACATAGTAACGCGCCCACCGGCCGTCGAGGGCAAATGCGACAAATGTTCCGGCGAGCTTATCCAGCGCGAGGACGATTCAGAGGCCACGGTGCGCAAACGCCTGATGGTCTACGAGGACTTAACGAGGCCCCTGGTGGCCTACTACAAGGCCGAACAGTCTTTTTTCGAGGTCGACGGGAACCAACCCACGGAAAAGGTCACCGAGGCCCTCGTCTCGATCATCGACCAATCGGCGGTCAAGGCGAAATGAGTCCCGTGGCGACCGTTGAGCTCAAAAGCCCCCAGGAGATCGGCTTCATGCGCGAGGCCGGGATCATCGTCGCCGCCATCCTGGACATGGTCGCGGCGGCCACCCAAGAGGGCGTGAGCACCTGGGAGCTCGACCGCATCGCCGCCTCGGAGATCAAGCGGCGCGGGGCCAAGCCGGCCTTTCTGAACTACCGCGGCTTTCCCGCGTCTTTGTGTGTTTCGGTCAATGAGGAGGTCGTGCACGGGATCCCGAATAAGGGCAAGAAGCTTAAGGCCGGGGATCTGGTCAGCCTCGACTTTGGCGTCGTATGGAGGGGCTATTACGCCGATTCCGCGCTCACCGTCCCGGTGGGGAATGTCTCGGCGGAGGCCGAGAGCCTTTTGGCGGCCACGCGGGAGGCGTTGGAGAAAGGCATCGATCAGATGTGGCCGGATAAGCGGATGGGGGACGTCGGCGCCGCCGTGCAGCGGCACGTCGAGTCGAAGGGCTATTCGGTCGTGCGCTCTTTCGTGGGCCACGGCATCGGCCGCGCGCTGCACGAGGACCCGCCGGTGCCCAATTATGGCAAGCCGGGCACGGGCCTGCGTCTGGCCGAGGGCATGGTGCTCGCCGTCGAGCCGATGGTCAACATCGGGGCCCCCGATGTCCGGATATTGGACGATGGTTGGACCGCCGTGACCGCCGACGGGACATGGTCGGCGCATTTCGAGCACACGATCGCCGTGACGAAGGACGGGCCGCAGGTGCTCACGGCCAGGGGATAAATGGGGAAGGAAGACAAGATCGAAGTCGAAGGCAGCATACTCGAGGCCCTGCCCAACGCGATGTTCCGGGTGCAGATCCCGGGCGACAAGGTGGTCCTGGCGCACATCTCGGGCAAGATGCGCATGCATTACATCAAGATATTGCCGGGCGACAAGGTCAAGCTCGAGCTCTCGCCTTATGACCTGAGCCGCGGGCGCATCGTTTATAGGGAGAAATAGGCATGAAAGTGAGAGCCAGCGTCAAGCCGATTTGCCAGAAGTGCAAGATCATCAAGCGCGCGGGCGTGGTGCGGGTGCTGTGTTCCAATCCCCGCCATAAGCAGCGCCAAGGATAGGGGGTCAGATGGCACGCGTCGCGGGAGTGGATTTGCCGAAGAATAAGAGGATCGATATCGCCTTGGGCTATCTCTACGGGATCGGCCGCAAGACCTCGCTAGACATACTCGATAAGCTCAAGGGGTCGGTGGACCCGTCGACCCGGGTCAAGGACCTGACCGAGAGCCAGGTCGGTCTTATCAACTCGATCCTTACTAAGGACTACAAGGTGGAAGGCGAACTGCGGCGGCAGCTGCAGCAGAACATCCATCGCTACATCGAGATCGGGTCCTGGAGGGGCGTGCGGCACCGCCGGAACCTTCCCGTGCGCGGGCAACGCACGCGCACCAACGCACGCACGCGCCGCGGACGGCGCAAGACGGTCGGGTCCGGCAAGGCGCCCTCGGCTCCCGCGGCCAAGCCCGCGGCGGCGCCCAAGCCGGCGGCGAAGTAGGAGGACGGAACACATGGCAGACGAAAAGCAGCCCCCCAGCAACCCGGAGCGCCCCGCCGCGGGCGCTACACAGCAGCCCCAGCGCGGCGCGCAGCCGCGTGGGGGAAAGAAGAATTGGAAATCGGTGACCTTCGCCAAGGTCTTCATCCAGTCGTCTTTCAATAACACGATCGTGACCATCACCGACGAGCGCGGCGACACCTTGGCCTGGGCTTCGGCCGGGGCCTCGGGTTTCAAGGGCACCCGCAAGGGCACGCCTTTCGCGGCTCAGATGACCGCCAGCAAGGTCGGCCGCCGGGCCGTGGAGCTCGGCGTCAAGCAGGTCGCCGTCTTCATTAACGGCCCGGGGCCTGGACGCGAGACCGCGATCCGCGCCTTGCAGACCGTGGGCCTGCACATCTTAAGCATCAAGGACGTCACGCCGCTTCCGCACAACGGCTGCCGCCCCCCAAAACCCAGGAGAGTATAATCGCATGGCACGACACATAGGACCCGTCTGCAGGCTTTGCCGGAGGGAGCAGGTCAAGCTTTTCCTCAAAGGCGACAAATGCATCACCAAGTGCACGCTGGAGAAGCGTCCGACGACTCCCGGCATGGCCAAGCCGCAGAGGGGCAAACCCTCGGAATACGCCATCCGGCTGCGCGAGAAGCAAAAGCTACGCCGCATGGCCCTCATGACCGAGAGGCCCCTCCAGCATCTCGTGGCGCGCGCCTCGAAGGCGACCGGCAAGACGGGCGAGGAGCTCCTGCGCTATCTGGAATGCCGGCTCGACAACATCGTCCGCCGCATGGGGGTGGCGACCAGCATCAAGTACGCCCGCCAGCTCGTCCTGCACGGGCATGTCCGCGTCAACGGCGAGCCGGTCAACATCCCGTCCTACGAGGTCAAGCCGGGAGACAAGATCTCCGTCGACTTGAAGCTGCGCGAGAACGTCAACGTCAAGCTCAGCCTCGACACGGCCAGCCGCAAGTCGCTGAGGCCCTCGTTTCTCGAATTCAACGAGGCCGAGCTCAGCGCCAAGGTGCTCCGGGAGCCCTCCCGCGAGGAGGTCTCCTTCCCGGTGACCGAGCAACTGATCGTCGAATATTACTCGAAGTAGGAGGCCCCATGGCATATAAAGAACTGATCCTGCCCCAGAAGCTCCACGTAGACGACAAGACGATGACGGAGAGCTACGCCAAGTTCGTGGCGGAGCCCTACGAGCGCGGCTACGGGCACACCATCGGCAATTCCTTCCGCCGCGTGCTGCTCTCGAGCCTGGAGGGAGCGGCGGTCACCGCCGTGCGCATCGAGGGAGCCCGACACGAGTACGGGACCATCACCGGCGTGCGCGAGGACGTCATCACCATCCTGCTCAACTTGAAGAAGCTGCGTATGAAGATCTTCTCGAACGGGCCGGAGACGGTCTACCTGAGCGTCAAGAAGGAAGGCCCGGTGACGGCCAAGAGCATCCAAGTCAACTCCAACGTCGAGATCGTCAACCCCGATCTGGTGCTGGCGCATCTGGAGGCGGGCGGGAAGCTGGAGATGGAGCTGGAGATCTCTAAGGGCCGCGGCTATATCCCGGCCGAGGAGCTCCGGGCCCAAGCCCATTGGCCGGCTGGGTTCCTTCCCGTCGACGCCCTGTTCTCGCCGGTGGTCAAGGTGCACTACGACGTCGAAAACGCCCGGGTGGGTCAGATCACCGACTACGACCGCCTCATCCTTGAGATATGGACGGACGGCTCGATCACCCCGGCCGACGCCTTGATCAAGGCCGCCAAGCTTCTTCGCGAGTCGCTCAACATCTTCATCCCGGAGAGCGAGCTGGCCGCGTCGGCGCCCGCCGACGGGGACTTCTCCGCGGGAGGGGAGGTCGGCGGCGCGGAGGGCGGCGTCGCCCTAGACGCCAAGCTGCGCGACCTGCTCAACCAGCCGGTCGAGATGATCGAGCTCTCCTCGCGCGCGTCCAACTGCCTCAAGGTGGCGCGGATCAAGACCATCCGCGACCTGGTCACGAAGAAGTCCGAGGAGCTCATGGCCGTCAAGAACTTCGGCAAGAAGTCCCTCGACGAGATCAAGGACCGGCTCAAGGATATGGGCCTCTCCTTGGGGATGCAAGTCTAAGCGCGAGGATTTCGAGGTAAAAAATGATAAAACATTACGGAGGACGCAAGCTGGGCAGGACCGGCCCGCACCGCCGTGCGCTCTTGTCCAACCTTGCCACGAGCCTTTTCCTGCACGAACGCGTGGAAACGACCATCGCCAAAGCCAAGGAGCTCCGACCTTTCGCGGAGCGCATCATCACCCAGGCCAAGAACGGCAAGCACCAGCAGGTGCGCCGGCACGTACGCAACAAGCTCGTCTACAAGAAGCTCTTCGACGTGATCGTGCCGCGCTACTCGAGCCGCCCCGGTGGCTACACGCAGGTGCTGCGCACGAAAACGCGCGCCGGGGACAATTCCGAGCTCGGGTTGGTGCGCCTGGTATCGTAATGTTCGACTACCTCTTCAGCCTCTTCTCCAACGACATGGGCATCGACCTGGGCACGGCCAATACCCTGGTCTATGTGAAGAATCACGGTATCGTGCTGCGCGAGCCCTCGGTGGTCGCCATCGATCGGGAGACGCGGCGCGTGCTGGCCATCGGGGCCGAGGCGAAGAGGATGCTGGGCCGCACGCCGGCCTCTATCGTGGCCGTGCGCCCGCTGCGCAACGGCGTCATCGCGGATTTTGAGGTGACGCAGGAGATGATTAAGTACTTCATCCGCAAGGTGCACAACCGCAGGAGCCTGCTGCACCCCCGGATCGTTATCGGCATCCCCTCCGGCATCACCGAGGTCGAGCGCCGCGCCGTCCAAGAGTCGGCCGAGCAGGCCGGGGCGCGCGAGGTCTACCTCATCGAGGAGCCCATGGCGGCGGCCATCGGGGCCGACATGCCCATTTCCGAGGCGCACGGCAACATGATCGTCGATATCGGCGGCGGGACGACCGAGGTCGCCGTGATCTCCCTGGGCGGGATGGTGGTGTCGAAGTCCATCGACATCGCCGGCGACGAGATGGACGACGCGATCATGCAGCATTTCCGGAGGAAATACAACCTACTCATCGGCGAGACAACCGCCGAGGACGTCAAGATACAGATCGGTTCCGTCTTCCCCCTCAAGGAGGAGAAGACGATGGAAGTGAAGGGCCGGGATCAGGCCACCGGCCTTCCTAAGACCGTTCTCATCACCTCGGAAGAGGTGCGCCAGGCGCTCATGGAGCCGGTGCAGCTCATCCTGGATGTGATCAAAAACACGCTGGAGGAGACGCCGGCGGAATTGGCTGCGGATTTGGTGGATCGTGGGATGGTGCTGGCGGGCGGGGGAACCCTGCTGCGGGGCTTGCCGGATTTGATCCGGCAAGAGACCGAGCTCCCCGTGCACCGCTCGGCCGATCCCTTGAGCTGCGTAGCGATGGGCACCGGGAAGTTCCTGGAGGAACTCGAGCAGATCCGGCACCGGCGCCCGGACTTCGTGACGTCGTACCGCTACGGCACTTCGCGCTAGCCAGAAACGAGACGCATTCGTCTCTCTCGTCCCTTATGGGCGGAAAGCGCATCGCTAATTACCTGTTGGTTTTCTTCAGCGCCGTGTCGTTGACCCTGCTCTGCCTGCCCATGTCGCCGCTGGTGCAGTCGTTCAAGGCCGGGCTCTCCTACCTGTTCAACCCGATCCCCTTCCATGGGTCGCGCGCCGCCGAGCGCTTCTCCCGCATCCCATCAAGCATCCGGCACTTGATCCTGGCCGACATCGAGAACCGCGAGCTGCGCGAGGAGCTCAAGAACGCGGCGTTGCTCAAGGCCGAGGCCGAGAGCCTGCGCCGCGAGAACGAACGCCTGCGCGGCGAGCTGGGGATCAAGCCCGGCCAGGGCCGGCTGCTCCTCTGGGCGAGGGTGGTTAAGCGCGAGTCCCCTAACTGGTTCCGCTTCCTCCTCGTCGATGCCGGCGAAAAGGACGGGCTCGAGCTCAACGCGCCCGTACTGGGGCTCAAGGGGGGGACGCTTGGGGCCGTGGGGCGCATCACCGAGATCGGGCCGCGTTGGTCCAAGGTGCTGTTGTTGACCGACGAGCTCTCCTCGGCGGCGGCCTACATCCCCTCCAAACAATGGGAGGGCTTGATTGAGGGCCAGGGGAACCCGAAGCTGCGCATGAATTACCTTCCCGAGGAGGCGCAGTTCACCATCGGCGAAGCCGTCTATACCTCGCCCACCAGCGAGACCTTTCCGCCCGACATACTCGTCGGCCATATCTCGCGCGTCTTCGCGAGCGACCCATTCCTCGCCTTCCAATCCGTGGAGGTGACGCCCGCCGTGCAGGCTTCCGTCCTGAAGGAAGTCATGATCCTGGTTCGGCAGAGGTCGAAATGAGGGCTCTCTACGCCGTCGGCCTTTTCTTGGCGGGATTGCTGGCGCACTGGTGGTGGTGCACCTACCTGCCCTTCTACGGCTTGGCCCCCCAGCTGCTCTTGGTCCTGACGCTGGCCGTCGCCTCGCAGTACGGCCCCGTGGCGGGGCAATGCTACGGGTTCTTCTGGGGGCTGTTCCTAGATGCGCTCGATGTGCACCTCTTCGGCGCCAACGCCCTGCTATTAACCGGGACGGCCTACCTCGTCGGCGCCGGTCGCCGTCAGATGGACATGTCGACGCCGGCCTCCCAGGCCGCTATGACGGCCATACTCTCGCTGCTGTATTTCGTCGCGCTGGCCGGGCTCGGCCTGGTCTTCCAGCGCCAAGCCTTCTGGGCCGGTTGGGCGGCCCTGCTCGTCATCCCCGTCTATAACGGCCTGCTGGCGCCCGTACTCTTCTCCTTGGCGGAGCGGGCCCTGCGGCCCACCGCGCGCCCATGGTGAACCGCACCCCACTCTACGAGCGCCTCAATTTCCTGTGGATCTGCTGCTACGCCGCCGTCGCCGTACTCGGGGTCAGGCTGCTGCAGGTGCAGGTGATCCATAACGTGCGCTACACCCTCGCGGCGGAGCGAAACCGCACCCAGCTGCTCCGGCAGACCGCCCCGCGCGGCCGCATCTACGACCGCAACGGCCGTTTGATCGCCACCAACCAGGCCGCGTTCTCGATGATCTACATGCCGGGCAAGGACGACGACGAAAAGTACTTGAAGGGCCTCTCGGCCGACCTCGCCCCGCTCTTGGGACAGGACCCCGCCGTCCTGCTCGACACCCTGCGCACGGCCGTGCGGGAGGAGTCGGCGATCCGCCTGGCGGAGAACTTGACGTCCCAGAGGATGTTCAAGCTCTCCGAGCTCAAGACGATCTATCCCGGAGTCAACCTGATCGTCGAGGCACGGCGCTACTACCCATTCGGGGCTTTCGCGAGCCACCTGGTGGGCTACATGGCCCGTATGAACGAAAAGGAATGGAAGGAGCTCAAGGGAAGGGGATACCGCGTCGATTCCCGGGTGGGCCGGGCGGGTCTCGAGAAGATGTTCGAAAGGGAGCTGCGAGGCATCGACGGCGGCATCCGCATGGAGATCGACGCGGCGGGGCGCATGCGCCGGCTGCTCGAGCACGTGCCCTGGCGCGCGGGCAGCAACATCCACATCACCCTCGACGCCAACATCCAGAAGGCCGCCGAGGACGCCATCCGCACCTCGCCCTCACGCGCCGGGGCGGCCGTCGTGCTCGATCCCCGCAACGGGGAAATCTTGGCGCTGGCCTCGATTCCCGACTACGACCCGAACCAATTCCTCCTTCCCGAGGGCACGGTGAAACTCGCGAAATTCCCCGAGTTCAACCTCGCACTATCCGGCACCTTCGAGCCCGGCTCCACCTTTAAGATCATTTCAGGCGCGGCCATGCTCAACGAGAATCGGGTCCTCCCCGGCGACAGAACTTTCTGCCCCGGCTACTTCGAGCTGGGCAAGCATGTGTTCCGGTGCTGGCAGAAGAAAGGCCACCAGTACCAGGAATGGACGTCGGGATTGGCCAATTCCTGCGACGTCTATTTTTACAAGATGGGCCTGCGCGTCGGGGCGGATCTCATCGAGCGTTATGGGCGGATCTTCGGCCTGGGGCAGAGGACCCGCATCGCCCTTCCGGGCGAGAAGAGCGGCAACATGTTCGGCCCGCAGGCGCGGCGCGCGCGCAAGGCCGGCTGGCATGACGGCGACACCTGCAACCTCTCCATCGGCCAGGGGGAGATGCTCGTAACCCCCCTGCAGATGGCCGTCGTGGTCGCGGCGGTGGCTAACCGGGGACAGATGTGGAGGCCGCATTTCGTCAACCGGATCGAATATTCCGACGGGCGGCCCGAGTACCGGCAGAAGGCGGAGCTATTGGGTACGATCGATCTTAAGCCCCAGACCTGGGACCTGCTTCACGCGGGGCTGCTCGAGGTGGTGCGCTCGGGCACCGGGGTGCGGATGCAGACCCCGGGTCTGACCATCGCCGGCAAGACCGGCACCGCCCAGAACCCTCATGGCGACGATCACGCCTGGTTCGTCGCCTACGCGGGCAAGGAAGGAGAGCCCCCGACCCTAGCGGTCTCCGTATTGATCCAGCAGGGAGGCCACGGCTCGGAGGCCGCGGGCCCGGTAGCCCGCAAGATTATCCGTACCGCCTTCGGCATTGAGGCTCCCACGCCGGCCGAGCCCGAATCTCCTCCGGCCGAGGCCGAGCCGAATATCGAGGAGCTCAGGCCCGCCCAGCCGCCGGCGCGGGCCCCGTCACCTGGGAGGCCTTATGTCCATTAAGGCTGGGATGCGCGGGCGTTGGGACTGGATGCTATTGGTGGCGATGGGCGGGCTGCTCCTCATCGGGACGCTCGGGATACTCTCGGCCTCCCTGGGACAGGCCAATTACGGGCAGGTCTTGCAGAGGCATTTTCTGGCCCTGTCTATCGGCGTGGGGTTGTTCCTGCTCGGCGTGAGCGTCAATTACCAGGTATTCCAGGACCAGAGCAAGGCCCTCTACGGGATTACCCTGCTGCTGCTCGTCGCCGTGCTTTTCGTCGGTGTCAAGCTGCGCGGCCAGCGGGCGTGGTTTCAACTCCCCTTCTTCAATTTCCAGGTATCCGAGTTCGCGCGCGTGTGTACCGTGCTGGTCCTGGCGACCTTCCTCGATCGGCGGGCCGACCGCATCCACCATCTCAAGACCTTCCTGCAGGCCGGTGGGCTCTGCGCCCTGGTGCTGGTGCTGATCTTGAAGGAACCTGATTTTTCCTCCTGCCTCGTGTTCTTCCCGATGAGCCTGGCGATGCTCTTCTGCGCCGGGGCCAACGTGGCGCATATCCTGGCCATGGGCCTCTACGGGAGCTTGACGCTGGGCCTGCCGCTGCTCTGGACCCTGCTTTCACTTCGCCCGCAATGGGTTTCCTCCTCGCCGACGGCCGCCTTCCTGCTGTCGCTGTCGACCCCCGGCAAGAGCCTGCTGCTGGCGGCGGCGGGGATATTTCTAGTCGCGTTCTTCTTGTGGAAACTGACGCATTGGGCGCGCGCCCCGGTGCATTGGCTGATCTTCGCGACCACCGCCATGGTGGTGTTGGGGGGTCTCGGCTCGGCGGAGGCCATCAACCACCAGATCAAGGGCTACCAGCGCAAGCGCTTTTTGGCCTTCCTGGCCCCCGAGATCGACCCGCAGGGAGCCTCTTACAACGTAAACCAAGCGTTGGTGGCCATCGGCTCGGGAGGGATGGGGGGAAAGGGGATATTTTCCGGCACCCAGTCGCAATTGGGCTTCTTGCCCGAGCGTCACACCGATTTTATCTTCGCCGTCATCGGCGAGGAGATGGGTTTTTGGGGCGCTTCGGCGGTACTACTGCTCTATTTGATGCTGATCTGGCGCGTGGTCTGCGCCGCGAGGCTCTCGCGGGACCGCTACGGCTTTTTGGTCTGCGCGGGGCTGGCAGCCATGTATACCGCCTACCTGGCGATCAACGTGGGGATGTGCCTGGGGCTTTTTCCGGTGGCCGGATTGCCCCTGCCGCTCGTCTCCTATGGGGGTTCGAGCCTGGTGATTAATCTTTGGACCTTGGGAATCGTGATGAACATCTATTCCCATCATTACTCGTTTGCGTAGCCATTTAGGAGACATCATGCAAGAAAACGAATCGAAGCAGCATTTTGAATCGGTCCCCGCCGGCGACGATGCCGCGGAAGGGTCGGAGGAAGAGGACGCGATCGGCGCCGAGATCCATTCCATCCAGGAGGCCGAGGAGATGGACATGGAGGAGGCCTTGGCGCAGTTCGAGGAGGAGAAAGAGGCGGCGCTCAAGGCCCAGTCTCCGGCCCCCGCTCCGCCGGCTACGGCCGTCCCGCCGCAACGCCCGCCCCAGGAGCGCAGGGACGGCAGGCCCGAGCAGCGCCCGGAGCGCCGGGGCGAGCGTGAGCAGCAGGGGCGGGGCCGCGTGGGCGACCGGCGCCGGCAGCAGAGGCCAGAGCCCAGCCACGTCGCCGACCGCAGGCGGCAGCTCAAGCGTGAGATACTCGCCAACACCTCTTTCGAGGAGACCCGCGTGGCCATCCTGGAGGACAACCGCCTCGTCGAGCTGCTCTGGGAGCGCAAGAGCGCCCAGAATATCGTGGGCAATATCTACAAGGGGGTCGTGGAGAACGTGCTGCCCGGGATCTCTTCGGCCTTCATCAACATCGGCTTCGAGAAGAACGCCTACCTTTATATCTCCGACGTGTTGGGCGATACCCGGGCGCCGATCGACCAGACCTTGAAGAAGGGCCAGCATGTCATGGTGCAGGTGGCCAAGGAGGCCATCGGCACCAAGGGCATGAAGGTCACGATGGATGTCTCGTTGCCGGGTCGCTACCTGGTCTTCACCCCGTTCCAGAACTACGTCGGCATCTCCAAGCACATCGTCGACCCCAACGAACGCAAGCGGCTGTCTACGATCGTCGACCGCCTCGTCGCCGAGGTCATGGCCGGCAAGGGCGTGGTGGTCCGGACCGAGGCCGAGGGGGCCAGCGAGCAGGAGCTCGAGCGCGAGGTCAAGTACCTCATGCGCACCTGGGAGGCCGTCGAGCGGCGTTTCCAGTCCACGCCGCCGCCCTGCCTCCTGCACCGGGACCTCGACTTGACCATGCAGGTCGCGCGAGACCTGCTCTCGGAGCAGGTCTACGTCTACCTCCTCGACAGCAAGGAGGCCTACCACAACGTGCTCGACTTCATCAACAAAATATCCCCGGAGCTCAAGGAGCGCGTGCGCCTCTACGACGCCAAGACACCGATATTTACGGCCTTCAATCTAGAACATGAGATCGAGAAGCTCCGCCAGACCAAGGTGGCGCTGCCCAGTGGGGGCACCATCATCGTCCAGGAGGCCGAGTCCCTCTGCGCCATCGACGTCAATACCGGGCGCTTCACGGGGTCGAAGTCCCAGGAAGAGACGGTGACCATGACCAACATCGAGGCCGCCTACGAGATCGCCCACCAGCTGCGGCTGCGCAACATTGGTGGCATCGTGGTCATCGATTTCATCGACATGAAGAAGGCTTCCAACCGCAACCGGGTCATGGAAGCCTTAGCCGACGCCGTCCGCCGCGACCGTGCCAAGATCCGTATCCTGCCCATCACCCGCCTGGGCCTCATCGAGATGACGCGTGAGCGAAAGCGCGAGTCGACGGTGAGCCTCATGACCGACGGCTGCCCCGAGTGCCACGGCTCGGGCCGCGTGCTCTCGGCCGAGAGCATCCGCATCCGCATCCAGCGCGAGATTCACGAGCTGACGCAGGGCCGCCCCGGCGGGCAGATCCGCCTGCTGCTGCACCCGCAGCTGGCCGAGGGCTTCGCGGAGAAGCAGGCCGTTATCGAGAAGAATGTCCACCGCGCCATCAAGATACAGGGCGATCCGCTGCTCAAGTGGGAGGATTACCGCATCATCCTCGAATGAACCTTCTCCTCGCCGCCGCCCTGCTTTTCGCCGCCCCCGCCTCCGCCATGGAGACGCTGCGCTGCGTCGTCTCCGGCAAGGAGCGCTCCGTCGACGCCTACCGGGTCGGAGCGGCGCTGTTTTTGCGCGGCGATCGGGCGGCCCAGCTCTACGGCGCCCGTTTTTATTGGCGCCCGGCCTCGGGCAAGGTCCAGCTCAGCCTGCGCGGCACTCAGGTGCAGCTGGTGCTCGACTCCAAGGAGGCCCGCATCGGCTCTAAGCCGTTGGCCTTGGGCCATCCGGTGCTAGTGAGGGCCTCCATCGCCTTCATTCCCCTCGAATTCTTCCTCTCCCCCGAATTCGCCGAGCTCGCGCGCATGGACAGCCGCTTCGACGCCGCGTCGAGGACCCTGATCATCGACAAGCGCGAGGAGCCTAACGGCCAGCGGGTCTCGGCCTCTACGGCGCCGGTGGCCGCCATGCACCCCAAGCGCCGCGTGGTCATCGATGCCGGGCACGGCGGCAAGGACTCTGGGACCGTTGGGCGGCGTCGCACGCTCGAGAAGACCGTCAACCTTGCCGCCGCTCTCGAGCTGGCCGAGCTGCTCCGGGAGGACGGGCGTTTCGAGGTGCTCCTGACGCGCGACAAGGACGTCTTCGTGCCGCTGGCCGAGCGCTCGCGCATGGCTAACGAGTTCAATGCCGACCTCTTCGTCTCCCTGCACTGCAACTGGGCCTCTCAGCGCTCCGAGAACGGCTACGAGATATATTTCCTATCCGAGAAGGCTTCCGACCCCGAGGCCGAACGCGTGGCCGACGTCGAGAACTCGGTGATCAAGCTCGAGGGCGGCGGCCCACCGCCCGATGAGGAGGCCGCCCTGTTGCTGCACGCCATGGCCAAGACGGAGTACATCAACGGGGCCTCGGTGCTGGCCGGGCTGATGACCCGCTTCCTGCGCCAGCACCGCGGCGTCTCGATGCAGGACCGGGGGGTCAAGCAGGCGGCCTTCTACGTGCTGCGAGGTACCGACGCCCCGGCCGTGCTCGTCGAAATGGGCTTTCTCTCCCACGCCGCCGACGAGTCGAAGCTCGGCTCCAAGCGCTTCCGCCGCCGCCTTGTGGAGGCGCTGCACCGGGCCATCGCGGAATTCGCCGCGAGGCAGGACTGGAGCCTGGGGGCCAAGCATCCGTGAGCGTGGACCGGCCCATCGGTGTCTTTGATTCGGGAATGGGAGGCCTGACGGTGCTCAAGGCGCTCTCGCGCCGCATGCCTGGCGAGCACCTGGTCTATTTCGGCGACACGGCGCACCTACCCTACGGGTCGAAATCCAAGGAGGCCGTGGAACGCTGCGCCTTGCAGGTCGGCCGCTACCTGTTGAGCCACGACATCAAGCTGATGGTCGTGGCCTGCAACACGGCCTCGGCTTTGGCCCTCGAGAGGCTCCAGGCGGAACTGCCGATCCCGGTGATCGGTGTGCTTGAGCCCGGCGTGCGCGCCGCGTCCTCCTCGAGGGCGCGGCGCGTCGGCGTCATCGCCACCGAGGCCACGGTCAAGAGCGGGGGCTACCAGAAGGCCCTCGAGCGCCGCCTCCCCGGGGTCCGGGCGGTGGTGGCGGCCTGCCCGCTCTTCGTGCCCTTGGTCGAGGAGGGATGGTGGTCCCACCCCCTGACCACGGCGGTGGCGGCGCGTTATCTTAAGCCACTCAAGCAGGCGCGCGTCGATACCTTGATCCTCGGCTGCACGCATTATCCCTTGCTCAAGCCCGTATTAAGGAAAACGATGGGGTCTTCCGTGCGGCTTATCGATTCGGCCGAGCAGACGGCCCGCGAGGCCGATTCGCTCCTTGAGCAGATGAGCCTGCGCCGTCGCTCCGGGGAGGCGACGCGGCGCTACTTCGTCTCCGACGGCCCGGAGCGTTTCCTCAGCATCGCGCGTCGGATCTCGGCGGCGCTTAAGATACGGGAGGTCTCGGTATGGCGCTTCGATTGAGTCCCATGCTCATGTTGATTCTCGCGGGCTGCTTGCAGCCCACACAGACGCCCAAGGTGCATCAGATCCCCGTCGAGGAATTGACCCTGCAGAATCTCATCCGATTTCCGGATGGGCGCGAGTACTTGGTTGGCGTGGGCCGTGGGGCCCCCGAATACGGGGAGACGCGGCCGGAGCAGCGTCGACTGGTGGCCCGCGAGGGCGCGGCGATCGAGGCGCAGGAGAAGCTCATTGTCCAGCTACGCAAGCTGGTGCCGCCCGAGCGCATCCGCCCGCTGCTCAGGCAGGCCGAGATCGCGAAGATGGAATTCGGCTACGACGATGCCTGCACCCTAACCTTGCGCATTCCCAAGGAAGCCATCCGGGGGGGAGAGAGGACGCAATGGTAACAGCGGTGCCAGGCATCCACTTTCTACACTTTCTCAACTTTCTGATTCAGAGTAAGTGGAGAAAGTGTAGAAAGTGGATGCCTGGCACCTTAAGACAGCATCTCGCGTATCGTCTTCTGCAGGTCGGCGATATGCGCTGGCTTCGGCAAGAAGCGCGTGTTGGCGAAATCGGCGGTCTCGGAGCTGATCTGCTCCTCGGTGGCCTCCCCACTCATGAAGAGTATCGGGGTTTTGGCCGTGGAGCCGTTGCGCCGGAAGGATTCGAAGAGATGGGCCCCCGTCTCCCCGGGCATGTGGTAGTCGAGGATGATGAGGTCCGGCTTGGTGGAGCGGGCCTTCTCGAGCCCCGTCTTGGGGTCGGAGGCGGAGGCGATCTTGTAGCCGGCCGCCCCCAGGGCGGTGGTCAATATTTGGACCAGGTCGATGTCGTCGTCGACGATGAGTATGGTGGGCACGATCTCCATACGATACCAAACCGGAGCGCAGCATGGAAAGCCTGATCCGGCGCGTGGGGGCCTTCAAGGCGGCCTTCGACAACGGATTTAGCCGGGTCGGGCCCGAGCTCAAGGCCGACGACAGGGCCGCCGCCTGGCTGACGGCCGCGGCCGGGCGCTGCTGCCGGCTCGCCGACGCCGTCGCCCTGCTCTGCAAGGAGCAGCATGCCGACGAGGCCCTGCCCCTGCTGCGCGCCTTGGGCGAGGTCGCCGCCGCCATGGGCTGGATCGCCGCCGACCCGACGGGGCAGCGCCTGCTCCAGGAGGAGTCGCGCCTGCGGGAGCCGGACTGGAAGGCCTCCCTCGACGGCGGGATGCTGCGCTCGCGCCTGACGGCCTCGGGGCTTCCCGCGGCCGAGGCGGAGGAATGGATCGAGGCCTTCAAGCGCCATTTCCGCCGCCATCTGCAGGCCGGGGCCTCCGGGATGCCCTGGTCCCACGTCTTCGGCCGCGGCGTCGAGAACGGCGAGCCGCCCGAGGATGTACTGGCCTGGACCGCGCGGCTGCTCCAGCACGCCTTATCGGCCTTGAACGCCCGCTGGCCTGGGGCTTTCGTTTTGGACGGACAGACATGAGGAGGAAGTTATGAGAGATCCCCGCCACAGGCACCACCACCGTCCCCATCGCCCAGCCCCCGGAGGGCAAGGCGGGGGGGGTTTCCGGGAAAACCGGCCCGCCGCCCCCCAGCGTACGGACGCCGAGAAGATATTCTTGGCCAAGACCCCGCTGACCCCGCACGAGTGGATACAGCTCGAGCGCGGCTCCAGCGAGCCCGCGATGCGGGCCGTCGACCTGCTTGCCCCCGTCGGCAAGGGTCAGCGCGGGCTCATCGTCGCCCCGCCCAAGGCCGGAAAGACCACCATCCTCAAGCAGTTCTGCCAGGCCGTGGCCAAAGCCGAGCCCGCCATGCGCGTGCTCTGCCTGCTCGTCGACGAGCGTCCCGAGGAGGTGACGGATTTCAAGCGCAGCGTCACCGCGGAGGTGTACGCCTCCTCCTCCGACCGCGCCTACGACGAGCATATACGCCTGGCCGAGACGGTCTACCACCAGGCCGTGGCCTCGGCGGCGCAGGGAGAGGACGTGATGATCGTCGTCGACTCCCTGACGCGCCTCTCGCGCGTGCACAACACGGCCGCCACGGGCAACAAGACCATGACCGGCGGGCTCGACTCGCGGGCCATGGAGGTGCCGCGCCGCTTTTTTGGCGCCGCGAGGAAGCTCGAGGAGGGCGGCTCCTTGACCATCCTCGCCACGATACTCGTCGACACCGGCTCGCGGATGGACGAGGTTATCTTCCAGGAGTTCAAGGGCACCGGGAACATGGAGCTCGTGCTCTACCGCCCGGCCGCCGAGGCGCGACTCTTCCCCGCGATCCACGTCAAGAACACCGGCACGCGGCGCGAGGAGCTGCTGCTGCCGGCGCCCACCCTCGAGAAGGTCTGGCGGCTGCGCAGGGCCCTGGCGGTGATGCCGGATTTGGAGGCTACGCGCAACCTCGTCGACATGCTGCGGCGGCACCCGACCAACGAGCGCCTGCTACAGGTGATCGAATCCATCACGTGAGCCGCTGCCTGGCTCTGCTCCTGCTCCTGGGGGCCTCGCCCGCCTCCAGCGCCACGCCGCCCGACGCCTTGAGCGCCCTTGAGGGCGACCGTTCGCCGGAGGCCTTGGGAAAACTGGAGCGGCTCTACCGGCAGGCGAAGAACCCCTACGCCCGGCTTTGGGTGCTCGACGCGCTCTACCGCCGCGTCGAGAGCTTCCACGAGGAGCCTGCGCTCGAAGTCCTGCTTTCGGCCTGCAAGGACGAGAACCCCGAGCTACGCCGGCACGCCGTCGGCGGCCTGAAGGCTTGGCGGCACCTGCCCGCCGATCGGCGGGTGGAGTGGCAAACACGCCTGCGCGAGGCCGCCGTCGCCGCCGAGAAGGATGAGTCGCCCGAGGTCCGCGAGGCCGGGGCCTCTCTGCGGCAGCTCTTGGGCAACCGCACCCCGGCAGCGACGCCCCGCACCTCGCGTCGTCGCGAGACGTCTCCCGATCTATGGAAAGGGCTATTGCTGTGGACGGCCTGCGTCCAGATCGCGGGCCTGCTGTGGTACCGGATGGGGATCTCGCTGCTCGATCAATCCGGCGAGCCGGGCAGGCTGGCCGGCGATTCGATCCGGCTGCTTTACTCCCGCGCGGATTTCCTGCTCTTCCCATGCCTTTCGGCGGCGCTGTTGTTGGCCGTCGTCGGTGTGGCGGGCGGCCGCGCGATCGGCGGCGCGATCCGCGTGCTGGGCGAGCGACCCGAACCCCTGGGAACGCCCGCCTTCCTGCGCTTCTGGATGGGGTTTTATCTCGCCGCCGGCTTGTCCGTTTTCGTTCCCGCCGCCCTGCTCGCCCAATCGGCGAGCCTTCCCCAGGCGGGGTTCTGGTGCGGCGCGGGCCGCGCGCTGCGCGCCGTCCCGTCCCTCGTCTCCCTGGGCGTGTACCTGCTCGTCGCCGTATGGCCCTGGGAATTCCTGGTGCGCCGTGGCTCCTCCCGATGGGCCTGGATGTGCCGGGTGGGAGCTCCCTTGTCGGGCTATTTGACCGCGGCCCTGATGGCCAAGGACGGGCTGGGGTGGGGGAAGGCCTCCGAGCGCGCCAGGGAGCTCTTCGACTCCGAGTCCGGGCCGGCGACGGGCTGGCTCGGCCGCCCGCTGCGGCAGGTGCCGCTCGTGCTGCTGATGCTTTGCGCGCCGCTCTTCTTCGCCTTTTCGCTGCTGCCCTCCCGGCTCCTGGGGCTTGAGCCCACCAAATTGCTGGATCTGTGGTTCGTCTCGGACGGGGCCTTCGCCCGCAGCTTCGGGTTGTGGCTGGGCGCGATCGCCTCCTCGATGTTTTTGGCGTTTCTATCGGCCGCCGCGGCGGCGTACGCCGCCAAGCGCGCCTCGGAGGCCGCATGAAAAAAGCGATTTCGACCGCCAAGGCGCCGGAGGCGATCGGCCCCTATTCCCAGGCCGTCTCATCGGGAGACCTGGTCTTCGTCTCGGGACAAATCCCGCTCGACCCCCAGACCGGCCGGCTCACCGGCGAGGACGCCGCGGCGCAGACCGAGCGAGTGCTCAAGAACCTCGAGGCCATATTGGAGGCCGCCGGGCTCGGCTTTAAGCACGTGGTTAAGACCACGGTGTTTCTCAAGAGCATGAGCGATTTCCAGGCCATGAACGAGGCCTATTCCCGCGCCTTCGGGGGGCATGGCCCCTTCCCGGCGCGCGCCACGGTGGAGGTCTCAGGGCTGCCCAAGGGGGCGCTCGTCGAGATCGAGCTGGTCGCCCGCCGAAATTGATAAAATGAATACGGCTCCCGCCGCGGTGAAAACCATGCCGCTCAAGCTTGATCGTCCACTCGTTTTTTTCGATCTCGAGGCTACCGGGGTCGACGTCGCGCGCGATCGCATCGTGCAGGTGGCCTGCGTGCGCGTAGGCGTCGACGGCTCGCGCTCGAGCTTCGAGTCCTTGGTCGACCCGCAGATCCCCATCCCGGCCGAGGCCACGCAGGTGCACCACATCACCGACGAGATGGTCCGGGGCGCGCCGAGCTTCCGCGAGCTGGCCCCCCGGCTTCTCGAGTTCTTCGGCGACTGCGATTTCGGCGGCTTCGGCATCTGCCGCTTCGACCTGCCCATGCTCTCGGCGGAGTTCAAGCGCGCGGGACTCCCCTTCGACCTCGCGGGGCGGCGCGCCGTCGACGCCCTGATCATCTTCCACAAGATGGAGCCGCGCAACCTGGCCGCCGCCATGCAGTTCTACTGCGGCAAGACGCTCGAGGACGCGCACCACGCCAGGGCCGACGCCGAGGCGGCCTTGGCGGTGTTCGAGGCGCAATTGTCAGCCTACGGGGACCCCAAGGGGATCAAGAGCCTGCCCGCCGACCTGCAAGCGATCCACGAGCTCTGCAACGCCGTCGACCCCAAGCACGTCGACCCCAAGGGGAAGTTCGTTTGGCGGCACGGCGTGGCGACGTTCAATTTCGGCAAATACCACGGCCGCCCCCTCGAGGAGGTCGCGCGGATCGACCGCTCCTACCTCGAATGGCTCGGCCGCTCGGAGAACTCTTCGGCGGAGGTCTGCGAGATATGCCGCAAGGCCCTCGCCGGCGTCTTCCCCTCGCCCGCCGAAAAAGCCAAGGCGCGGTGAAGGCCGTCGTCCTGCTCTCCGGGGGGCTCGATTCCTCCACCTGCCTCTTCTGGGCCAAGTCCCGCGGCTACCGCTGCCGGGCGCTCTCGGTGCTCTACGGGCAGCGGCACGCCCGGGAGCTGCGTTCGGCGCGCGCCGTGGCGCGACAGGCCACGGTGCCCCTCTCGGTGATCCGGCTCCGCCTACCCTGGCTGTCGGTCTCTTCGCTGCTGGGCCGAGGCCGGCTGCCCGACGTCCCGCTGCCGCGCATCGGCTCGGGAGGCATCCCTTCGACCTACGTCCCCGCGCGCAATACGTTGCTCTTGTCCCTGGCGGCGAGCCTGGCCGATTCGATCGGCGCCTCGGCCATCGTCACCGGGGCTAACGCCCTGGACTATTCAGGATACCCCGACTGCCGGCCGGCGTTTCATAAGGCCTTTCAGAAGGCGCTTAAGGCCGGCACGCGCTCCGGCACCGAGGGCCGGGGCATACGCGTGCTGGCCCCGCTCGTCTCGCTGGATAAGGCCGCCATCGTCCGGCTAGCCAAGAGATTGGGGGTCCCCCTGAAGTCGACCTGGTCCTGCTATGCGGGCGGGTCCAAGCCCTGCGGCCGTTGCGATTCCTGCAAGCTGCGCGCCAAGGGCTTCTCGGAGGCGGGGTTGCCCGACCCGGCGCTCGCGTGAAGGCCCGGATCGTCGAGATATTCTCCTCGCTTCAGGGCGAGGGCGTGCGACTGGGCGAGCGGCAGATATTCGTTCGCTTCGGCGGCTGCAACCTGCATTGCGACTACTGCGATG
This sequence comes from Elusimicrobiota bacterium, assembly GCA_041694815.1. Lineage (GTDB taxonomy): Bacteria > Elusimicrobiota > Elusimicrobia > UBA1565 > JACRDR01 > JBGFSC01. The sequence goes on along the minus strand of JBGFSC010000007.1, from coordinate 97,431 downwards.
AGCCGGAGACGATCCCTATTCCCTCGGGCAGGCCCTGGGGTCGGGACTGCCTGCAAAAGCGCATCCTGCAGCTCCAAAAAGAGCGCGCGCACCGCTCCGTCTCCTGGACCGGAGGTGAGCCGCTGCTGCACGCCGGCTTCCTGCGCGAGATGATGCCTTGGGCCCGGGATCGGGGCCTGGAGAATTATCTCGAGACCAACGGCACGCTTGCCGACGCCTTGAGACCGCTCGCTCCGCTGTGCGACCAGATCGCGATGGACGTCAAGCTTCCCTCCGCCTTGATCCCCCGGCGGGTCTTATGGTCGGCCCATCGCCGATTCCTCGAGGTCTGCCCCGAAAAAACCTTCGTCAAGGTGGTGCTGACCGACCGCTCGACGCCGTCGGAATGGGCCCGGGTGCTCGAATTGATGGGGGATTTCCCGCAGGTTCCTTTAGTGCTGCAGCCGGCGACCCCGATCGGCCCGGTCCGATCGATCGAACCCGCGCTCGCGGCGCAGTTTTTAGAGCGGGCGCGGGATGTCTGCCGGGACGTTCGCCTGGTGCCGCAATGGCACCCGATCTGGAATCTTCCCTGAGCCGCTAATCCAGCCGCTTTTCCAACCAGTCGACGCGGTAACTCGTTACGATCTGCCGTTGGTCGAGATCGCGGAGCTTTCCGGCAAAATCATCCAAACGCTCTAGCACCTTGGAAAATCCCTTGTCCATGCGATCGATGATGCGCTCTTCCATCCGCTCCATCTTCGCTTCGACGCGTATCACATACGCGGCCACTTTACCTATTTTGAAATCAAGCTTCTTTTCGACCTCGCGAATCCCATGATTGAGAATTGCCAGGTCCGTTTTGGTAGCTAGCGTTCGAAGGTTCATGCCATTTATACGATCGAGCGGGTGAATTAGTTCCATTGTAACCTGGCTCCGGCGCCCCGACAAGGGCCGAAGGACCCATGCTAGAATGGACGCGTGAGCCACTTCCAGCAGCTCTCCCGGCTGCTCGACATCGAGCGCGAGGCCGAGATCGAGCAGAATAAGCTCGAGCTCGAGCGCTTCCCCGCCGCCCTGCGCGAGCAGGCCGGCAAGACCGTCACCCGGCTCTGGGCCGAATCGGCGGGCCCCATGGGAGGCGGCATCCCGGTGCTCAAGCTCTCGCGCCGGAGCGCCGGCGAGGAGATCAGCCCCTTCCACGCCATGAACCGGGGGGACTTGGTCAGCGTCGAGGCCCCCGCCGGCCAGCGACTCGACGGCACGCTCATGGACGTGGGCGAGTTCGACATCCAGGTGGCCATGAACGCCGCGCTCCCCGAAAAGCTCCCCGGCGGGCGCTGGAGCGTTCACCTGATCGGCTCCGACGCCACCTACAAGCGCATGAAGCGTGCCCTGGAGGAAGCGCCCCGCCTCGGCCCCAAGGCCTCGCGGCTGCGCGACGTGCTCTTGGGCGAGCGCGCCGCCGAGATCGGGGAGCTCGGCGAGGTCTCCTTCCGCAACCCCGCGCTCAACGAGTTCCAAAAAGAGGCCGTGCTGGCCGCCCTGGCCGCGCGCGACGCGGCCTTGATCCACGGCCCCCCCGGCACCGGCAAGACCACGGTCTTAGTCGAGGTCATCACGCAGGCCGCCCGCGCCGGCAAGCGCGTTCTGGCCACCGCCCCTTCCAACATCGCCGTCGACAACATGCTCGAGAAGCTGTTGCCGCTGGGCCTTCGCCTAGTGCGCGCCGGCCACCCCGCACGCACGCTCGAGGCCCTGCGCCACGCCACGCTGGCCTTCCAGATCCACGAGCACCCGGAGTATAAGCGCATCCGGGACTTGGACCTCGAGCGCGAGAGGCTCATGAGGCAGCGCTCCCGCCGCGCCGATCGCGTCCAGCTCGGCTGGGAGGAGCGGCACGAGCGCCAGCGCGATATCGGGCGGCTCTGGCGCGAGGCGCGCGACATCGAGGAGGCCATCGTCCGCGAGCTCATAGGCGGCGCGCAGGTGGTCCTATCGACGCACGGCTCCATCGGCCGCCTCTTGAGCCGGCAGAGCTTCGATCTAGCCGTGCTAGACGAGGCCAGCCAGGCCACCGAGCCGCTCTCCTGGGTCGCCGTGCTGCGCGCCAAGAAGGCCGTCTTCGCCGGAGACCCCATGCAGCTGGCCCCGACCCTCTACAGCGAGTCGGCGGCCAAGCAGGGCCTGGCGGTGACCATGTTCGAGCGGCTCATGCCAATTTTGCCGGAAGAGGCCAAGAAGATGCTGCGCGTGCAGTACCGGATGCACGAGGCCATCATGGACTTCCCTTCCCGGCGCTTCTACGGGGGCAAGCTCATCGCCGACGAGTCCGTGCGCGCGCACCTTCTCTGCGAGCTGCCCGGCGTGGCTCAAACCCGCTTGACCGAGCGGCCCGTGAGCTTCGTCGACACCGCCGGCACGGGCTACCAAGAAAGCTGGGACGAGTGGCTGCAGAGCCGCCGCAACGACGAAGAGGCCTCCCTCGTGGCGCGGCTCCTGCGCGAGTTATTGGAGGCCGGGCTGCCGCCCTCCTCGGCCGCCGTGCTCACGCCCTACGTCGCCCAGGTCCGCGCGCTCAAGGCGCTCGTGCCCGCCGCCGTCGAGGTGGGCACCGTCGACGGGTTCCAGGGCCGCGAGAAGGAGGCGGTGCTGCTCTCCTTGGTCCGTTCCAATGACCAGGGGGAGATCGGCTTCCTCGAGGACGGGCGCCGGCTCAACGTGGCGCTCACCCGCGCGCGGCGCGGCCTTATCGTGGTCGGCGACAGCGGCACCGTGGCCGCCCAACCCCTTTTCGCCGATCTCCTGGAGCATTTCGAGAAAACCGGCGCGCACCGCTCCGCCTGGGATTGGATTGACCTCAAACCGTCGTAAAAGCGTCAAAGGGCGGGCGCGACCCTCGTGGTATCATAATAGTGAGGTGACATTATGACCATTTTCGCCAAGACCGCGACGCGGGTGCGCGACAATACGCGCGAGGATATCAACGACCTCATCCAATGGCGGACGACGCGCAACATCGAGCGCTACGCCATGGCCGACCGGCAGGCGATCGAGCGCCGCCTCGGCGAGCTCGACGTCGAATGGGACATCGAGCGGGTATTGGAGACCAACGCGGCCAGCTTCGCTTTGTTGGGAATTTTACTCGGAACCTTCGTCAACCGGCGTTGGTACCTGCTTTCGGGGGTGGTGTCCGCTTTTTTGCTCCAGCACTCCGTGCAGGGCTGGTGCCCGCCCATGCCGTTGCTCCGGCGCCTGGGCTTGCGCACGGCGCGGGAGATCGACGACGAGCGCGGCGCCCTTCTGGATTTCCTCGACCGCAAGTTGCGTTGAAGGGGCCGTACCTCTAATAGTTACAAGAGTATGCTAGAATGGCGGCATCCCGTCACGGGATCGTCACTCCATGCGGATCCTGGCCCATGTGCTTCTGAGCGCCGTCGCGGTTTACGTGGCGGCCCATGTGCTGCCCGGGGTGCATGTCGCGGGCTTCGGCAGCGCGCTGGTCGCGGCGGTGGTGTTGGGCATCGTCAACGCGTTTTTGAGGCCGCTGCTGTTTATCCTCACCCTTCCCATTAATATCCTTACACTGGGGCTGTTTACCTTCGTCATCATCGGGGGCTGCGTGCAGCTCGTCACGCTGCTCGTGCCCGGCTTCGAGGTGGCGAACCTCCTGTGGGCGCTGGCGTTCGCGGCGGTCTTGTCGGTGGTCAATTGGTTCTTGCACGGGCTGGCGAAGTGAGAACGTGCTGATGGCGAAAAGGCTTCAGGGCGGCTGCGCCTGCGGAGCCGTGCGCTACGAGCTGCTGGCCAAGCCGATGCGCGTGCATTGCTGCCATTGCAGCAATTGCCAGAGGCAGACGGGCAGCGCGTTCGTGCTCAACGCCATCATCGAAACGTCGCTGATCAAGAGATTGCGCGGCAGGCCGGAGCCCGTCGCGGTGCCGCGCGCCCACGCGCCGCATGACATCTACCGCTGCCGCAAGTGCAAGGTCGCTGTGTGGAGCGATTACGGGCGGCGGCCGCAGATCCGCTTCGTGCGCGTCGGCACGCTGGATGACCCGAGCGCGCTTAAGCCCGACATGCACATCTACACTCGGGCGAAGCTGCCGTGGGTCAAGCTTCCCCAGGGGACTCCTGCGTTCCGCGAATATTACGTTACGAAGAAGGTTTGGCCGAAGAATAGTTTGCGAAGACTAAATACGGCGCTGAACGTAAACTGAATCAGTCCATCTGTAGTCAAAACTAGCGTGACCTCGTAAGGGGATGAAAACGACTTTATTCCTCTCACTCGCCTACGGCTTCCTTCTTTTCCTGGGCGGCCTTCTACTGAAACCCTTCATCATCCTCTTCACCATTCTCTTCGCCCTCGGCGCAGCCTTCGCGCTGAGAAATCCTTCCCAATCTCCGTGGATCGGCCCATACAGGGCGATCGGAATGCTCGCGTTGATGCCCGTCGCCCTGGCCGGGTATCTCGCCCCGTTCCGGCATATCGTCCTTTTCTTGCTCGCCCGCACCGAAGGCCCTACCGCGGTCGAAGTCGCCCGCCTGCTGCTGCCGGGGCCCGGCTTTGAAACCTTCGCCGGCGCCAGCGGGGTTTGGTTCGGCGTCTGCGCCCTGATCCTGGAGGCCCGATGGTTCTGGCGTCACTCCTGGCATTCGCGGCTTTTACCCACGGCCGCCGCGAGATCGGCCGCCATAGGGCTCTGCGAATTGCGCGGCCGGGCCCGCCGCATCGGCAAGCCACTCGACGGCTTTCCGCCGGAGGCCGTGCTCGGCCACCGCGTCTACACCGTCAAAACCAGCGACGCCAACGAGGTGCGTGAGGAATCGCGGCTGCCGCCGTTTTATCTGGAGGACGGGACGGGACGGATTTTGGTGGACCCCAAGGAAGCCAAAATACGCACCAGCTGGTCGCCGCTGTTTTTCGGGGTCCGCTTCTGCGAGGTCGCCGTCACGAAAAGGAGGGAGGAGCTCTCGATGGGCGAGCGCCGCCAATTCATCGCCGATGGGGACCCCGTGTACGTCCTGGGCCGCGTCGAAACGCGGGCGGACGCGCCAGAAGCCGTAGACTCCGAGCGCCTGGTCGTGCGTGCCCCGAAGGCCTTGCCCTTCTTCGACTCCTTGCTTTCGAACGTCACGCTGGGCTTGGCAGACGCCGGGATGGGGGATGTCTTTTTTCTTTCCGATACGGACGAGGCCCAGGCGCGAAAGTATATGCGCCGAGCGGTGCTGGCGCACGCCGCGGTGGCGGCGCTTTGGGTAGGCCTGTCCCTGAGGCAGATGGACTATGTCCCTCCCGAAAGATGGTTCCGCGGCAAACCCAGCCCCTACGCCGTTTCCTTAATATAAGTAAGAGTTACAGCGACTCCACGCCGCCGACAACTCCCGCGTATAGACTGGAGGCATGAAGACAACGCTGCGTTCGCAAAACGGTAAAATCGGCTGGGCCATACTCTGGCTGCTGGGGGTGCCGCTGCCCGTGCTCTTCGGCCTGTTCCTCTTGCGCGGCTGCACGTAAGCGTTGCCGCGCGGGGCAGCGGATGCTAGACTAACTCCATGGCCGGCTTCAGCCTGAGGATAAAGTCCAGGCGTCCCAAGGACGTGCTGGACATCACCGATCTCGTCGAAAGCAAGCTCGGCTCCTCGAAGGCCGCGGTCTGCCTTTTGTTCGTCCAGCACACCACCGCCGCCTTGGCCGTCGGCGAATCGGGCGAGGGAACGGGCGAGGACCTTCTCGAGGTGGCCGAGTCCATGATCCCCAAGATCCGCTTCCGCCACGGCCACGACCCCTCCCACGCGCCGGACCATATGGCCTCCTCCATCATCGGGCCTTCGCTCAGCCTGCCGATCGAAAACGGGCGGCTGGCCCTCGGCACCTGGCAGCGCGTGCTGCTCTTGGAGTTCAACGGGCCGAGGGAGCGCTCCATTATTGGCCGCCTTATCGATTGATGATCGATATCGACTGGCTCCCCCCCTGGCTGCCGGCGGACGTTGGATTCGAGGAGGAACTGGCTCGGGAGCTTCGCCCCGGCCATCCCCTCTACGGGGTCAAGGCCGTTTCAGTGGCGCGACGGACCGATAACGACGATGTCCTATTCGCTTTATTCGGGCATTCCAGTCGTTTCGCTGTCGTACACCTGACTTGGAGTAGCCGGCCCGAGCCGTCACCCGAGTGGCCGGCCACGGTATTTTTCGCGTCGCTTGAAGAGTGGATCGAGCAGGGCATGCGCAAGGATCACGTCGAATTTACGGGAGCCTAATCAAACATCCAGCGCTTGCTCACGGCCGTGCCCGATGGCCTTCTTGAGCGGCTTGAGCACGATGAGGATCCCGACCCCGGCGGCGGCCGAGAGCCCCGCCAGCATTAGGAAGAAGCTTTCCTTGCTCATCGTTTCCCAAAACGTGCCCAGGTATCCGGCCAGATAATTGCCGAAGAAGCTCGACAAGAACCACATGCCCATGAGCATCGAGACCATGTGCGCCGGAGCGAGCTTCGTCACTAGCGATAGGCCGACGGGCGAGAGATAGAGCTCTCCCAGGGTAAGGATCGCCAGGCAGGCCGTCAGCCAGCCCAGCCCCGCCGCCTGGCCGGCCGCACTGGCCCGGGCCGGGGGGATCATGACGAGGAAGGACAGGCCCAGCAGTATGCAGCCGATGGCCATCTTCACCATGCTGCTCGGTTCCTTGTCGCGCTTGGCCTGCCAGGCCCAGAAGGAGGTCAGAAGCGGGGTGAATAGGAATATCATCGCCGGGTTGAAGGACTGCACCCAGGAGGCCGGCATCTCCCAGCCGAAGAGCCTCCGGTCGGTGTTGGCGTCGGCCCACAGCGCCAGGGTGTTTCCCTGCTGCTCATAGATGGCCCAGAAGAGTATGTTGAAGGCGCAGAGCACCACCAGCGCCGCGATCTTGCTCTTGTCGTCGCGCGAGAGTGGGGCCGCGGCCTCGCCGCCGCTTTTCGTGATGTTATCCGGCGCCAGATGCTTCTGGCCCCATAGGTAGATCAGCAGGCCGATCACCATCCCGATGCCGGCCGTCGCGAAACCGTAATGCCAGCCGTACCTTTCGCCCAGTGTGCCGCAGACCAAGGGCGACAGGAAGGCCCCCAGGTTCACCCCGACGTAGTAGATGCTGAAGGCCCGGTCGCGCCTGTGGTCTCCGGCCGGATAGAGGCTGCCCACCTGCGTCGACAGATTGGGCTTAAAGAAGCCGTTGCCCAGGACCAAGAACACGAGCGCGGCGAAGAACAGGCTCTCGAAGGCCATCAGGAAATGACCGATGGCCATGAGCACCCCGCCCAGGATGACGGCCTTGCGCTGGCCCAGGCGGCGGTCGGCCAGAAGCCCCCCGAAGAACGGGGTGAAATAGACGAAGCCGGTGTAGAGCCCGTAGATATGCGAGGACTGGCTCTGGGAAAAAAGGAGCTGCTTGGTCATGTAATAGACCAGAAGGGCCCGCATCCCGTAATACGAGAAGCGCTCCCACATCTCGGTGAAGAAGAGCACGTAAAGCCCGCGCGGGTGTTCCATGAGCCGATGATACAAAACCGTTACCCGCTTGTCGTTTTAGGCTTTCTCCAGAATTCCTAGGATGCGCCCGTGCGAAAAACGGGCGACGTCATAGAAGGCGTGCTGCTGGGCGCCACCGGCTACGTCTGTTTTTCTTTCTACATCGTCATCGGGCGCCTGGCCTCCTGGCGGGGCGTCGACCTCACGCCCTGGCTGCGCACGCGGCTAGACGACGCCATACCGTTCATGCCCGTGTTCGTGATCCCCTACGCCCTGGCCTTCGCGGCCCCGGTGCTGGCGGGCCTGTTGATCGCCCGCTACGGCGGGCTATTCGCCGTGCGCCGGGCCTTTTTCGCCTATTTCGCCCTGGTCGCGGCGCATTTCCTGCTGTACCTGCTCGTTCCCACCAGCGCGGGGCCTCTCTTCATGCCAGACTCGGAGCTGCGCGGCGCGTTGCCCTCGCTGGTGCGCTTCTTCTACGGGCTGTCGCCGCCGTGGAACGCCTGGCCATCGCTGCACGTGGCCGGCGGCTGGTTCCTCTGCCGGGCGCTCAAGCCATTGGCGCCCAGGGCCGCCTTGGCCTTTCAAGGCTGGTTCTGGCTGATGTTTGCCTCCACCGCCGCCATCAAGATACATTGGGTGGCCGACGGCATCGCCGGATTCGTATTGGCCGAAGGGGCCTTCCGGCGGATTTTAAGGCCGCTGGAGCGCCAAGGCGCCTGCTCGTGGCGCTGGCCCTCGCCCAGATTGCGGCTGGCCGTTCACGCCGGAGCGCTAATCCTGGCCTCGGCCGGGCTGCTCGCGAGCCTTTGATGCCCGAATTGCCCGATGTGGAGAGAATGCGCCGCTTTTTCGAGAGGCGCGCCTCGTGGAAAACCATCCACCGTGTGGTCTTAAGCGACCCCGGCATCGTGCGCAACGTCGAGCCCAAGGAGCTCGTAGGCGCCCTCGAAGGCCGGCGTTTCGGCAAGCCGCGGCGGCTCGGCAAATGGCTAATCGCCCCCACCGACAGCCCGACGCTGCTCATTCATTTCGGCATGACGGGCGATCTTCTGTGGGGTGACGACGAGTGGGGGCGCACGGTCTACGATCGGGCGACCTTCGTCCTGGAGGGCGGCGAACTGCGCTACCGCAACGTGCGCAAGCTGGGCGGGCTGTGGCTGGCCACGCGCGCCGAGGAGCTCCAAAGGCTGCTCGGCCCCCTGGGTCCGGACGCCTGGGGTTTGGGCTGGGAGCGGTTCTCAAAGCGCCTGCGGGGGCGCCGCGCGCAGCTTAAGGCCGCGCTCATGGACCAGACGATCCTCGCCGGCCTAGGCAACGTGCTCGTCGACGAGATACTTTGGCAGGCCAAGCTCGCCCCTCAGCGTCGCGTCTCGGAGCTTAAGGGCGGGGAGCTCAAGAGGCTCTTCGAGAAGATGGAGACGGTGCTCAAGAAGTCCGTCGAGGCCGGGATGGTCCCGCCCCGGCCCGACTGGCTTACCGGGGTGCGCGGCAAATGGAAGGCGGGGTGCCCGCGCTGCGGCCGCAAGCTCACGCGGCGGCCTTTCGGCGGGCGAAGCTCCTATTACTGCGGGAGATGCCAAGCTATAGACGGCGCCAGGGATTGACAAGGGGCGAGCGGAATATTATGTTGGATGGCTCCTGGAGGAAAACATGAGACAGTGGATGCGGGCGGCGTTGTGCGCGGCGGTTCTGGCGGCCCCGGCGGCCGCGGAGGTCTATGAGATAGACCCCACCCATAGCGGTGTGAATTTCCGCGTGAGGCACCTGATGGTCAGCCGGGTCAACGGCAATTTCGGCAAGTTCAGCGGCACGGTCACCTACGTCAAGGACAAGCCCAAGGAATGGAAGGTGGAGGCCCTCATCGACGCTGCGAGCATTAATACTGGAGTCGAGAAGCGCGACCAGCACCTGCGTTCGGCCGACTTCCTGGACGTCGACAAGTTCCCGACGATCGCGTTCAAGAGCAACCGCGTGCTCAAGGCTGACGGTAACAAGGCCAAGCTGGTCGGGGATTTGACCCTGCACGGGGTGACCAAGCCCGTGACGCTAGACCTCGAGATCGGGGGCACGGTGAAGGACCCATGGGGCAACCAGCGGCTCGGCGCCACGGCCACGACTAAGCTCAACCGCAAGGATTTTGGGCTGACCTGGAACAAGCCCTTGGAGACCGGCGGCGTGATGGTCGGCGACGAGGTGGACGTGACCCTCGAGATCGAGGGCATAGCCAAGAAATAGCTAGTGCCACGGTCGCAGCACTAGTTTTTCTTGGACTCGAGCTTGGAGGCGATGATGCCGACGGCGGCCAGGCGCCCGCTGGCGCCCCGCACGGCGGAAACGACCAGCGAGACGGGCACCGCAGTCCCGTCCTTGCGCTGGTGCACGGTCTCGATACGGCCGACGGAGTCCCCCCGCAGCAGGCGGCCGTGCAGCTCGGCGAATTCCCGGAGCTTGTCGTCCGGGATCAGGCGCGTGACGGCGCGTCCGATCATCTCCTCGGAGGAATAGCCGTAGAGCCGCTGGGCCCCGGGGTTCCAGCTCTCGATCAACTCGTCGACGGAATAGGAGAACTCCGCCTTCTCCTCGTCTTTTTTCTTAGGCATCGTAAGAGCGCCTATTTATAGCAAATTAATCGGCCGGCATTAACTGTGAGTCATAAAAAGGAATCACCGCGAGTCCATGTTAGAAGTCTAAAAAGAATAGCTAGAATCTGGCTGTCATGATACGGCTGATCGCGCAGCGGATTCGTCAAAAGCGCAAGGCCGCCCATCTTTCCATCGAACAGCTGGCCGAGAAGGCCGGCATCAGCACCAGCTACCTCGCCTACATCGAAAGCGGAAACCGCAGGCCCACCCTGGAGACGCTCGATAAGCTCGCCGTCGCCCTGGAATTGCCCGTCTCCGACCTTGTCAAGGTCGACGCACGCGACGGGCAAAAGAAACTTGACGACGCCGTCGCCATGCGCAGCTTCGCCCGACTCATCCGCGGCGAATCGCGCAAGAACGTCGCCGATATCTTAAGCCTCGTCGAACAGATACTCAAGTTTCGCCGCAAGTAGCCGAGATTTAATATCATCGGTGCCATGAGCCTATTCCAGATACTGCTCGACCTGGCGCTGGTCCTGGCCGCCGCTTGGGCGATGGGCGCCTTGGCCGAAAAGATGGGGCAGCCGGCCGTCGTCGGCGAGTTGCTGGGCGGGGTTCTGCTCGCCCTGGGCCTGCGCGGGGTTTTTAAGCCCGACGACCCGGTGCTGAGCACGCTGGCCCACTGGGGCGTGCTGCTCTTGCTCTTTCGGGCCGGAATGGAGAGCGACTGGAAGGGGCTCAAGCAGGCCGGGCCGGCGGCCATGGCCGTGGCGCTCTGCGGGATGCTCTTGCCCTTCCTGTTGGGATCGGCCCTCGTTCTGGCCTGGGGCTACGGCGGCGCGGCCGCGCTGTTTACCGGCGCGGCGTTGACGGCGACCAGCGTGGGCGTGACCGTCCGGGTGCTGCTTGACCTTGATTGTCTGCACCTGCCCGAGTCGGAGATCATCCTGGGCGCGGCCGTCATCGACGACGTGCTGGCCCTGCTGCTCCTGCTGTTTTTGCCCGGAGCCTCCTTTGGCGGCTTCGGCATCGTCGCGGCCTTCGCGCTAGGACTCTGGCTTTCCGCCAGGGGCTGGGGGAAGCCGATCGCCTGGCTGATGCTGCCGCTCGAGAAGCGCTTGGCCCCTTTCTTTTTCGTCATGGCCGGCGCTCAGATGGGCACCCTCCCCCCGGGAGACGGCCTGGCCCGGACCCTGCTCCTATGCCTGCTGCTTACGGCCGCCGCGGTGTTCGGCAAGCTGGCCAGCGGCTGGGCGGCGCGGGGCCAGGGGCTCAACCGCTGGGCCATCGGCGTGGGCATGGTGCCGCGCGGCGAGGTGGGGCTTATCTTCGCCCAGGCGGGGCTTGCCGCGCAAAGCTTGGGCGCGTCGCTCTACGCCGCGTTGCTTGGTATGATCGCCTTCACGACCCTGCTCGCCCCGCTCTGGCTTAAGAAACTTTTGCGCTGAAAACGAGGGGGGCCCGAAAACTGGCCTCGATCAATCGAGCGTTTTTGGGCCCCGAAACTCGTGCTCACTTCTACTACGGCGACATCCGCTAGTATACCTCCGGGCCGGTTAAAGTCAAGGCCCAAAAACGACCTACGAGATCAGTCTAGAAGAATAGGGTGAGCCCGGCCTCGTATTGGCGCAGGTAGGCCATCGGGATGCGCCCCTCGTACGACCAGGCCAGGCGCAGCAAAAACGGCTCGCCGAAGGGCAATCGCGCCTCGATACGTCCCGTGTGAGCCTTGAAGCTTCCCATGGAGAAGCGTCCCGGGGCTCCCGCCTGGAAGGCCTCCTCGCGCCAGGCGTAGGAAGGCGCGAGGAGTATGCCCGAGGACAGGGGGACGCGCAGCTCCGCGAAAAAGGCCGGATAGGCCCTGCCGCCGACGGGCCCTTGCCGGAAATAATTCAAGCTCAGGTACGGCCGCAGCGTGACGGAGAGGCGGCGGTTCTCCCATTCCCAGCCGAGGCTCCAGGTATGCACATCCGCGATGGCGTAGCGCGAAAAGCGATAGCCCGGCGTCAGCGTCATGGCCCTAGGTAAGCCCTGGTAGGCCAGCGCGTCGACGGCCCATTGCGGCAGGATCTGCGCCTCGGGGGCGATGCTCAGCTTCGCCTCGACGCTGCCGCGCGCCGATAATCGGGCGACGCCGCCTAGGCTCCCTTGCGAGTCGGTGAAGCCGAAGCGCCTAAGCGTCGATTGCCCCGCCAGTATCCCGAAACGCCCGTCGCGCCCGCGGAAGAGGCCCTGGGTCCAGGTATTGACGCCGGCGGCCTTAAAGAAGCTGTAATCCTCGACGGCGGCTCCCGCGTCGATGCGCGACTGCGCCGCCGCCGGCGCGGCCGAGAGCAGACTAAGCGGCAGTATCCAGGCCCTTGCGTTCAATCGTCCCCCATTCGGCGTACTGCTGGCGGAAATTGTCCAGGATGCCGTCGAGCCTCGCCAGTGTGGTGATCTGGCGGTATCCGATGTTCTCGAATACCGCCCCGGCGAGCAGGCGCAGGAAGTCGCGTACCCGCGGGTAGCGGTGCAGGGTGAACTCCTCGAGCACCACCGCGAACAGCGAGAGGTTGATACCCATCATTACCGAGAGCAGCAAAAACGCCGCGAAGGCCTTCCATTGCAACGAGCCCAAGAGCAGCGAGAGGAAGAAGACGAAATAGCCGGCGATTTCGATGACGGGGCTCAGCAGCTCCGCGATCCAGAAATAGGGGGCCGCCACGAGCCCGATGACGCCGTAGCGGGGGTTGAACGTCATGCCCCGGTGCCGGTAGAGGCATTGGGCCAGCCCGCGATGCCAGCGGTTGCGCTGGCGCCATAGCGTCCGCAGATTCTCGGGGACCTCGGTCCAGCAGACCGGGTCGGGGACGAAGTCGACCTCGCTGGGCTTGCCCAGGGGCTTGAGCGCGTGCCGCAGGCGAACGACGAGCTCCATGTCCTCGCCGACGGTGTCCCGATCGTAGCCGCCGACCTCCACCACGGCGGATTTCTTGAACAGGCTAAAGGCCCCCGAGATCACCAGCAGGCTTCTTAGGCTGGCCCAGGCGATGCGCCCCGAGAGGAAGGCCCGCAGGTACTCGACGGCCTGGAAGCAGGGCAGCCATTGATTGGGCAGGCCGATGGAGCGCACGACCCCCTGGGAGATGAAGCAGCCGTTGGCCACGCGCACGATGCCTCCCACCCCGACGATGTCGCCGCGCTCCATGAAGGGCATGGCCACGCGCAGGAGCGAGTCGCGCTCGAGCATTGAGTCGGCGTCGACCGAGCAGAAGAGCGGGTAGCGGGAGACGTTGACCCCCGCGTTGAGCGCGTCGGCCTTGCCCCCGTTTTCCTTATCGACGACGACGAGCTCGGCCCATGGCGCGGCCATCCGCGAGGCGTAGATGCCGCGCACGTCCCGGGTGGGCAGGCTCTTGTGGTAGACGCGCTTGGTCTTTCGCAGCCGGAAGGCTCGGACGAGCTTTTCGAGCGTGTCGTCGGTGGAGCCGTCGTTGACGACGATGATCTCGAACTCCGGGTAGTTGAGCTGGAAGATGGATTTGACGGCCGAGACGATGCCGGCCGACTCGTTATGGGCCGGGATGATCACGGAGATGGGCGGAGCCAGCTTGGACTTGAGCACCTCCTGCAGGTTGCGGTAGCTCATCGCGCGCATGTAGCGCAGTATGGCGAAGATGGAGATGAGCACCAGCACGAAGTAGAGGGCGTTGAGGCCCAGGAAATAGATCAGGATCCCGCGCTGGATCTCGCCTAAGGCCAGGCGCAGCCAGTTCAATGGACCTTCCCCAAGGCCAACTCCTCGAGCCATTGGGCGGCCATGTCCCGCGCGAATCGGTCCTGATGCGAGAGGGCCCGCTCGAGAGCCTCGCGACCCCGCTCTCCCATCCGGGCCAAGGCCTCGCCGGCGTTGACCCGCACCCACCAGGAGCGGTCGCCCAAGGCCGCCGCCAACGCCGCGGCGCTCGCCGGGACCTTGAGCATGCCCAAGGACCATGCCGCGCGTGCGCGCACCTCCCAGGCCGTGTCCTCGAGGGCGCCGAGCATGGCCTCCCAACCCTGCTCCTGGCCGAGCACGCCGATAGCCCGGCAGGCGGCGATGCGCAGCTCCAGGCTGTCGGAGCCGACGAAGGGGAGCAGCAAGGGCAGCGCCGCCTGGTCCTTGAGATCCCCCAGCAGGCGTATGGCCAGGGCCTGGGCCGCGGGGTCGCCCTGGCCCAGCATGCGCTCGAGTACCGGCGCCGTGCGCGGTCCCATCTGCAAGATGACATGGGTCAGGCTCAGCGCTCCCAGCCGCGAATGGGGGGCCAGGGCCTGCATCATGGGCTCGACCGCCTCCAGCCTTCCCAGCCGTCCCAGGGCCCAGGCGCAGACGAGGCGCACCTCGATGACGGGGTCCTTCAGGGCCCGGATCAGGGCCTCGGAGGCCTTGGCGCAATTCATGGTGCCGAGCCGCTTGGCCGCCCGCGCCCGCGCCCACCAGCGCCAATCCTTGAGCCGGCGAATCTCCTCGTCGGCGAAGCCCGCCTCCTCGAAGATGCGGCTAATGCGCTCCAGGCCGAAGCCGCTTAAGGTCTGCGTCCACTGCAAGAGCGCCGCCTCCACGATGCCGCGATCGCCCCAGCGGTAAGTGGAGCGCGGCATCAACTCGACCGAACCTTCCTCGGCGACGGCCTTCAGTATCAAAGGAAGGTAGAAGGCCTGGCGGCGCTCGGAGTATCTTTGCCAGAGGCGGCGGGTTATCTTGGAGACGACCAGCGCCGCCGTGATGAGCAGCACCAGCCAGGCGAGCAGGACGCTGACGTAAAGGCTGATGTTGAAGAGCGGATCGAACTCGATCGCTTGCACTTTCCCATTATAGTACTAATTGCCGTCAAGCGATCGTCACAACGGCGGGGGGCCGGGGCGCTTGAAGCGGCGGGCCAACTCGTCGCGCGACAGCGAGATCATGGACGGGCGGCCGTGGGGGCAGGCGCTGCCATCGCGGCAGTCCCGCAGATCCTCGAGCAGGGCCGCCGCCTCGGCCGCGCCGAGCCGGTCATGCGCCTTGACCGCCGCCTTGCAGGCGATGGTGGCCAAGGCCTCCTGCCGAACGCTCGAGGCGGCCTCGGGCACCGATTGCAGGTGGTCGAGCAGGCGGTGGACCATCTCCCTTAGATCCGCCGCCTTGGCGAAGGCGGCCGGAGCGGCGGTCACCTGGAGCGTGGTCTTGCCGAAAGGCTCCAGCTCGAAGCCGGCCCGGCGCAGCCTTTCGGAGCGCGCGAGTATGCTCTGGACCTGCGAGGCGGGTAGCTCGATGGAAACGGGCAGCATCAGGCGCTGGCCGGGCGCGCCGGACTCAAGCTCGGCCTGGTAGCGCTCAAATAATATGCGTTCCTGCGCGGCGTGCTGGTCGACGAGCAATATGCCGCCGGCGGCCTCAAACACCAGGTAGGCCTGCTCGATCTGGCCGAGGAAGCGGAAAGGGGGCGTGTACCAGCGGGGGGCCTCGGCCGGCGTTGGGGCCTCCAGGCCGAGTTCCAGGGGGGCTTCGCCCACCGCGGAGGCGCCGGCTCCCGATATCTGGTACGCGGCGACGACCTCGCGCGTCTCGGCCGGGGCCGCGCGCGGCGCGCGGGCCAGGGCGGGAATTCCCTTGGACTTGAGCAGCACGGCCGATAGGGCCCCGGCGATCGCCTCGTAGAGCTCGCGCTCATGGCGGAAGCGCACCTCGCGCTTGGCCGGGTGCACGTTCACGTCGAAGCGGTCGGCAGGCATTTCGAGGAAGAACACGCCGGCGGGATGCCGTTCCCCCGACCGGAAAGGCTCGTAGGCGCGATATAGCGCCTGCTGCAGCAGGCGGCTGGAAATGGGCCGGCGATTGAGAAACCAGAATTGGAAATGGCGCGTCGGGTTCAGCCGGTCGGGCGCGGACGCGTAGGCGCGCAGCGACAAGCCGGGCCTCGACTCGGCCACGCTGAGCAGCCCGTCGCAAAGGCCTGCGCCCAGCACGTCGCGCACGCGACCCAGCGCGCGGGACTGGACGGGACCGCCGCAGGCGGCCAGATCCAGTACGCCTCGCTTGTCCGACTTGTACTGGAAGGCCGTCTGGGGGTTGGCTAGGGCGGCCTCCTCGACGACTCGGGTCAGGTGGCTTTTCTCTGACGGGTCGGACTTGAGGAACTTAGCCCGCGCGGGGGTATTGAAGAAAAGGTCCTTGACCTCGACGACGGTGCCGGGGGCGGGAGGGGCCTCGCGGTCGGCCCGGGTCTTGCCCCCCTCGACCTGCACGGTCCAGCCCACGGAGCCTGAGCGGGGCGTGCTCGTGATGGAGCAGCGGCTGACCGCCGCGATGGCAAATAGCGCCTCGCCGCGGAAGCCGAAGCTGCTCAAGCGACCCAAATCCTCCAGGCTCCGGATCTTGCTGGTGGCGTGGCGCTCGAAGGCCAGGCGGCAATCCTCGGGGCCCATGCCGGAGCCGTCGTCGGAGACCCGAAGCAGCTTCCGGCCCGCGGCCTGGGCCTCGACGCGGATGCGGGAAGCCCCGGCGTCGAGGGAGTTCTCGAGGAGCTCCTTTAAGACGGAGGCGGGGCGCTCGATCACCTCCCCGGCGGCGATGAGGCTGGCGACCGCGGGGGGGAGGCGGCGGATTCGTGACGCGGCTAGAGCTTCTTTTTCCATTCCGCTAGCTTCCGCAGGGCCTCGACCGGCGTGATCTCGTCGCAGTCGAGGAGGCGCATCTCCTGCAGCACCGCGTGGTCCTCGAAGAGGGGCAGCCGCGGCTCCTGGGCGGGGGCCTTCGATTGGCCCTCGAGCCCGGCGAGTATCTCGCGGGCGCGACGGAGGCAGGGCTCGGGCAGCCCCGCGAGCTTGGCCACGTGGATGCCGAAGGAGCGGTCGGCCGGGCCGTCGGCGATCTTGTGCAGGAAGACGACGTCGGTGTGCCCCGAGGCGTTGAGCCACTCGCGGGCCTGGACGTTGGCGTTGCGCACGCCCGGCAGCAGCTCGGCTAGGCGAGTGAGCTCGAAGTAGTGGGTGGCGAACAGGGTGCGCGGCCCGCGGGGGGACCCCGGGGCCGGCTCCGGCGGCCGGTAGGCTGCCTGCAGGTGCTCGAGCACGGCCCAGGCGATGGAGATGCCGTCGAAGGTCGAGGTGCCACGGCCCACCTCGTCGAGCACCACGAGGCTGCGCGGCGTGGCGGACTTGAGTATCTGGGAGGTCTCGTTCATCTCGACCATGAAGGTCGACTCGCCCTTGGGTAGCGCGTCCTGCGAGCCGATGCGCGTGAGGATCTTGTCGACGATGCCGATCGTGGCCGACTTGGCCGGCACGAAGCCGCCCATCTGAGCCATGAGGGCGATGAGGGCGTTCTGTCGCAGGAAGGTGCTCTTGCCCCCCATGTTGGGGCCGGTGAGCACGAGTATCTGCGCCTCGTCCCCATCGAGCGCTATCGAGTTGGGCACGAAGGAGCCGGCGGGCACGCTGTTTTCAACCACGGGGTGGCGGCCGTCCTCGATCCTCAGGACATGCGAGAGCTCGACGCGCGGCTTGACGTAATCGTTGGCGGCGGCTATGTCGGCCAAGGCGTTGAGAGCGTCGAGCTCGGCGAGCAGCCCGGCCAGGGCGGAGAGGGCGGCGTGCCGCGATACGACCCGCAGGCGCAGCTCCTCGAAGAGCCTCGACTCCAGGCGCAGCATGCGCTCCTCGGCGCCGAGTATCTTGGACTCCATCTCCTTGAGCTCGCCGGTGATGAAGCGCTCGGCGTTGGCCAAGGTCTGCTTGCGCGTGTAGGAGGGGGGAACCTTGGAGAGATGAGGCCGGGTCACCTCGATGTAGTAGCCGAACACCGAGTTGTAGCCGACCTTAAGCGACCCGATCCCGGTCGAGGCGCGCTCGCGCGCCTCGAGCGCGCCCAGGAATTTCTGGCTGTCGGCCTTGATGGCGCGGATCTCATCGAGCTCGGCGTCGTAGCCCGGGCGGATGACCCCCCCGTCGGAGGCCCGCGCCGGGGGTCGGTCGCTTAAGGCCCTCATGAGCTCCGCGTGCAGGGGCAAGACGGGCCGGGAAGCCTCCTGAAGGGCCGAGGCGAGGGTCTTAAGCCCCGAACAGAACTCCGAGTCGGCCAGCCAGGCGCGTAGCCGGGGCCATTGACCCAGCGAGTCGCGCAGGGCGGCCAAATCGCGCGGCGCGCCCGAGCGGGTGGCCAGGCGGGAGACCAGGCGTTCGATGTCGGCGACGTCGGCGAGCACGTTGCCGAGGTTCCCGCGGGCCGCGCTTTTTTCGATCAATTCCTCGACGGAGTTCTGCCGGCGCTCGATTTCGCGGATATCGGTGGAGGGGTGCAGGACCCAGCGCCGCAATAAGCGGCTGCCCATCGGGGTGCGGCAGCGGTCGAGCGTGCCCCAGAGCGTGTTGCGCCGCCCGTGCGGCGAGGAGACGAGCTCCAGGGTGCGGATGGCGTTCTCATCGAGCTGCATCTCGGCCTGAGCCTCCCGGTAGGAAGGGGTAAGCATCGAGGCCAGATGCGATTGGGTGTCCCGGACGTAGGCGTGGGCCGTGGCGGCGGCGCGGCGGGCCAGGTGCCGGTTGCGCCAGAGGGGCTCCTCCTGCCAGTCGGGGGCGGGGCCGCTCGGCGGCTCGTAGAGGGTGACGGCCGTCTTCTCGCTTAAGGCGGAGCGAAGGTCCAAGGCCTTGGCGGCCGGCGGGGCCACGAGCAGCTCGGCCGGCCCGGTCTTGGACAAGAGCCCGAGCAGCGCCCGCGCCCCGGCGTCGTTGATCGCCTGGGTGGCCCAGAACTCGCCGGTGGAGACATCGACGCAGGCCAGGCCCCAGCCGACGCTGTCGAACTCGAGGGCGGCTAGGTAATTGGACGCGGCGGCCTCCAGCAATTCGTCCTCGACGACGGTGCCGGGGGTGATCAGCCGGGTCACCTCGCGGCGCACCAGGCCCTTGCCGGCCTCCTCCATCTGGTCGGCGATGGCCACCTTGTAGCCGGCCTTCAGCAGACGCGCGATGTAGCCGGAGCAGGAATGCGCGGGCACCCCGCACATGGGCACGCCCTGGCGGGCGGTGAGCGTCAGGCCGATGGCGGCGCTGGCGTTCTTGGCGTCGTCATGGAACATCTCGTAGAAATCGCCGAGCCTAAAAAACAGCAGCGCGTGGGGGTAGGAGGCCTTCAAGGCCTGGTACTGCCGCATCAGGGGGGTATCGAGTCTTGCTTCGGCCGCCGACGGCATGAAGATCGAATTTTACTAGATTTTTCCTCAACCAACAAGTTATACTCGAGCCGTGCGAAACCTTCTTTTCCTCATGGGCGCGGCGTTTTCGACGCTGGCGTATTCACAAGGCTTCGAGGAAGCCGGAAGGATGGCGTCGGAGATGATTCATTCGCTGGACTGTTCCAATCGGACGGAGATCCTCGAGACCTACCCCATCGAGGAATTCAATCGGGATTTAAAGGACGGCGCTCCTACCGTCGATATCGCCGTTCATATCGTTTCCGGCAGTTTCGTTACCTGGGAGGCGATGCGTCCGCAGATCCTGGCCGCGAAAAAGGCCTTTGGAGCTCATGGGTTGCAAGTGCGCCTCCTCGGGGCTCGAAAAATACGCGCGCCCGAGGACTGGTTGAGACTTTCGGCGACCGTTATGACCGGGGATACGAGTCAGCCGGAATTGAGCGAAAGGGATCTCTACGCCTATCTAGAGATGATTCGGTACGCATTGAGCGAGCGGGCTCTCCAGGTTTTCGAGGGAGTTTTGAGGGGTATCACCGAGAGGGGAGAGTCCCTCCAAGTCGTTTGCTTAAGAGAAGTGAGCTTTCCGATGCACATGCGCGATCCGAAAGAGGCCGATCGCTGGAGAATCGAGGAGACCTTGACCTCGGGCCTATCGTTTCCGCCCTATATTTTGGAGAACCGGGTGCCTGATCGTTTCAAGGGCGTCATTACGTTGAGCCCCCGAGCCGGGGGCTTTGGCCAGCCCAAGGTCCTGGCCCATGAAATGGGCCACAAGCTCATCAATGTGTCCCACGAGGGAGTGGGCGTCTGTCCCGTAGCTAGGCCGCCCAGAGATGATGCCCCTGATCTTATGCTCTACGGGCCGGGGATCGAAATTCCTTCGGGTCGGGAGGGACGCTGGCATGCCGAACGCCTGGCATTGAGCCCATTCATCTACCGGAAAGTCGGTGGGGTCAAGGTTTTTAATCCCGGATATAGAGAGCGCGGGCGCTATGGCGACCCGCTGTATGGCGGCTACGCCATCTACCCCAGCTGCCCCGCCGAGCCGTCTAAAGTTTAAGCTTGTTGGTCTTGCCCTTCGGGACCCAGTCCCCGCCGGAGATCTTGCTGTCGGCCCGCCGGAAGCTCCACTCGGCCTGGTATTCATGGCCCCGGGAGATGCCGTCCTTGCGGAAGGCGTCCCAGAGGGAGGATGTCGGGATGATGCGGATCTCGCGATCGACGTCCAAGGCGACGTCGAACTCGTAGGCGGTCTTGTTGACGAACCAGAAGACGCTCTTCATTAGCTTGATCTTAAGCTGTATCTTCTCTCCCGCGTAATAGGCTGCCCAGCGATCCTCGAGCCGCAGCATGAGGTCGCTTCCCTCCGTCTCCAGGCTTAGGCGTACCCCTGCCGGGTCCGGCCCGGTCAGTGCCATCTTCCGCTGGGCCGTCAACTCGATCCGAGTCATGCGATCGCCAGCGGCGTTCGTCCCGTTCGTCGCGCGCGGGAGGTAGTCATAGACCTTGCGCTCCGGCGCCAAAAGGGCCCCCTCCAGCCGGCCGTAGCGCAGCGTGAAGGATTCCGGCTCCTCCCAGGGCAACAGCGGGAAGGCGGCGCGGTTCGGGAAGGCCACTTGCACCGTCTCCGGGATCTTGCGGCCGGTATAGAGCCTCGCGTCGTGATGGTAGAAGCGCCGGGTCCCGTCGAGCTCCGTGCGGAAATAATAATTGCGGCGGATCTTGTATTCGGGAGCTGTCAGGGCGTAGTCGTACTCCGCCCGGGCCTTGGAGGGATCCTCGAGATCGGGCGGCGCCGAGAAGACGAGGCGGTCGCGCTGCTCCTCGATGTAGAGAACCTTGTCCGAGGGCGAGGCCGAGCAGGTCGACTCGTCGGAGCGCACCCAGCGGAAGCCGATGTAGGTGAACAGGTCGGTGTCGGGCGAACCGCTTAAGGCCTCCGATTTCCGCGGGCATTGGGAGCGCTCGCTCTCGGCCACCGTAGCGTCGCTGACACGCAGTCCATCCTGAGCCCGTCGGGAGACGGGCCTGGCTATCGGCGCGGGCATGCCGGCGGCGGCGTCCTTGAGATCGGAGAGGCTCATCCGACGCAGGGACTCGAAGGCCGACTCGGCCTCCTCGAACTGGGCGGCGGCGGGAGAAACGAGGCAGAGGGCCAGTAGAAAAGGTCTCATTTGGAGGCGTCCTTCTTCGAGGGTTTCTTGGAGAGCTTGTCGTAGATCTTTAAATCCGCGCCGTTTTCCGTCATCAAGGCCTCGCCGTAGACCCAGGTGACCAGCGCGATGGCCTTAAGCGCGTCGAGCGCGGCGCCATCCTTGTCTTGAAGCTCGCATTTCTCGCCCTCGCCGGAGACGGCGTATCCCTTGGCCTCGATGGCGGCCGCCTCGGCCCAGGCGACGGTGAACACGCTCTCCTCCTGGGCCGAGGCGCCGTCGCTGGCGGAGCCGGAATCGGAACAGTAGTCGTGGTAGCTGCCGTACGCGCTGCAGCTGCCGCTGCCGCCGTTGGAGCAGGAGGCCGTGCAGGAACCCCAGGTGCTGCCCGAGGCGCTGCCGCTGGCGCTCGCCCGCGTCGAGGCGGAGGCCGAGGCCGAGGTCTTGACCCGGCGGATGACGTGCACCTGGAAGCCGCGGCCGGGGCTTCTGCGGCAGTCGAGCCGTTCGGCTCCGACCTGCTGATCGAGACTCAACCTGTCGATGTTCGTATGGACGCTTACCGAGATGCTGCAGCTCGCGCGCGCGAACGCCGGCGCCAGGAAAGAGGCGGACAACGCGGCTAAAATGATTTTTTTCATGAAAACCCCTTCGAGTCCCGTGCCCGGCAGGACCCGATCTCCTTCCTAATTGTAGTTTCAGTTGGTGCTTTAGCGCCTGGGCGAAAAGGGAACTCGAAAAATAAGCCCTAAGGCCTAGCTTGTAGCAGGCCGCGGCGCCTGAGTTCCTCATGAAGCCCGCGGGCCCAGAGCTCCGGGACCGCGCGCGCCGGGTGCGGGTAGTAGAGCACGCGGCCGCGCCCCAGCTCGGCCTCGGCGACGGGGCCGACGATCTTTTCGACGTCCTTGCCGATGCACACGACGGCCCGCGGCCGCAGCACGCGCGCGAATCGCTTGATCGCCTGGCGTCGCAAATCCTGCAGCCCCGGCAGGTTTCGCAGGGCCGCGTCGGCCGGCGTGATGTTTTTCCAGATATCCGAGCGCAAGAAAAGGGCGGGGCAGGTATTGAGCACGATCCAGTTGCGCGCGGCCGAGCGAAGGTCCGGCCAGGCCAGGCGCAGGAAGCGGTAGACGCCGATGCAGGAGCGCTCGTAGCTACTGCGCCAGGCGCCCGACTCTTTCTTGAGAAGGCGGACCAGGCGCGGGGGAGCGCGTCCGGGAATGTCGACGGGAAGGCCGAGCTCGCTTCTGGCCGTGCGGCAGTCGGTAAAGGGGATTCCCGTCTGCGCCATGCCGAAGGGGCCGGGATTGAGGCTCGTGGCAAGTATCGCGCCGCGCTCCGGTGGGAAGCGCCTGAGGAACTGCTCGTAGAGGTCGGCGGCGTAGACCGCCGGGTGGAAGGCCTCGATATGCGGCATAGTCCAATGCCGGGAGGCTTCCTGCCAACGCCTGCCGTTGGCCTTCCATTCCTTAAGCAATTCGTCGACGAGCATGCGGGGGGATTTTAGGATAGTTCTCAGGGTGCTACAATGCCGTGATCACGGAGTGCCCGACAGGGCCCGCCGCTACTTATGAATATCATCTGGTTGATGCTGATCTTATCGCCGCTGCGGGCCGAGGAGTCACCGCTGGAGAAGGCCGCCGCCGCGTTACGGGCCTCGCGCGAGGATTTGAGCACCCATCCGGGCCGCTGGCCCACGCGCTGGACAATGCCCGAGATCGAGAATGCGATGGAGGACCCCTTGTCGGTTCCGGGCTCGATCGAGTCCTGGGGATCTTCGCTCGCCGCGGCGCGGAGCCTTTCTTCCCAGCTGGAGCTGGCCGGCTCCTTGATCGGCGCGGGAAAGCAGACCTTGGAGCCCGGAGGCTCCATACCCCCCGGCTCGCTGCCTAAGGAATTGCCGCTCGGATTGCGCGGGCCGATGGCGGAGATTCTTTCGGCCGTCGCGCAGGCCGGCGCCGTGCTGTCGCGCGCGCTGGAGAACCTGCCAGCGCCCGATCGGCTGCGCCTGGAGCAGTCCTTCCGCGCTTCGCTGATGCATGCAGGCTTCGAGCGCCCCGCGCCCGAGGCGTTCGCCTTGGCCGAGCGCTGGGACCCGGCCTCCGCGGTGTTGGCGGCGCAGGTGCTCTCTAGGAGCATCGAAAAACATTTCGAGGTTTTCCGGAAGGCGAAGGCCCCCGCGGGACTGCGCCTGCGTTGGCAGAGCCCGGCCGGGGACGTGCTCGTCCGCGGCGCCGGAGACGACGCCTACGAGGCCGAGGATTTACGGAAAGCCGCGTTGATCGTCGATCTCGGGGGGAAAAATCGCCATGCGGGCCCGGCCGCCGCCGCGGGGCCCGGCGAAGTGCGCGTGATTCTCGATTTCGGCTCGGATGTCGTCGTCGAAAGCAGCGCCTCTGCGGCCTCGGGACTGTTCGGCATCGGGCTGCTCTACCTGCCGAACCCCGAGGGAGAAAAGCGGCTCGCCGCGGGGCCGTTCTCCCTCGGCGCCGGCCTCTTCGGGGCGGGAGGCGCGCTGGCGCGCGGCGAGCGCCTGGAGTTTTCCAGCGGCGATTTCTCGCAGGGGGCCGGGGCCTTCGGGGCCGGGGTCTTGGACGCCGAGGCGAGCCGCTCGACTTTCAGCGCCAGCTACGCGGCCCAAGGGCACGGCTCCAGCCGCGGCGCGGGCATCTTCCATCACCGCGGGGGCGGCGCTCGGCTCGACTGCGGGCTCGAGTATCCAGACCCGCACGAGTCGGCGGCTTCGATCGGCTTTTGTCAGGGGACGGGACGCGGGCCGCGCGCCTTCGCCGCCGGAGGTTTCGGCTTGGCGAGGGTCGAAGGCGAAGGCGCGCGGCTTTCGAGCGGCTATTTCGCGCAGGGCAGCGGGTACTGGCATGGCCTGGGCGCCTTATGGATTGTTGGCAATGGAAACCGGTTGCAGGCCCGGCGCTACGCGCAGGGCGCGGGGGTGCACACGGCCGTGGGGGCTCTTCGGCTAGAGGGGGATGGCAATGCGGTCTTGAACTGGGGCGTGGGTCCGGCCTATGGATGGGATAACGGAGTGGGCGTTCTCGACGCGTTGGGTTCCGGGAACACCTTTTACGCCCAATGGAGCTCTGGGCGCGGGGATGTAAACGGCGTCGCGCTCACCCGCATCCGCGGCGACGGCAATCTGCTGATCCTGCCCGAGTTCGCCTCGGGCGTGATGAAGCGGGGAGAGCCGAGCTGGGGTTTGGCGGAGATACAGGGGCGCGACAATCGCCTGGGCCATTCGGCCGAATTCTCGAGCGCTCCCGTATTCCAAAGCACTCCCTGGGGAGCTCTCGTCTCCGACGGGGGCTGGTCCGCCGACGCCGGAGCAAGCTTCCCGGCGCCTTCCTGGCGCTCCTTGGACGCGGAACGCGAGGAGGCCGCGCTGCGCGAGCGCATGAAGTCCTGGCGCAAGCTCGCCGAGGCCGAGGCGGGAGGAGACAAGGTCCGCGGCTGGCTCGCCTTGGCCTCGGGGGGCGATCTCGACGGGCATATACCTCGCCAGGCCGTGCTCAGGCTCCTGGGCCTGGGCGAGCCCGGGGTTTTCGAGCTCGCGAGCCTTCTTTCGCCCGAGGGCTTCGACGAGTTCATCTGGTGGCGCATACTGCTGGCCGCCTACGATTCGAGCGCGGCGCTCTACCGCCAATGGGAGGGCTCGGCGGGATTGCGCCGGGCGTTGGTGACCGGTCAATTCGCCTATGCCCCGGCGCGCGAAGGGCTCAAGATCGCAACCCTAGCCCGCAAGGATCCCGAGCCCAGGGTGCGGCGCGCGGCCGCCGCCCTGTTGGGCGCGCTATTTGATCGCGCGGGCGGGGAGGAGCCGGGCCGCCTGAGCTTCCTTAAGCAGCTTTTAGCCGCTTGCGGCAAGCCTTGGCGCGAGGACGCCTTCCGGCGCTTTGGCCGCAAGTACCTGGCCGACCTCTATGGGGCGCTCTCGGTGGCGGGGGTCCCCAACGCCGACGATCGTCGGGCTATCATGAACCGCATCGCCAATCCCTTCGACCCGGCCACTCCGGACGCCTTTCTCGAATTGGGCAAGATACTCAACGGCAAGCCGCAGGCCTGCACGGCCATTGCCGCCGAGATCAAGGAATCCGAGGGCTTGATCGAGGAGGCTAGAGCCCTGCTGCACGAGCTCATCCGGGACCCGGAGCCGGACATCGAGGAGTCGGCCCTGCTCGCTTTGGGAAAGATCGGCGACGCGCGGGACGCCTCCCGCGTGGCCCTGGGACTGGAGCATCCTAAGGCCGTGCTGCGCGAGGCCGCCGCGCTGGCATTGGGGAAAATGGGGCTCGCCGCCGAGTCGGCGATACGCCGCGCCGGGGAGTCGCCGGAGCCGCGCACGCGCTCCTTGGCCGCTCTGGCGGCCGCGCAGTCCTACGAGGGCGCCGTCTACGACCTGGCCGCGCGCGGGCTTTCCGACCCGGACCCCTTCGTCCGGCGCACGGCGATCGCCGCCATGGGGGCGGCCGCCCAGGAGCCGATCCGCCCGCGCTTCAAGAATTTCAAGGAAGAGGTTTCGAGGCTGCGGGGCGACCCCGACGCGTCGGTGCGCGCCACCGCGGCCGTGCACGCCTTCTAATCTTTTTTTGACGAATTCCAGCGCCGCTTCGAGTTCCTTGCGACTGGTTGTGCCGCGCGATTACTTCTGTCGCGATTGCTTCTTGACCCGGCGGGGTTTAATTCCTATATAAATAGCAGTGCCTTTCAAATTTTTACGACGAGCCCTCGCGGCCGGCCTGCTGACGGCTTTATGCCTTCCAGCCGCTCACACCGGCGAGGCGAATATCGAGGATATCTGCGACAACGAGATCGGATTGTTCTGTTCCGGCCTTAAGGGATCCAAGCTGATGCGCTGCTTGAGGAACCGCCAGGATGTCGCCCTGCCCGCTTGCCGCAAGGCTTTTGGTGAGCTCGCCCAGGCCCGGCGCGACGCAGCGGCCGCCGCGAAAGCGAAGCGGAGCCTTTCGAAGTCCACGAGCACTGCTAGTGAGGTGGAGCTTTCCACTCCGACTGCCGGAGCCACCCCCGCAACCGGCGCCGAAAAGAAAAAGTAAGGGCCTTGGTTAAGGGGCTTCTGACAATCTTAGTGT
The DNA here is from genome assembly GCA_041694815.1 of Elusimicrobiota bacterium. Classification (GTDB taxonomy): domain Bacteria; phylum Elusimicrobiota; class Elusimicrobia; order UBA1565; family JACRDR01; genus JBGFSC01. The sequence goes on along the minus strand of JBGFSC010000007.1, from coordinate 70,907 downwards.
CCCCGGGGACACAAATTTGTCAGCCAGAATGTCAGCCAGTTGCAAATACTGCAACCGGATTAGGTTTGGAGAACCCACTTGCAATCGGATATATTCTAGTGTAAGCTAATGTATGTCAATGTATTAAGGAGGATTTATGCGCCGGGAAACAATTACTTTCCGCTTAGATGCCAATCAAAAGAGGGCCCTGGACGCGATCGCTGCCGGCCTTGATCGCGATCGCAGCTATGTTTTAAACGAAGCCGTTCGGTCCTATCTTGAGGTTTACCGGTGGCAAATGGAGCATATACAAGAAGGCCTTCGGCAGGCGGAAGCGGGAGAGCTTGTCGCAGACTCCGATGTGAAGCACGCTTTCTCGCGACGGCGCAAACGCAGGTGAGGCTATTCTGGACCCGATTGGCGGTGCAGGACCTGGCTCAAGTCTATGATTATATCGCCGCGGAAAAACAAGTTGCAGCCGAGGCCGTCGTCAGGCGCCTCCGGAATGCGGCGCAAGTCCTGCTGGAGCATCCTCATTTAGGCCGAAGCGGACGGATCGAGGGAACGAGAGAGCTCGTAGTTGCCGGAATACCTTTCGTTATTCCTTACCGGGTCAAGGACGATCGAATAGAAATATTAGCCATCCTGCATGCCGCTCGACGATGGCCTCCAACCGCTTGAGAGCGCGACTTAGGGGCTGAACGCGTCCGGCTGGGTCGTGCCGGTCTTCTTCTGCGACAGGATCTCTGGGGCGATTATCACGTCGATGTCGCGCCCCTGGAACATGCTCGAGCCGACCACGATCTCCACGTTGTAGTTGCCCACCTTCGTGAAAGCGTCGGCGTTGGGGTTGGCAAAATCGAAGATATTACCCTCGTTGCTAACCAAGATCTTGCGTGTCGATACCCAGGAATTGTCCGCGTAGGTCGTCTTGCTCATGAAATCGGCCTTGCCCTTGCCGCTGGGGAAGGAGGTCACGGTGTTGAAGTCGATCGTCGGATTCCCGTAGAGGTTGATCGTCTCGATGCCGTCGGCCGCCACCTCGGCGGCGTTGGCGGGGTTCATCGCGGCCTGGAATATCGGCGTCAGGACGCCGAGGTTGTTGACCACGTCCTGCTGCCAGGTGATGCGCCCCGGATTCGGGTTATTCCAGGAGTGCTGCAAGCGGAACTGGGTGCGCGTGCCCCCCGGCACCCCGGGGCCGCTGAATATCTGCTTGTAATCCATGGTGGCCGGGTAATACCGCGTGCCCACGCTCGGACCGAAGCCGCTGAAATCGATCGCCGTCGGGTCGCCGAAGGTGATGGTCTCCTTGATCGAGTCGACGGTGTTGGTGGCGAAGAACTCCATGTAGGTGATCCAGTTCGAGGGCGCCGTCTTCGAGAAGAAGGAGCCGGCGAAAATGGAGGAGAGCTGGCTTAAGTCGTTGGGGATCGGGTTCTTGAAGGTCTCGATGAGATGGCCCCAGTCAAAGCGGTTCTCGCGGAAGCTCAAGAAGAGCAGCTTGAATTGGTTCGGGGCCGGGCGCAGCAGGTATTCCTCTAAGCGCACGCGTCTGCCGAAGGCGTCGATGATATTCTTGCCGAGCTGCGCCTCGTTGGCCTTGAGCTCCCGGTTGCGTAGCTCCTCGACCATCGTGCGGGTTTGGTCCTTGCCCGTCTCGGCCATCACCACGAGGGGCCGAGCGGCCTGCTGGGCGCGCTCGTCGGTGAGCGAGACGAGCTGCGGCCTTTCCATGCCCCGTTCGGTGACGCGCAGCGTCTCCTCGGAGGTGACCACCGCCTGCCGACCCTGATTATCAGAGACCTCCAGATGCCCCTCGCGGACGTTGACCTCGCTCTGCCCTTGCGAGTCGGCGGAGAGCTCGAACTCGGTGCCGCGCACGGCGGCGACCGCCGTCGGGGTGCGCACGCTCAGGCGGCTGCTCATGTATCCCGCGAAGAAGGCGCGGAGCTTGCCGAGGCCGAGCTTGAGCGTCGTCTCCTGGCGATCCGATTTCTCCACGGCGAACTGCGCGTTGGGAGAAAGGGCGAGCTTGGAGCCGTCGGAGAAGGTGATGAGCGCCGCCGAGGCGTCCTTGGTGCGCACCTCCTGCCCGGGTTCTAGATTGATGCGCCCGGAGACTCGAGTCCATTCTCCGCCTGCGCCGCGTATCTCGACTTGTCCCTGAGGAACGAGCTGTATCTGCACTGGTGCCGGTATGGCCCGCGCGGAAGAAACCAGCACGACGGATAGGACGACGGCGCGAATTATATTCTCCATGCCACCCCCGCGAAATAGTTGTAGCTTACGAAATTGTAGCGGTACGTCCGCTCGAAGTCGGTGTTGGCGTTGGAGTCGGCCCACAGGCCGCGGAGTTTGAAGGCCAGGCCTCCCCAAATCGGATAGGTGGCCTCGATGAACACGCTGTGGGTCAACTGGTAGAGCTTGTCGCTGCGGTAGGCGCCGCTGGCCTCCTGCGACAGGCGGCCTGAGAACGTTCGATAGCCGAGATCGTAGACCATGCGCAGATTGAACTGGGTCTTGAGCGAGGTCAGGTCGATGCCTGGGGTGAAGTGGGTCTCCCAGTAGTTGAAGAACCCGCCGATATATTTCAGGCGGGTCGGGTCGGTGTCGAAATTGTTCTGGTTGGAGTCCAGGTTGGAAACCGACACGCCCAGGCTCGGCACGGGGCGTATGCCGCCCAGGTCCCAGCGCCATATCCCGTTGAAGTCCGACAGGCGCTTGGATACGCCCATGGCCAGGGTCTGGAAGGTATCGGCGCGCTTGGAATCGAGATACTGCCCCTGACGGTTGACGATGTTCTGGTCGACGAAGGTGACCCAGGCCAGCGAGTACATGCCGTAGAGCGTCGTGAATCCGGGAAGGTCGAAATCGCTGCGGTAGGTGATTTGGTTGGTTACGGTGTCGAGCGTCTTCTTGCCCGGATTGGGAGCCACACCGAGGGCGGCGCCCAGCTGGGCGGCCTGCGCGGCGAGGGATTTAAAGTGCGTGTAATTGGTGTAGTAGGCGTCGTAGGAGAGCTGGTAGGTCCAAGGGATCGACAAGCCTAGCCGGGTCTTTCGTTCCCAGGTGATGCCGGTCTCGTAGCGCCAGAAATCGTAGAGTCCCTTGGTCCAATCCTCGTCAACGGTTTCTCGGAAAAGCTGGTTGCGCACCCCGATGCGGGGCTTTAGGCTATAGCCGCCCTCGAAGCGATGGATATACTTGACGCCGATGGAGTTGTCGAGGCTCTGCTGGAACAGCGTGCCGCCTCCGGCCAGCTCGTTGACCTGCTTGAACCCCGAGTAGATCGAGCGCTCGCTGATGAAGAATCCCGAGGAGGGCGAGAAGCTCTTGGACTGCTGGAAATTCAGGTCGGTAAAGCCGTTGAGCGAGCCGGCGCTGCGGTCGAAATAATATTGGCCGAGGAAGAGGTTGGCGTCGCCTAAAAAGCTCCAGGTCGCCCGCGCGTCGGGGGCCAGGAGCAGCAACAGAAGTAGTAGAGCGAACTGGCGCATGACAAAATGGATTTAAGAAACGTAGCACTATATGCACGGAATTGTCAATGCGATGTCATCACTCCCGTAATGATGGTGCCAGGGATTGACTTTCGCCTAGGCGAAAGTCAATCCCTGGCACCGTGAGAATTAGCGGCGTCAGCTTAGAATATACGGCAGGACTTGCCGCCGCGCTTCTTGTAGTACTGCTGGTGATAGTCCTCGGCCGGATAGAACTCCGAGGCCGGGGCGATCTCGGTGACGATCTCGCGGCGCAGCTTGCCCGAGCGGGCCAAGAGCTCGCGGGAGGCCAGGGCCTCCTTGTGCTGCTCGGGGCCGCGCGTGAAGATGGCCGAGCGGTACTGGTGGCCCACGTCGGGGCCCTGGCGGTTGGGCGTGGTGGGATCGTGGATCTTCCAAAACACCTCGACGAGGCGGTTATAGGAAACCTGGGCGGGGTCGAACTCCACCTCGACGGCCTCCGCGTGCCCGGTCTTGCCCGAGCAGACCATCTCATAGCTTGGGTCCTTCACCGTCCCGCCGGTGTAGCCCACGCGGGTGCGCAGCACCCCGGGCACCTTGCTGAAGGCGTCCTCCACGCCCCAGAAGCAGCCGGCGGCGAAGACCGCCTTCTGGGTCTGGGCGGAGGCGGCCTTGCGCTCGAAGAGCTTGGAGTAGCGCCCGTAGCCCTCGGCCTCGAGCCTAGAGGCGGGGATAAAGCGCAACGCCGCAGAATTGATGCAGTAGCGCTTGCCGGTAGGGGCCGGGCCGTCATCGAAGACATGGCCCAGATGCGAGTCGGCCTTCCTCGAGCGGACCTCGGTGCGCGTCATCCAGAGCGTGCGGTCGGTCTTGAGCACCGTGCCGCCCTCTTCAACGGGGCGCGTGAAGCTCGGCCAGCCGGTGCCGGAGTCGAACTTGTCCTTGGAGCTAAACAACGGCTCCCCCGAGACTACGTCAACGTAGAGGCCTTCCTCGTGATTGTCCCAGTAGGCGTTCTTAAACGGCGGCTCCGTGCCGTCTTCCTGCGTGACTCGGTACTGCTCGGGAGTGAGGCGATTACGCAGCTCTTCCTTGCTCGTCTTTTCTGTCTTCATCGAAGCCTCCATCCAATGAACCCCTAGCAGAACGGCCGTGAATACTAGCGCCAATGCCATCCCCCAGCGTATTGTTCTCGGCATGGTCTTTTTCCTCCCTCGCGGATGAGTGCGCGGGAGGCGCCGAACATTACACTGCCGGCCGCGGCCTGCAAGTGTTACAATCCAGAATCTAGCCTTCATGTCGATCGATACCTATATTGTAAGAAATCTTCAAGGAAAACGAACGGAGACGATCTCGGGCCGGGTCTGTCCAAGGCCGACGGCGAGGAGCTGTTCCAGGCGAGCTTCGCCGCTTTCCTGGAAGCGGCTCGCCGTTTCGAGGGTCGCTGACCCAGTCCAAGCCTACCTGCTCGGTATCCTATTATTAGGAGAGCGCTCGAGCAGGTCAATTAGAGGCAATTCCGACTTTCTCGCCAAGCAGGCGCAGTGATCGATGGATATTCCTGCGCTCCAGCGCGGCCGACGTCATCGCGGCATCCGCTCTCGCCGGTTGCACTTCCAAGTTAAATCTGGGCGGATCACTAGGCCCTCTGGGTCCGTGCATCTGGGCCCAAAGACTTGCAAGAATTAGGCCTTGCGGCCCATGTGGTAATTGCCTAATAGAGTTAATACTACTCCTGCAGGCTGTGAGACTTACACGGAGAGGAAATGGTTCAGATAAATTACGGCGCATTCTTAGTGGTCGCGTTGTTTGCTTCGGCTGCTTTTTCACAGGAACAGGGGCCGACCTTGGACCTGGGATGCAAAGAGTTCACTCCTGGCATCGTAGTTTTGACTTTTAAAGGTCCCTCGCTGGTTGGCAGTACCCCAGCAGATACCGAGGCGACTAAAGCTAATGCCATATCTCTTGTCGCTTCTGTTCCTGAAATATCCTTTAAGGGCATTATCGACTTCAATCATGCCGCGCAGCTCCGGAACCCTGGCACCAAAGAAGTCTTTCATGTTATGGTTATCGTGGGCGTTCCACAGGGACGGGAAGCCGAATTTGTCCGATCGTTGGCGAAGCGATTTTCAAAGCAGCTGTTTCGCTCAAGTTTAAATTGCAGCTATCCTATTTAGAGCTTATCCGGTCGCCAGCATGAGCGTCACGGCAGAGTGGGTATCTATCATGGGCACCAAGCTTCCGAGGCCTGCCTTAAATGATCTATTACTTATGCGAATATCAGTAATCGAAGCAAAGGTCGTGGTTGCCGTCTTTGCCATTTAAAAGGCTGGAAGTAGTAGAATACTTTTGATGCGCCGGTAGCTCAGTGGGTTAGAGCGCCCCGCTCAAGTTGGGCTCCTTGCCGAGCAATCGGCAGTGGATAACCGGGCAAATTGCCGGGATCTCCTGAGAGCCCAGGACGCCACAGCGTAGCCGGCGACGGCAGGCGCGACGGCCAAAAAATCCTGGGATTGGACGATCGGCAGCCAAGTCCGCTGACACAGCGGAAAGGTTCAGAGACTATACGCCCGGGTCCCCTCGCGGGACATGACATAGTCCAGCTCACAACGCGCTGCGGCCGGGGAAAGCCCGGAGTGAGAGGCATAACGGGGTGGTCGCAGGTTCAAGTCCTGCCCGGCGCAGCTCGTTTTTTCACGGAACTTTTTTCGCCCTAGTTCGTATTAATAGGGGTGCCCGGAAGAACGGCCCTCCAACGAAATGATGTTGGCCCCCTGTGGCCCAAGCGCCAGGGCCCTCTTGCATTTTTGGTAAAATAGCTCATACTTGAGGGGAGGCGGGATGACCCTAAAGCAAATCTACAAAGAAGAGCACGGGGAGAAGGGCTGGAAGAAACTCAGCCCCCGTGTTAAAAAGGTGGTCGAGACTATCGATTCCCTTCCGCCTCTCAGCGAGAAACCTCTTACCTCCCGCGAACTGAAAGAAGCCCTGAAGTAGGTCGCGGTGCGTCATTTCTTGATTGACGCGTCGGCATTGGTGCCGGCCTTTATTCCTGTAAAAGACCCTGGTCTCACCTTGCGGGTGCGACTGGCCGTGCTCAAGTTGCTCGAACTTGGAGGCCAAAGGCGGGCCAATCTCTACGTGCCGAACTTCTGCATGGCTGAGTGTTCCAAGGTCTTCGCTAAGGTCGCCTACCGAGGGACCAAGGATCATGTAAGAGCGACCTCGATCTACAGGAGCTATGTCGGCGCGCTGCTTAACGTAGTCTCCAGGGCCAACAAAGGCTTGATCCGCTCCTATGAACTCACGCGCCCTCATTTGGTCGACGTCGAGGACGTCTTCGAACTAGAGTATGCTCGCTTCGGCAATGAGAAGCACGGTTTCCTGAGCGGCCTCGACGCGCTCGTCATCGCCATGGGCCGGGATTTAGCGAACATTCACGGAAAAGACAATGTCCTGATCGTAACGAAGGACAAGCAGATCGCGCAGGTCTGCAATCATAGCCGGCATGCCTTTCCAGGGGCAATTTATGTCCTGGACGACCCGATACCCGACCGATGAGCGGAACTTTTTCGGCGTTCATTCGTATTAATGGGGATGCCCGGAAGAACGGCCCTCCAACGAAATGAGGTCGGCCCCCTGTGGCCCGAGCGCGTATGCTTCGGTTTCACGGCGGACGCCCGGCTACTGCAAAAGCTAAGAAGGGTCCAAGAGCTTCTCGGGCACAAATTTTACCGCCTAGGCTTCGAGGATCTCATGGACGAGCTGCTCGAGCTCTTCCTCGCCAAGAGGGACCCCGAACGCCGGGCGATGCAGGAAAAAGCCCTGGAGCGCATTCCCGTCGAGCGGGCCCTCGCCGAGCCGAGCCGCCGCATCCCGCAGAGGGTCAAGGACGAGGTGTGGCTGCGTGACGGCGCCAGATGCGTCCAGGTCTTGGCCGACGGCAGCCGCTGCCCCGAGCGCGAAGGCCTTGAATTCGACCACATCATCCCCTGGGCCCTCGGCGGCACCTCCCGGCACGCCGGCAACATCCGCCTTCTCTGCCGCGGGCATAACCAGCTGCGAGCGCGGCGGGCCGTTGACGATATGCCTAATATTTATTTGTAAAATCAGTCTAATCGGGCCAGGCTCGGTCGTAACTGGGTGGTCGCAGGTTCAAGGACTGCCTGACCCTAGCGTTTTCGCGGTGCGCCGAGGTTCCTTCGTGAAAAAAGTAGTCCTCCTAGTTTTTATTTCATTAGCCGTAGCGATCGGTATCACCGAATTGTGCTGCCGTTTGGGTCTGGTTTCCAGTGGTTTTTATCGGGCGTCCATTTTGCGGAAGCAACCGAGGCGGGTGCTCGTTTTGGGCGACTCCTTCATCAACGACCAGGGCGAGCTCAATCGTTTATTGGAAGACTATTTTTCGGCGCAAGGTGTCGCTATGTTGAACCTGGCCAAAGGTGGCATGCGGCCGGTCGACTATTTGAAAGTGCTGCGCCTCTACGGAGATCTTTTCGCTCCGCAGACGGTCTTGTTGAATTATGCCGTTGCCACCGATTTGACCGATACTCGTTATCGGACGATGCCGGCCGAATTCGAGGCGGCCATGGGTGAGGAGGGCGGGACGAGGCTTTTTATCACCGGCGTCTTTCGGGAGCGCTATCGCGCGTGGCGCGAGAGAAGGTGGTTGGCCGACGCGAAAGAGCGAGTATTAAGGGAGCATCCAGAAGTCCGTCATGCGGCCAATCCCTTTTTGGGGCTGGGCGGCGCCAGGCCGGAATGGATCATGAATAATGTCGCCCTAAACGATCATGAGTCGCGTGCGGCATGGGAAAAAAACCAGAAGATCATCCTGCGGATCAGCGACTGGTGTAAAGAAAGAAACGTCCGACTGCTGGTCCATATCTTCCCCGCGACTGCGCAGGTCAACCGTTCGCACCATCCCTTCTTGTCGGGTCTAGGCTATCATCTTGGGCCGAAGATATTGAAGGAAAGCATCGCCCAGGATCTTTTCTTAAAATTCTGTCGGACAAACGGACTGGATTGCTACGATCTTCTGCCAGAGTTCCGGAAATCGAGCGCGAGGGAATTCTATATCGCTAACGACGACCACTGGAACAGCGCTGGCAACCGCTTCGCGGGAACCCTCATTATCCGCCGCCTGAAGGCGGCGGGTGTCGATCGGTGAGAGGCGTCGGCAGCCCCGTATGCTATACTTTGTAACGGATGATGGTGGAAGACGTGCCGCATGCGCCGAGTCTATGATATTGATGGCGTGCCCCAAGCGCGCGGACCCGAATTAGCACTTCAATGGACCGCTATTGTACCGGCGGCAGGAAATGGGACCCGCCTAGGGACGCGCGGTCCCAAGATTCTATATCCGGTATTAGGGAGGCCGATTCTACACTGGATCATCGATCTCCTGGAGCCCATCTGCAGCCGCTTGGTTTTCGTAGTTTCTCCGGAGGCGACCTCTCCTTTGAGGGCCGCGTTAAGCGCAGAGATGCGGGGGCGAACACGGATATTGGTGCAGGATCACCCCTCCGGTACCGCGCCAGCGGTGACGCTCTGCAGAGAGGTGGTGCGGACTCCCTATACACTCGTGCTTTGGGGAGACCAGATCACTCCTCGTCCGCGGACGGTGGCGGCATGCATGACCCTGCTGGAGGCAAACGCTTCGGCGAATGCGGCGATCCCCGCGGTCTTACGCGATCGCCCCTATGTGCATCTCGTACGCGATTCCTCCCGGAGAATCATTCGCGTATTGCAAACGCGGGAATCGGAGCAGATTCCGGAACGTGGCGAAAACGACTGCGGACTTTTCTTGTTCAGGACCAGTGCATTATTTCGAGTACTGCAAGGAAGTCTGGAAAGCCCGCCCCAAGGAAAGACGACCAGGGAGCACAACCTGTTGGCCCATCTTCCCGATTTCGACGACGGTGCAGGCTCCTTGATCACGGTCCGGGTCTATGATCCAATCGAAACCGTTGGTATCAATACCGCGCAGGACGCCGAATCGGTCGCTCGCGCCTTACGACGTCGAACCAAGCAAGCCGTCCAGACGGGTCTCGGTCGCCATGTTCAGCGGAGGAACTGGAACGGACTCGATTACTAACGCCTTGCTGGAGCGTCCTCAAGTTTCCTTGACCTTGTTGGTGAACGCTTATGACGACGGCCGATCCACTGGCCGGATGCGGGCATTTTTGCCAGGAATGCTGGGCCCTTCGGATATTCGCAAGAACGTCGCGCGCCTCGTGCCGGCCGATGAGGCAGTCCTTCGGGAGCTATTGCGGGCACGGCTGCCTCGCCGATGTGACGAACGCCTTGCCCACGAGTGGATTCGAACTGCGCTAGCTCTTTTGCAACCTACGCACGCGATCATTTTTAGCCGCTGGTGTGAATTTTTTTGGAACTATGTCGAAGCGCAAAGGCGAGGGGGCCGGCGTTTTCGGTTCGGAGACTGCGCCGTGGGAAACATTATCTTTGCGGGTTGTTATCTGGCGTGTAATCGCAATTTTAACGCGGCAATTGATGATTTTGGAAAGCATTGTGGGCTTCGAGGCAAGGTAGTCAATGTGACGGATGGAGCCAATCTCATCCTCGTGGGACTTTCTCAGGGCGGCTCGTTCATGGTAAACGAAGCGGCGATCGCATCCGAACATGCGCAGGTGCCGATCCGAGAGATTTTCTTGCTGGAACCAGGCTTCGACGCGTGCGGGATCAAGCGGCTCTCTGGCGAACGTATGCGGCGCGTGCTTGCCGCCAGCCAGCGATCACCTCGCCCGAATCCGGGTGCCGAACGTGCGTTAAAGACCGCCGATCTGATTTTATATGGCCCTGGCACGCAACACTCCTCTTTGTTCCCTTCCTACCTGACGGAAGGTATAGCCGAGGCTATTGCTGCGAACCGGAAGGCTAAAAAGATTTTCATCGTAAACCTCCATAGGGATGCTGACTTGACCGGGGAGACCGTCGCGAGCCTAATTGATAAATTCCTCTTTTACATGAACCGGAAGGGAGCGTTGAACTTACCTCTTCCTGATCTCGTAGACTCCTTTTTCGTCAACTCTCCGAAAGGCTCAGACGATCCGTTGGCAATACCTCTTGGAAGACTCCGGCACATGTTGCCGGCGGGCGGCTTTATCGTGCGGGATTGGTCTCGAGGGACCGACTTCCATTCGGGAGGCCATGTGGTCAGCGAAGCATTGCGGACGGTACGTGCGGACGGACGCTAAGGTAAGTCGCGGGATCGGATCGCTTTCGATCGTGATTCCGGCATATAACGAAGAAAGGACGCTCGGCGTTCTTATCGACCGCGTCCACGCGGCCTGTGCTGCCTTGAAGGGGATCGCGACAGAAATCATCGTCGTAGACGACGGTTCTACGGACCGGACGGGTCAAATCGCCGCTTCGGACCGCAGGGTAATGTGCGTACGGCAGCCCAACCGAGGTAAGGGGGCGGCGGTCCAACGTGGCATCGAGGCAGCCTCCGGCGATTATGTTCTGATCCAAGACGCGGATCTCGAATACGATCCTTGCGACTATCCAAGAATGCTGGAGGCCTTGGCGCGCCATCCTGAGGCAGCAGTTTACGGAAGTCGCGGGGTTGCACGGGGGAAAAAGCACCCTAATCAAGAGATTGGTGCCTGGCTGGCCAACCGTCTGCTATCGGCCTGGATCGCGCTTTTATATCAGCGTCGAATCGCCGACCCGTTGACTGGATACAAGCTTTATCCGATCGACCAGGTGCGGGGCATGGGCGTTCAATCCTTAGGATTCGAGGCAGACCATGAGATCACCGCCAAGCTGATTCTTCGGGGATTGCCGATTATCGAGGTGGAGGTCGGATACCATCCTAGGTCAAGGGCTGAAGGGAAAAAAATTAAAGCCGCGGATTTTTTTATTGGGCTTTGGAGTCTTCTGAAATACCGGTTCGTCTGAAGGTATCACCGGAATTCATAGACCCTATACACCACCGAGCCATCGCCTGCCCTGAATTGCTCGGCAAGAACAATCTTTTTTCCGCGCCGCCGCGCCGCCGATGCCATCGCGGTGAGAGCCGGCTTTTCAAGGGGATCACCGGTCATAAGCACGGCTCCGTGTCGGTGTGATTGGTCGATCATAGCGCCGACGTGGCGCTCCAAGGCTACGGGGTCAGACCGCCTGCCGATAAAACAATCGATGTTTTGGCTATTCTTCATAAGGTAGATCAAAGGCCAGTAGGTTGAGAAAGAGAACGTAGAGTAGGTTCCAGTTCGGTTATCGGCCCAGCGCGCCACATCGAGGATCTGCCGGGGTGCTTCTGGAACCGCTGTCCCGCGACCTCGTGCCCGGCTCAAAACATTGACGCCGAGCCAAAGCCCAAGGACCAAGGGAGCGGTCGCTCTCCACCTGCCGTGCGCGGCAGAAATGGCGCAAGGCGTCGCGGCGATGGCGGCGAGAACGATCGGAAAAAGGGACGCCAAGTGAGGGGGGACTAAGGAACAGAAGGTGAGCGGAGATAGCAGCACGATGGGGGCTGTCGCGACCCAAAGCGATCCTGCGGTGTTGGCATTCGGCGACGAGCGTTGTCGGCCGATGGCATAGAGAGCCAGTGCCAATCCAGAAAGAGATAGGCCGGGTAAGCCGAACACCTTGACGAGATCGCCCAGTCGATGCGCCAGGTTCCGCAGATAATCGTCGTTATGGACTCCGTTGAGCGAAACGAACAGGAATTCGAAGGCCCATGTCAGCGCTTGCCATCCGTTGAGCATGTTTGCCAGCACGAGCGGGAATATGCCCACGGAGAGCAGCGCCGTCGATAAGGCAAGCCGGGAGGTCGGCGTCTTTCCCGGACGGAGGATCGGTAGACGCCGGCGATGCCGCCAAGCGAGTAAAAGAAAAGAGGCCGCCGCCGCTAAGAATGGGTGGGAGAAGCCAATGCCCATGCCCACTAGCGCCAGCGATAAAAGCCAGTGTTTGTCACGTCCGGTTCGCACGACCTTAAACAGCATTGCGAAAGCGAAAGCGGTGAAGAAAATCGCAGGCAGGAAGAAATCGGCCCTCAACATGGAAAGGAAAAAAGGACTTGTTACCAGTACGGCTGCGCTCAAAAGGCCCGTTCTCCTGCTACAGGAGCAGACAGAAGAGAGTCGGTAGCAAGCCCAAACCCCTAAAAGCCCCCATGTGAGCGCGACCAGCTTGATGGCCAGCACTTTGTCCTGGGTTAGCCAGAGCATAAGCGCTACGGCGTAACAGTTCCATGGGCCGACATAAAAGCTATACTGAAGTAGTATGCGGCCCGCGAACTGCTGGAAAGGATTCTGTAGGAGCTCCAGCGCCGGCTCACCCCAGAGCATGTAGGAGGCGTAGGCTCCCAAGCGCCCTTCATCCGATATGAGCCCTGTGCGGCCTAATTCGCGCCAAAGAAGCGCCGCGGTTGCGAGGAAGAAGACTGTCGTCGCGCCTCGGACTAGGCCTGATTTTTGTTTGCCGCTCATCTGCGCTGACGCCTTTTACCATATTTAATCGCGTGAGTGATAATTAGCAATGCACCCTAAGCTAGACGAAGCGAAGGCGGCATTCATCGTGCAACCCAGCATGTTCACCGCTTATACGGGAACGAAGATTGACGTTGCCACGCAGGTGCAGATGGTTGGAGCCTTTCTTTGGCTATCAGCGTACGTCAAAAGGCTGATCCCTGGATTTAAGACTGCGATCTTCGATATGGGCATACGTGATAACCGCCAAGCCATGGCTTGGAAGGGGCTGGTCCGATTTCTCATTGAGGAAAAGCCGAAATTCGTCTGCCTAACCGTTACGACACCGGTCTATTATGAGGCCAAGTTGGCGGGTATCATTGCCAAGTGGGTGTTGGGACCCGAGTCGATCGTGATCCACGGAGGAGTGCATGCTTCGGGTGGCCTCAACCGGCGTCTGCCCGTGGAAAGCCTGGTCGATTCGATGTGCGATGTGGTCGTTATCGGAGAAGGAGAAAAAACGTTCGGTGAAATCTGCCAGCAGAAGGCACGAGCCGAGATCAAAGGGATCGCTTACCGGAAGGATGATCGGCGGCGGATGATGATCGACGTCGATGGGATTATTACACGCCTTGCCAACGGTGAGGGCGCTTATGCCGTTCAAAAGGATGCGGTCCTTTCGGACGAGCCTGAGATCGAATTCACGCCGCCACGGCCTAAAATGCGCCGCGATGAGCTTGATGCGCTTCCATTCCAGGATCTGGAGCTCTATGAATTCTGGCGCTACCGCAATCCGCGCCTGATCGCTCGCAGCCACCCACTGATTCAGTTGGAGACCAGCAGGGGCTGCCCCTCCGAGTGTAGTTTCTGCTCGGCATCGTACGATCAGTACCGTGTTTTTAGCGCCGATCGCGTGTTGGCGGAACTCGTACATTATAAAGCCTTCGGCATCAAGGAAGTGCGCATTGTCGATGATCAGTTTTTGGCAAGCGTTAAACGCGCGGAGGAAATTGCCGAAAAAGTCCTTGCGGCCGGCCTCAAGTTTGACTTTAATCTTGCCGCCGGCATCCGTGCCGACCGTTGTTCACGTCGGTTCCTGGAGCATTTTAAGCGCGCAGGCTTGTATCAGGTTGCGTGCGGTTTTGAGTCCGGCGATCAGGGCGCGCTGGACTCCATAAAAAAGGACCTTGATGTCGAGCAAAGTATCGAGGCTATGGAAATGTTTCGCGCGGTCGGCATCGAGGTGGTCGGTTTCTTTATGATCGGCACGCCAGGGGAGACATTCCGGTCGATGCGCGCCACTTTTGAATTCGCGAAGCGTCTGATGCCTGATTACGCAAAAGTTACCGTTTGCATGCCCTTTCCGGACACGCCGCTCTTCGCGGAGTATGAGCGTAAGGGCCTGATAAAAAAGCCGGAGCGTTGGGACCTCTACAACGTCCACCGTGCCGCCGACGTCTATACGCATCCTAATCCTGAGCTGACGCCGCAAGTGCTCAAAAGCTGGTATAACCGCTTTTATTGGGAATTCTATTCCCGGCCGAGGTACCTTGCTAGGCAGTTTCGCAATAGCTTCCGGGACGGTTCCCTAGGGTGGAAGGCGTCGACGGCTGCCAGGGTTTTCTTCCCAAGGCTCTTTTATTCGAATCCCATCGATGAGCTGCGCACGGGTTGAATCATTTGCCAGCAATCGGCCTGGCGCCGATCGCGTCCACGTCGCGTGCAATCTATGCGGCGCCGATGATGCCGTGTTCGTCTTTGAAACGTCGCCTCGGGTCTCGGGGAATTCTGATTCTAACTTTACGGCTACTAGCGACCGTCTTGGGAGCGAACGCCTAGTGCGGTGTCGCCGCTGCGATCTGGTTTATCTTAATCCTCAGCCCCATCCGAGAGCCGTTCTTGATGCGTATTCGGAAGGTGAGGACGCTCGCTACGTTGAGCAGATGGCAAGCCGGATGAGGACCTTTCGCGGATACTGGAGAAGCATGCAACCGCACCTGCCCTCAACCGGGAGGGCACTCGATGTCGGCGCGGCGGCCGGCTTTTTTATGAGGATTGCGGAAGAGCACGGCTGGAAGGCGAGCGGCGTCGAGCCGAACGCTTGGTTGCGGCGGTTTGCCCGCGAACGGACCGGCGTATCCATCGAAGCGGCGACGTTGCAGGCAGCCCCTTGGTCGGACGCTTATTTCGACTTGGTGACGTTTTGGGACGTCCTGGAACACCTTTCGGATCCGGCTTCCGCTGTAAAAGAGGCGGCAAGGTTGTTGAAACCTGGGGGTCTCCTAGTTGTGAATTGGCCCGACATTTCGGACCCGTTGGCCAAACTGTTTGGCCGACGGTGGTGGTTTCTTCTCTCAGCGCATCTGTTTTACTTTACTCCTCAAACCTTGACTGCGCTCATTGCGCGACGAGGTTTCGAAGTTTTCGCCGTCAAACGACACGTCCAATACTTGCCTCTGGGTTACCTTGCGATCCGCGCGAAATCCATCTCGGCGATGTTTGGGGCCTTGGCCGGGCTTGCCGTAAGACTTGGTGGATTATCCCAGGCGGTTGTCCCTTACTACGCAGGGCAGCGCTGCTTATTCGCTAGGCGTATACGCGATTAACCATGCGCGCCTGCCTAGTCGGCATTTCACCCAAATCTAACCTAGTTGGAAACGACGTAGGTTTTCCTCTACCGCTGTCCATACTGCATCTGGTCGGGTATGCTGTCCAGCGCGCGGGCTTTGATCAGAAGGAGATCAGTTATAAGGGATTTTATTCCACCGATGAGGATTCATTGATCATCGAATGGATCCTCTCGCAGGAGCC
Organism: Elusimicrobiota bacterium; assembly: GCA_041694815.1. Classification (GTDB taxonomy): domain Bacteria; phylum Elusimicrobiota; class Elusimicrobia; order UBA1565; family JACRDR01; genus JBGFSC01. Next base: position 55,216 of record JBGFSC010000007.1, on the reverse strand, counting down.
AAATCTTATAGGCTTTTCGGTCTACGCATGGAATTCTTCGAGGGTATTTTCGCTCTGCCAAGCCATCAAGGAGCTGCGTCCAGAGGTTCGGATCATCGTTGGAGGTCCGGAAGTGACGACCACACCGACCGATATCCTCCGGCGTCATCCCGCCTTGGATTTCGTCTGCATAGGCGAAGGGGAGATAACTCTTGTCGACCTGCTTCGAACCCTCGAGCAGGGGATGCCGTTGCATTCCGTGCAGGGAATCGCCTGGCGTGCGAATGGCGAGGTTGTGATGAACATTCCTCGCCCGCCCGTTGCCGATCTGGAGCAAATGCGCTTCAGTTGGAGCATGTTTCGAGAAGAGCTGCGAGGGTTTGCTGCGGCGGGCCAAATGCGTTATGAGGCGTCCCGAGGTTGTCCATTCGTGTGCCGATATTGTTCTTGGGACGTCAGCGGGATTGGGCGTAGGCTGCGCCTGCGGAGCTTGGACCAAGTGCGGGAGGATTTTGGAATATTTTTTCGGTTGCCCCAACTCCAAATCGTCACGTTCTGCGATGCGGATATCCTGCTGCCCCCGGCTCACGCGAAAGGGCTGTTGCGTATCCTCATAGAAGAAAATGGAGCAAGAGAGGAGTCGGGCATGGCCCCGGTGGGAATTGCATTCTCCATGAATCCCGAACACCTCGATGAGGAGCTGCTGGAATTGCTACGGGACTCTTGTTTCTCTTCCAATGTATACGTCGCCGGCCTTCAGACGGTGTATGCGGGAGCTCTTGAGGCTTCTGGCAGGGTCCTGCATAAGGAGAGATACGCGGAACGGTTCAGGAGATTTCGGAGCACGTTGAGTGGACGGGCGATATTGGAGCTCATTTGCGGTTTGCCAGGCGATCATTATGAAGGCTTCAGGGAGTCCATCGATTATGCGCTGCGCCTGGAGCCCGATGCCCTGGTCATTCATCCTTTTGTCGTGGTGCCTGGGTCTGAATTCGCGATCTCTCCGGGAAAGTACGGGATTGAGCATGATCCCAAGCCGCCCTACGAGGTGATTCGGACGGCCAGTTGGAGCGAGGAGGAGTTAGGACTAGCCAAAAAGTTCGGCATGTATGTGCAGTATTTATACGGCCACCCCACTGGCGTGAGGAAACGATTGGATGGTCTTAGGGTTAGGGTTGATTGCAAGCCTATCGACATTTACGAGGAATTTTTCTCTTTTTTGAGCGCAAGAGGATACTCATTCGAACCGCGGCCCACGATCACTGATCGTTCGGCTGAGCATCCGCATTGGTTGGAGCAGGACCAAGAGTTGATTCGATTGTTGGAACTATTCGAAAGATCAAAGCATGGGGCGCGGACCAGGGTGGCCTGATTAGGCGGGTAGGTCCTTATAGGCGAGACACGTGCCCTGGCAGACGTTGAGTGGATAAATGGGGCATGTTTCGCATTCGTCGAACAACGGCGCCTTTTGGAGGGAGTCTATCCGATCCCTGAATAACGTACCCAATGCCGTCAGGTCGCGAAAGTCCAGCAGATTCCCTTGCTTCCATTTCAGTGCTATGCATGGATCGAGGCTGAGATCGGGGCGGACGATGATGTTGTACGTGTAATCGGCGCGCTGGACCGTACAGATATTCTGGAAGCGGCATCGCTCCATGACGAAGGCTTGGTCTTCCGGCTCAAAATAGCAGATAGGGAAGGACTTTGTGATCACCGGCTCGATATCGCGACTCGAGCACTCCTTCAAGAAGCGCACCGTCATTTTTGCGAAACGGCTAAAATCGGCGAGGGCGACATGCCGGTTGACGCCTCCACCCACCGGAAACGTCAGGGCAAAGTTAATCCGGGGTAGTCGATATCGCTCGCAGAGCTCGAACAAGAAGTGCCATCTCTTCTCTTGATCAAGGCTGTATAGATTGTAGCGCAGCCAAACCTGGATGCCGCGCGTCGAGATGGCCCCCAAATTGCGTTGGAAGGTTTTCCACTGCTGGGGATGATACTGTTCCGGTTCCATGGCGTGTACCTGGATGTTGAAGACCCGCGCTGACTCTATGGCCCGCAGCACTCGTTCCGGATATAGGTTGTTTGTCGAGAAGTATACGAGAAGCTTTTGCCGTCCGGCCATGCGCATGAAGTCCGAAAAGCGAGGGTGCACGGTCGGCTCGCCTCCTAGCAAGTTCAGGCAGGAGATAGGCTGGCCCCTTGCCCAATCGAGAATCTTTTGGAAATTTTCCATCGAGATGTAGCTGCGGTCGTTCTTCATGTCTTCCAGCGCGAAGCAATAAGAACAGCGGCTGTTGCATTGATGCGTCAGATAAACAGTCAGCTGATACGGATAGGCCGCGTGATCGGAAGCGAAGCAGATGGCGCGGAACCGTTCGCGTGCCGCCTTCCCGAGCGTCCGCTCAATACCCCGTTCGATCCATGGGCGTATGCCGTGCAAGGACGCCAAGTCGTAAAGGAGGGCCGCGGACCCTCGGGTGGCGTCCTCAAGGAGCCGACGGACGGTCACCGGAAAGCCTGCCCCTAGCCTTCGTTCGGTGGCGCGTCGTTCAGAAGGCGTGTGGGAAAAACGTTCCCAGGCGATGGCGGGGTCGGCTTTCAGGGAGCGAAGCGCTTGGGCGGCGACTTTTGGGTCGCCTTCTCCCAGGCGCAGAAGGTGGCGTCGCAGCACAGCCGAATTTTCGAGCCTTACTGGATGAGGCATGCCGGCTCTCCAGACCGCTTGGGTGTTCTCACTTTTAATCGGCGCACCGTACTCAACAAGGACGACACCGCCTGCTCGGCTGCGTCGGTCCCGACATCGAACTCTTGCGCGACGCGGTGCGCGACGGTCCTGTCATCAGCGCCCCTGAGGTGCTCCAGCCAGATAAAGGAGGCGGATTCGTTGAGCTCTATCCGTTCGGAGCGCCTGAGCCCCTGCAACACAATCTTGCCGCCGCGATGAAGGACCCATGCGTAATCCTCCGCAGGAAGGGGCAGGCGCGGCAACTGTTCCCACAGGAGCCGGCGCAAGCGCTGATAGAGGCGGCCCGCCATGGTTGCGGTTACTCTTAATGTCGTCAAGACCTTGTCGCGCCTGGAATCGTGAGCAAAGCCGGACCACACCTTGCGGAGATACCAGGCGTATGCGGAGAAGCGATGACAGGTTCCGGCGAGATGAAACGGGAAGTCCGCGTACTTGACCATCAAATCCGTCGCCGCTCGTCCGGCCCGGAAGTGCTGGCGCAGAAGACTACGAAGATTGCGGGGGTGCTCATGATAGACGACGGCATCCGGCACATAGCGGATTTGCCAGCCTTCCAAAATCAACCGCCACGGCAGGTCTTGGTCGTCTCCAGAATGGAGGGTTTCATCGAGCAGGCCGGCCGCAAGAAGCGCCCGGCGCAAGTAGAGGCAATTCTGTGTGGTAAGAAACGGCAAAGGGAACTCGTCATAGAATGAATATTCTTGATTCAAGAAGACTCCGGCGTCCTGCATTCGATTCAAATAATGTTGTGTGGGAGTTCTGGGAACGGCCGAGCGCACCCTGCCTCCTGCACCGACGATGGAGGGATGGTTGAGGGATTGGATGAGCCGCTTCAACCAAGGGCGTTCCGGCACGCAATCGCTGTCGATGAAGGCGATATATTCGCCGTGTGCGGCTCGGACGCCGAGATTTCGGGCGGCCGCAGGGCCGGGCCTACGGACCTCTTGGGACACCACCGGCCAATCGGCCAGCCGCGCCTTTTCTTCGCTTGTGAAGTCGCGATGAACGACGATGATCTCGCGCAACGCGGGGTAGTCTTGTTTCAGGCAGGCATTAAGGCTGGGCCACAGGCTCGCCGATTGCCGCCAGCAGGGAATCACGATGCTGACGGTCGGCGGATTGACCAACGTTTCAGCCGACAAGAATGATGTTTTCCTTGGCCATTTGATCAATGAAACGGCTCAAATCAGATTCGATGGCTTTTTCAGGCCCATCGTATTCTTTTTTCGCCCAGGCGGCCAGACCATCCCAGGAGGTTTCGGAGTCAAGATTCTGCCAAATCCGGGAGCCCACTGCATCGAGGGTAAAATAGAAATTCCTTTCCAGGTGAACGAGCACCGCTTCTTCCCCGACCATCCTCCATGCCACGCGTGGATTGCGACGGATGGATTTATTCTTGAAATCCTTCGGCGGCATGAGCTGTCGGGCTGTTAGCTAGGATACGCCGCGACGGGAGAGGAGTAGATTTGATCGTGTCGAGTCAGGGTCGGCGGGGTCCACTTCCTCTTCTTGTTCTTGCCCTTATTACGCGGCTTTTTCATGGGACACCATATGCTAATAGACTGAATTTATCCTGTCAATAGTTTTTTTGCCGCCCCACTAGTAGTTAGCCGACATTGCGAGCCGTGGTCGCGATGAGGCTCCGTTCTTGGTCTGGCGTCAAGCCGAAAGGCGTCGGTACCTGGCACCCCTCCGCCCAACGGGCGACGGCATCGACGGTTTCCGCGAAAGGGCGAAAGGCAAGGCCTTCTTGGACGGCCTTGCTCGAATCTACGTTAAAAAAACCGGCGTTGTTCTTGTCTTCAGGCATCCACAGCGGCAGGCGTCTGATCCCGTTGGCAACCAAAATGGAATCAGCAACCCATGTCCACCGAGTGCGCTGCGCGTGCCGCCGGGCGCAGGCCTCAAGGATGCGGTTCATGGTGAGGGGTTCCCCGGGGCCCGACGCGTTGAAAACTCCGGTCTGACCTGCTTCGAGCATCCGGACCATCCATAGCGCGAGATCGCGGACATCGATGAGTTGGATGGCGCGTTCCGGCCTGCCCGGTGCGGCTCCCTCCGGTTCCCGCGCTTTGCGGACCCAGTAACCCAGCCGGTCCAGGGGATCCCAGGGACCCACGATGACCCCGGGACGGATGGTGAGGGCCCGTTCTGGCAGTAGGCTCGACAGTGATCGTTCACATTCCGACTTCAAGGATCCGTAATTGTCTAAGGTCACTTCGCCGCAGAACCCCCCGATTCCAGACACCGGCTCGATCGTCGGTTCGTTCTCGGTGATTCGATGTTTCCCGAAATCAGCGTAGACCGCTATGCTGGACACGAATAGGTAGTGGCCAACCTTGGCGGCAAGGGCGCGGACGCAACGGTCCACTTCCCACGGGTAATACCCGCAGGTATCGACGACTGCGTCCCACGTTCGGTGCTCGAGCGGCGAAAGCGGTCCCCGGCGGTCCCCGCGTAAGGTCTCGAGTTCCGGAAAGAGTCTTGGAGCGGTGATTCCGCGGTTGAAGAGGACGATGCGGTGACCGCGTGCCGACGCGGCCTCAACGAGGTGCCTCCCTAGGAATCCGGTGCCACCCAGGATCAACATCCGCATAAGGCGTTAGTGGTCCGCAAAATAGAGGTGAAGCTGCTCTACTACGTAGAGCTGGTCTTCCCGCAAAAGGTCCTGGTGGCAGCCGATGCAAAAGGCCTGGGCGTTGAGCCGGCGCGCTACTGGGTACTCTTTAGCGAGATTGCCAAAGAGGCGTTTGCAGATCGGCTGATTTAACAAAGGGACTAGCTCACGCGTTTCGATGCCTTTGGATTGCAGAAACCTTAAGAGAGGATGCTTCAATCCCTGTTTGAGTACCAGAGGAAAGAACATGAAGGCATGTTCGCGATCAGGCGGAATCGAGGGCAATTGAAGCCGATCTTGTAGGTCTGCTAGGCCGACGGCATATGTTTCCGCGGAACGTCTCCGACCGGCCACGATATCGTCCCGACGTTCTAATTGGGCAAGGGCGATCGCCGCCTCGAGTTCCGAGGGCCTAAAATTATGAGCCGGCCGCGCTATGGAGGCGGCGCGCGTTCGGGATCGTCGCGAGTTGGTTGCGAGTTCTCTCGAGTCGCGTCCGTAATTGACCAGGCTGCGGATCAGATCGGCCAGCTCCGGACGGTTGGAGGTCGCGATCCCGCCGATGCCGGCATCGATATGGTGGGCGACATTCATTGAGAAGCAGCCCACATCTCCCAATGAGCCAACGGGCCGGTCGTGGTATCGGGCATACATCGTTTGGCAGGAGTCCTCTAGGATGAGCAGACCGCGGCGTCGCGCGATCTCAAGGATCGGGTCCATGTCGCAGGGTAGGCCCGCGAGATGCACCGGGACGATCGCGCGGGTACGCATCCCGATCGCTGCTTCGATTCTCGCCGCGTCGATGTGGAAGGTCTGCGGATCGACATCCACGAATGCGGGCTGCAGGCGATTGTTAAGTACCGCATGCAAGGTCGCTGCGAAGGTCACTGCCGGAAGGACGACCTCGTCGCCATCGCGCCATCCATGTAGCTCCCGAAGCGCTTGGATCGAGGCCTCCAGCGCGCTGGTTCCGCTATTGCAGAATACGGCGAACCGGCAGGCGTGCACCTCCGCGAAAAGCCGTTCAAAGCGGCCCACGAAGGGGCCGTAAGAAAGACGCTGGCCGTCGAGTACATCTTGGACGTAGGCGCGCTCCAGCGTTCCAATGGGATCGGCGCCCAAACGGATCATGGTCCGTACATTGTGCTTCAGCGGAAGTGCGTTTGAGGGCGTAGCCATTATTGTGGATGATACCAATAATTATTTCCGCAAGCTCGAGAATAGCGGCTCATGAATCCGGCGCGAGTTTTCCACTCGGTTACCGGTGAAGGTTCGCGCGTTTCCGCGGAGACACCAGACGCTATCGACGGCCGCATCGAAGATGCGATTCGATCGGATCCAGGCGCGGCTGTCGTCGGCCAGCTTAATTCCGGTCGGGTTGCCGATGAATATGCTGGCGTCCACGCGCGCGCAGCCGCCTTCTTCCGCTAGCAAGGCGATTCCACGGTTATCGATGAAAGAACTGGCGTGGATCATTCCCTGCGCACGATGGCTGATCCGTGCCCCGTAAGGTGCGTGTCCGCTGAATCTGCACAGGAATGCCTTGGCGTGTGCGTGCTCCTGCAGCCAGAGCCCGATCCGGCCCCCGGTGAAGGCGCATCGCGCCAAGAGCGTATGGGAGCGTCCCATGCATGCGATGCCAACCTCCGCAGCGGCGATGCGGCAATCGAGCAGTTCCGCCTCCGTTGTCGCATAAACGCCGACGCCAAGCGACGATCCTAGGACGGAGACCGAGACTAGCCGGTGGAAGCCGTTTTGGAGGCTTAGGCCGATCTTTCGGTTGTTAAAGACTTCCAGATTCTCTAATTTGGATGTTCCCGATAATGCCACGATTCCCGCGCGATTGCCGTGGACGCGGCCGGCGGTCAATTCCAGTACGGCATCGCTGTCAAGATAAATTCCGGTTCCTGCGCAGGATGAGACCTCGGCCGTCCCGCTTAAGTAGGAGAAATCCGTGAGCCAGATGCCGTGGAGCGAACAGTCGCTAGCTTTCGCGCTTCTTGCGGCGACCGAGGATGCGCCCTCGAGGAACCAGCCGACTTCGCAGGCGTTGCTCTCGACGCCGCGAGCCGTCAAAAACGCCCTGTCCCGCGCGAGCACGCCGTAGCGGCTTGACGAAAACCGACAGTCGACGAGCTCGACGCGCGCCTGGTTATGGACCGACAGAGCCGTGGGCGAGCCTTCAATGCGGACTCCAGTTAGGCGATGGCTGCCGCCTTCTATTCCGCATCCAGTCTCTCTGTTTCCTACGATCGCAACGCCTTGGATCTCCGACTCGGAGGAGAGCGCCGCCAGCCCCACTCGGTTGCCAGTCAATTCGCCTCCGGTGAGCTCGGCGCGCGCCTCCTCTGTCAGGTAAACGCCCGGCCCGCCGCAGCTGCTGACGGAGATCCGGCCTAAAAGAAAAGCCCGCTCCTTGAGCCAAACGCCGTGAGAAGCCGAGCGTGTAATGGTCAGCCCCTCGGCGTCGATGGAGGTACTCCCTTCCGCGATGCAGGTAAGCTCGCAATCCGTTATAGTGGCGCTCTTGGCGCTCAGTGCGGCCTCCTCCTGCAACAACACTCCTTGGTGGCAGGCGCCGATCGAAGTTCCCTCAAGCTCGACCCGCCCCCGACCGTGCGCCCCCACCCCGATAGGGGAGTCTCTCAGTAAACTCTCTAGGAGGCGGTGCGTGCCTGTCTGCGCGCTAAAGGCGATCTCGCGATTTTCTATGAGGTTCACTTTCCTTAGAAGCGAGGTTCCCGAGAGGGCCAGTAAGCCCACTCGGTTGCCAGTCAATTCGCCTCCGGTGAGCTCGGCGCGCGCCTCCTCTGTCAGGTAAACGCCCGGCCCGCCGCAACCTCGGACGATCAAGGAACCGGTTAGCAGCGATTTCCCCTTGAGCCAAAACCCGTGCAGGCGGGCTCCGGAAATTTCCAGTCTTTCTGCCTCGCAGCGAGCCTCATTTTCCAAGACGCAGCCGATATTGCAGCCGGCGATGACGATTTTACGTCCAGTCATGACGGCGCGGTCGAAAAGTGAGATGGCTTGTTGGCACAACTCCAAGCGGCAATTGGTAAGATCGGCGGTGGTCTCGCCATAAATCCCGATGCCGGCCGGAGACCCCCCCAACACCGTGGCCTCCAAGCGATGGCGGCCGCCCTGAAGGCTGATGCCGATGTCCAGGTTCGCCTCCAGCGAGACGTCGCGCAATACGGCAGTCCCCGACATTGCTAGCAGTCCCGCGCGATTTTCTTGCAGTCGGCCCCCGCACAGCTCTGCGCGCGCTTCGTCGGTGATGTAGATGCCAGGACCGCCGCAACGTGCGGCGGAGAGGATGCCGGCCAAGCGCGCGCATCCTTTCAGCCAAACGCCATGGGAGGCGGAACGCGTCACGCCTAGGCCGTTCGCCTCGATGGAGGAATTGGCTTCCGCAATGCAGCCGATGCCGCAGTCTTCGATCGCGCTCTCGAGGGTGCTTAGGATGGACCGGTCCTGCAAATGCGCGCCCTGCCGGCATCGCGAAACGCGGCAATGTTCGAATTCCAGCCTGCCGTCGCCATATGTCTCCAAGCCCGATGGAGAATCCCTCAGGGAGCCGCTTTGCAGAGAATGCCTGCCTCCGTGAACGCTCAAGGCGATTTCGCGATTGCCGATGAAATCCATGTTCGCCAATCTAGAGCTTCCCGCCAGGGCGAGCATGCCCGTTCGGTTGTTAAAAAAGCCTCCGCCGGAGAGTTCGGCCCGGGAGTCACCCGTTAGGTAGAGGCCCGGGCCTCCCGAATCCCGGACCGTGAGAAAGCCGGTCAAGAGCGAATTATCCTTGAGCCAAATCCCATGCGACACGCTACAGAGTATTTCAGCCTGTTTCGCCTCGAACCGCGCGGCGCCTTCCGCGATGCAGCCGACCTCGCAGTTCTTGATCAACAGTCCGCTGGAGCTCATGATCGAGGCGTCTTGCAGGAAGAAGCCGGTGGCGCAGTTGGCGATCTCGCATCCCTCAAGGTCGGTCCGCGCTTGCCGATAGGTCCCAAGCCCTATCGGAGAATCATTTATGTGAAGCTCCTTACCCACGTGTCGCCCGCCTTGTAGGCTTATGCCGATCTCCCTATTTTTTTCGAGCAGAACGGCGCAGAGCCTTGAATGGCCTGATAGGGCCATCAAGCCGGCTCGATTCTCCCGTAAGATGCCTTTCGACAAGAAAAGAGAAGCCTCCTCGCCTGTGAGATATATTCCAGGGCCCCCGCAGGAGGCGATCGTCAGATTGCCGGTGACGACGGACTTATCCTTGAGCCAAATCCCATGCGATCCGGCTCCGAAGATTTCGAGGTCCGCCGCCTCGAACCGCGCGGCGCCTTCCGCGATGCAGCCAATGCCGCAGCCTGTCAATGAGAGCGCGCGGCCGTCCAAGCTGGAGGCATCCTGCAAGAACGCGCCGGTGCCGCAACCGGTGATTTCGCATCCTTCCAGATTGACCCGCGCCTGCTTGTAGGCGCCTATCCCGATCGGCGAACCGACGATCCGGACCGCCTTCTGGACGTGTTCTCCGTTTTGAAAATCGCAGCCCACTTCGTGGTTGTTAAAAGCGGAGGTTGAAGCGAGGATGGAGCGACCCGAGATTGCCAGCAAACCAGTGCGGTTGCCGTCCAGGCGGCCGTCGACGAGCTCGGCAGCGGCGTTGCCGGCCAGGAAGAGGCCCGCCTCCCCGCAGGACTCCGCGGTGAGGTCGCCTCGGAAGGCCGCGTTCCCCTTGAGCGACATGCCATGGCCTTTTGCTCTCGATATCGAAAGCCCTTTGGCGCTGATCGAGGCGCTGCCCTCGGCGGACCACCCGCTTCCGCAATCATCGCAGGCGGCGTGGGCGACCTTGACGGTGGAGCGGTCAAGCTGCAAGATGCCGTGTCCGCAGTTGGAAATCCGGGTCTCCTTAAGAGTCGCGTGCGCTAGTTCGGCTATTCGAATTCCCTGATCGCAGCGCGAGATCCGCAAGCCTTCGGCCTCGATCGTCGCGGCGCCATCCGCCACGAGTCCAACGCCGTTTTGCTCGAGCAGGGATTGGTATGCGAAATAGTGCGCCTTGTCTGACGCCTGGACGGCTGCGCCATCGAAGCCGGTAAGCCGGTCCTTCGACGATCGCCAGGCGGCCTGTCCACGTAGTTGCACACCCGCCCCGCAGGATTCGAAGATCGTCGATCGGCTGCGGGTTTCCGAGTGGTGTAGCAGGCGCAGCGGGGCCCCCTGGACGGCCGTCAGCCGGCAGCGAAGCAGCGCGATCCGGGCTGCGCCGGAGACGAGCGGGCCGAAGGCGCCGCCGGAGATCACGCATTCCGTCAGAGTCGTCCGGGAACGAAGGCTCATCGAGAGCGGGGTATGGAAGCCTCTCAACGAGGTTCGGAGCAACAATAGCGCCGCGCGGTCATCGGCGCACAACGCCGTATCAGGACCGGAGAAACTCGAGTCCCGCACCGTGAGTCGGGCCGATTCGAACGCGCTGACGGCGGCGCTCAAGCGAAGTTCGGAGCCGGCGACGACGACCTTCGACCAATCCCAGCAACTGACGGATGCCGAAGCCCCTGGAGCGGATTGGATACTCTCTAGCCTCCCTCGAGACCGGCCCAGGAACAGGAAATGGGCCGGTCGTTTGCCGGAGAGCTCGACCGGCTTGGACGGGTCGCCTCGGAGGTCCAGCGCGCCGTAAACGATCCAATTGCGATGGGATCGATGAGTCGCGGGCCGCCAGCCGGTCTTGGTGGGTCGCAGGATCTCCGGCACGCCGAGTCCTCCCTCATGGATCAGCCGAGTACCGGGCTCGACGACGACCGTCGAACCCGCCGGAATTACGATATCGCCCGATATCTTAACCGTTCCGCGGAGGGTTACGTTTTCGAGGCGGCCGCTCAGGCCCGCCGGAGGCGCCAGGCGCGGCAGCGCGGCGGCGCCGAGCAGGCGCAGCGGCAGGCCGGCTGGGATGGAGAGGATACCGCGGAGAATGAGCTCGGCGCCTCGGAACCAGGCATCGATCGTCGAGAAAAGTAAGGAAAGCGGCCCGGAACCAGCCGCCGACGCTCGCGGATAGGCGAACAACGCCGCGGCGCGGAAGACGGCGGCGGCCACCGCGGCGGCGGCGTGGATCAATGAGGAATAAGCCCCGATGGGGACGTGGATCGCACGGGACCACCAGGCTTCCAAGGAGATCCACCCATGGCTCCGGCGCACCATAAAGACCTTGCCGAGCAGGCGTTCTTGCGGGACGGGCTCGTCGAAGAAAACCTGCGCGTCGCCGCGTGTGATCAGGAACAGTCGCCCGTTTTTGCGGAATTTCCCCAAGTAGCGGTGGACGATCTTTCGAGGGAATTCACGCCCTTGCCGCCCCTTGACGACGACCAAATCCCCGAAACGAAGGCTTTTGGCGGACACGGGTTTCGCTAGGATCAGATCACCGCCCTCGAGGAGGAAACTCATCGAGGTGCCTTCCACTCTATGAAGAAGCACTTTTGCGAAAAAGTCTAACTTATGCCCGTCTGCCACCGCAACGCGATGGTCGCGGCCCTAAAATACTTACTATCATTGGAACGTCATGATTCCGGCGCACTTCAAGGGGTCGACGTACGGCAACTTACTCTGGGAAATGACTCGGTGCGAGTTCAAGCTGCGCGATCAGGGTACGCTTTTGGGATTCTTCTGGACCCTGCTCAATCCCGCCCTGGTATTTACGGTAATGTACCAATTGTTTACCAAGTGGATGGGGCAACACGTACCTAACTACGCCTTCTATCTGATCATCGGGCTGGTGCAATGGGGCTTCGTAGCGAACGCGACCTCCAACGCCTTGCGCAGCCTGCAGTCGAAAGGGGGTATCCTTAAGAATTTTAAGTTTCCCAAGGAAATCGTCGTGCTCTCCGCGATCGCCGTCATCCTTTGGTCACATCTGTTGGAGTTGCTGATCCTGCTCGGCTTTCTCCTTTTCTTCATCGGCGCCGCGTGGACTTGGGTCTATCTGCCGGTGCTGATCGTCATCGAGCTTTTGTGGGTCGCGGGCGTGTCGTTCTTCTTGGCGCGCCTAGCCTTGAAATACCGCGACATGGAGCGCATTTGGGCCATCGTGATGCAGGTTGGCTTCTTCGCGGTACCGGTCTTCTATCCCCTGCAATTGATCGCCGAGAACAAGCGGTTCTGGCTGATGCTCAATCCGATCGTCCATATCATGGACGGCATGCGGGCGTGCCTATTGCGTTCTCAAGTGCCGCCGCCGTGGATCGTGACCGGGCTCATCCTGGGAGGCGTCTTGATGAGCGCCGCGGGCCTGCGCTGGTTCCGGGCGCAGGAAGGCACGATCGTCGACCACCTATGACCTTGAAAGAAGCCGTTGTCAAGGTCTCGTCGGTCGGCAAACGTTTTTATATCACTTCGCGGTCGGAGCAGACCTTGTTCAAAAGCCTCCGCAACGGAGTGATGCGTAATCAAAAGGAGCTTTGGGCGCTTCGAGACGTCTCCTTCGACGTCTATCGCGGCGAGAGCCTGGGCGTGATCGGTCCGAACGGTTCCGGAAAGACGACTCTCCTGATGATCCTGGCCGAGATCATGGCGCCGACCACGGGCAGCGTCGAGGTCCGCGGCGAGCTGCGGACGCCCATCTTGAGCCTTAGCAGCGCCTCCTTGGCGGCCCTAAGCGTCGAAGACAACATTCGTTTTTGCGGCGCGCTGCTGGGACTCGCCTCGCGCGAGATGGACCGCCGACTGGAGCGGATTATCGAGTTCGGCGAGCTTGAGCCGTATCGTTACGCAGAATTCATGGAGCTCTCCAGCGGCTTCCAGGCGCGGGTCTTCTTCTCCACGGCGCTCCACTCGGATTCGGACATCATCCTCGTCGATGAGACCCTGGCCGTTGGGGATATGCGATTCATGTTGAAATGCCAGAAGGCTTTCGAACGGCTCAAGGCCGATGGAAAAACGATCATTCTGGTGAGCCACGACATGGACAAGGTAAAGTCGACCTGCGATCGTTGCGTCTATCTTTCGGGGGGGAGATTAAAGGGCGTCGGACCGGCTGCGGAGATTGTTCAGCAGTTCGTTCAAGATCATGCCTCCAAACCCATTTAACGGCGGTCCGCCCACTTGGGATCGCCGCAAGGAGTTGCTGGTCGTCTCTCCGCCTTCGTCCCATCCGGCTGTTGCTCCTGGGGGGCGGTTTTGGCGGGCGGTGGCGTCCGAATGGCGCATTTTCTGGGCGCCCGCACCGGGCGGGGCGAGGATCCCCACGGGGTCCACCGGCATCGAGGCGGTGGAGGTCGATACGCTCCCCTTGATCAAGCGCCTCATCAGCGAGGAGCTCATCTCGGGCGTGGTGTTGATTGGGGCTCGGACCGCCGCCCAATGCTTGGAGGCCCTGCACAGCTATGCTCGCCATGTCCCATACGTGATCGTTCTAGATCGGCCATGGCTGCCGGCACCGCTTAATGAGGGTGAGCGCACCAAGACCGAATTCCTGCTCAGCCTTGCCGATTGGATACTCGCCACCGATAAAGGGGGCATCCGATCTCTGGAGACGTTCGCCGGCCGTCTAGCGGTTCCCATCGAGCTTCTGCCCGGGCCGTCACCGTTTTCGGAGCGGATCCAATCGCTCTTTTTGGGGGTACAGCGCCCGGACTTTTACCGTGATATCGAACTTATCGCGTTCGCGCCGGCAGGGTTGGCCGAATACCGCCTCGCGGAATGGAGGCGCTGCCTACCGCCGCTGCGAAGGAACTCTTTTTTGGTCCCAAACAGCGTAAGGGCCTTTCAAATTGGCCGGTGGGGCCAGCGTTGGCCCGGGATTCGCTGGCTGCGTTACCACGGCGAGGAGGCGGCTATCCGGCAGATCAACGCGGAACTTCGCCGCAGCAGTGCCGGCCACATGCTGTTCCTGACCCCTTCGGCGCGCCTTCATCCAGGAACCTTCGTCGAGCTCGCCGAATCAGCGCGACAGCTGCCCTTGGCCGGCTTGGTCGGCGCCTCGCGCGCCAAGAACGCCCCGGCCCGCTGGAAGGACTGGCTTTTCCACGGCGAGGCCTGGGCGCTGCGCCATCGCGGCGCCACAAGGGCCGTCGCCCAGGTCCACGACGACTGTTTCTTGCTACAGCGGGCCGTGTCAGATGCCTTGGGCGGGTTCGATCCGGCCTTGGGCTGGTCTTTCGGAGTTATCGATCTATGTATCAAGGCTCGCCAAAACGGTTTTTATGTTTTCCAGGCCGAGGCGGCCATGTTGGACTCTCGACCGCTGCGCGCGGCCGCCGTTGGCGGTCGAAAAGACTTCCATCGCGCTTTCTTAAACAAATGGAATCTCAGTCCGATCGAGTGGTTGCGCGCAGCTAACTTTCAAGAAAGGAATTTAGCGTCCATCGCGCGGGAGCTTTATCTTCAGCACCAGGGCACATGAGTCCATCGCCTCGCGTGCTGATGGTAACGCCTTGGGCACCTTTTCCAGTAGACGCCGGCTCCCGCCGAGTGTGGACGGCCTGCAAATACCTAAAGGACCGTTATCGGTTCGAACTGCTAACCTTCTTTAATCCATGGCGCTCGTATTCGGGTATCTCGGACCCCGAAGCGGACGCCGCCCGCAACACGGCGCAGTTCATTAGGCTCGAACACGTCCATCTCCGCGGTATTTTCGATGACATCCATACGGTAGCGCACAGTTACGAGCCTGAGCCCGGCATGGAGCGCCTCGATGGTACCGCCGTTCCCGAGGACGTGCGGCGCTTTTACGCGTCATCGATGCGCGAGAAAATTTATGAACTGATCCGGGACAGGCACGTCGAATTGGTGCACGTTGAGTTCGACTTGATGGCCCCGTATATCCGCTGGATCAAGGCAGAGTTCCCCAAGATTCCTTGCCTTTTCACACATCATGACATGGGCTCGATTTCGCTGTTTAGGTCGTATTTTCGAGAGATGAGCGGCTGGCGGCGCTTCCGGCGCCTAGTCCCCTGGTGGCGGCGCATTCTTTTCACGCGGAAGGTGTGCTGCGACCCGGATGGGATGATCGTATTGACGGAAGCGGACGCCCGCCGGCTGGGCCGGCACGCGGACTCCAAAAAAATCCACGTTGTTCCAACCGGAGTCGACTTGGAACATTTCGCGGAGCTGCCGCCCCGGCAAAACCGCGAGCCTGATAACCTCGTTTACGTGGGCCATTATCCCCACTACCCGAACGAGGACGCAGTGCTTTGGTTCGCCACGGAGATATTGCCTTTAATATGGAGGCGGCGGCCTAGCGTCCGCTTCACCATCGTCGGCTCCTACCCGACCGAGCCGATCCGCCGTTTGGCCGAGTGGGACCGGCGCATCGCCGTCACCGGGACCGTGGAGGACGTCAAGCCGTACGAGACCGGAGCGATGGCGCTGGTGGCTCCCATCCGACTCGGCCAGGGGATAAAGGGAAAACTCTTGGAGGCCTTCGCCGCTGGGACCCCTGTCGTGGCGACCTCCTGCGCCAACGAGGGGATCCAAGGGGTTGCCGACAGGGAGTTGCTGCTGGCCGATTCCCCTCGGGCGTTCGCGGCGCAGACGCTTCGAGTTCTAGAAGATGAGGCACTCTGGGAACGGCTGTCGTCCGGCGGCAGGGCCTTCGTCGAGTCCTCCCACTCCTGGACGCGCAGGGCGAATCAACTCGACGCCGTTTACCGCAGTGTCTTGGCGCGCTGACCCGGCATTCATCGCAGCGGCGCGATTGTATTCTGCTTGACAGCATGATGCACCCCCGATACACTGTAGGCCTCCATGCAGGTGACCGACGAAAAAATCACGCCTCCGGCTTCGCCCGAGCGGCGACTCGAAGAGGTGCTCACCGCGCTTGAGAAGCCGCTCGAACGTGGCTTGGCCCGATTGGGAGGACGAAAGGACGGCGAGCCGATCCGAGAACTCCACATCGAGCTAACGCACCGCTGCAACCTCAAGTGCATCATGTGCCATCATTGGGAGATGCCCTTCAAGGATCCGGGCTCCGTCTCGCGCGAGATGGGCCTGGATCAGATCCGTGGCTTCGTCACGGGCTCCAAGCTGTTAAAGGATGTCGAGATCGTCGTCATCACCGGTGGCGAACCCATGATGAAGCCCGAAATCGTCGATGTGGTCGGGTTCCTTGCGGGCCATTTTCCCAAGTCGTCCATCGGCGTACTGACCAATCTCTGGAACCACGAGCTCGTCCGTCGCCGGCTTCTCGCTTTCCGGGAGGCGGGCGCCGCGCGGGTTTGGCTTGGCTCCTCCTTGGACGGGCTGGAAAAAAAACACGATGAGATCCGCGGACGAAAGGGAGCCTTTCGTGGTCTGGTCCGTTCGGTGGAGATGCTGCGCAAGGAATTTCCCGGCGTCGATTTCTCCTTCAGCCTGACCGTGACGCCGAAGAATTACAAAGAGCTTTGGCCCGCTTACCGATTCGTCAGCGGTATGGGGCTGTGGTTCGGAGCCCAGTTGGTGGTCAATCACCGCGGTCTTGAGGCGCCCGAAACCTTCAATTGGAAGAAGAAAGAGCTCGAGGCCGTGGAGGCGCAGATCGACCTTATCTTGATGGACCTATGCCTCAAGGAGCGGGCCTGGGAACGCTTGCGCGAGGGGCGGGCCGCCGAGTCCCTGTGGCTCTGGACACGCCTGCTCTATTGGGCCTATCTTAAGAAGTACGCCCGGAAGCAGGAGCGCTTCTTCAAGGACTGCATGGCTGGACAGCGCTACGCGATGCTCGATCCCGAGGGTAATCTTTTCTATTGCCCCGTCAACAAGCATAGGACCATCGGTAGCGTGGCGAAGCGGTCCTTTGATGCCGTTTGGACCTCCGCCGAGGCGGAGCGCGAGCGTCGCTATGTTGATTCCTGCAGCTGCGATTGCTGGCTAAACTGCATCGCCAATCCCATCCTGGACCGAGGCATGGCGCTCGGTTTCGGCAAGTCCTGGGGCAAGGCCTATCGGGACGTCGGCTGAGAGGACCATGCTTCGTGAAACCGTTGTCTCCAGCGGCGAGGTGGGATCGAGATGGGAAGGCATCGTCCGAGTTCTGGGCCCCGTGGTCGTCCCAGCGGGCAGCACTTTGACGGTCGCAAGGGGCACCAAGGCGATTTTTCGCGGAGGCGAGCGCGGCCTGCCCGGGATCGAAGTCAGGGGGGTGCTTCGAGTCGATGGATTGCCCGGGAAGGAGGTCCTTTTCTTCCCCGAGGGCGAATGGTCGGGTGTACGCTTCGTCAAACGCGCGCAAGGGGTACTATCTTATGCTCGCTTCGAGGGGCTAGATGGTGATCTATTGACGATCGATGAGGAGGCGTCCGCGAGCCTTGCAGACTGTTCGTTCTACCGTGGAGGAAACGCGATCCACTGCTGCGGTCGGGCGACCGTTGTGCTTCGACGTTGCTCCGTACGAGAGCAGCGATTCGTTGGTATCCTGGCCGAAGCGGGGGCGCAGGTTTCGCTTGAGGATTGCCTGCTGCAGCATAACGCCACGGGGGTGGCCGCTAAGGGTTTAGCCCGGGCCTCCTTGGGTGCCTGTCGGGTCTTTGATAGCGCGCAGTGCGGGGTCAACGCGATGGAGGCTTCGGTTTTTTCCGTCGTTGGCTCCCACATGGAGCGAAATCATACCGCGATCAGTGCTAGCGCGGATGCCAAGGCGGACGTGCGGACTTGTAGGATATGGCACAATCGTATAGGCGTATATGGAACCGGGGCTAGCGAAATCAACTTATTTTCCAACAATTTCTTAGCCAACGAAGCCATGGATGTCGATTTGCAAGAGAAGGCGGCCATACACGGTCAGGATATTTGTGATTTCGGCGCAATTCAATAAAAAATTCTCTTTGAGAATGTATTGCTTAAACAAGAAATGCCTGATATAAACGGTCCGGATATATGAAGTCCGCTTTGGTCCAATGTCCCGGCTGGGGTCGGGAGTGCCCTCCGTTTTCCTTGGCCTGCCTGGCCGCCTATCTGCGTCGGACTGGGCATGAGGCCGCCTGCTTTGATCTTAATAATGACCTCTACCACCGCTCGCCGGGCTACGAGCGCATGTGGCTCGATAAGGATTATTATTCCTTCTGGGAGAATCCGAGCCGCGTCGGCCAACTCGCGTGCGAAAATGAGGCTGCGGTGTCGCGGTCCGTCCGGCGTATCCTCGACAGCGGCGCGCGGGTCGTGGGGTTTACGACGCACACTACCTCCTTCCTCTTCAGTCTTGAGATCGCCCGCCGCATCAAGCGGGAGGATCCCGGGCGGCTAGTCGTCTTCGGCGGCCCCCAGTGCTCGCGTGAGCAAGCGGGGCTTCGTTTCGCCGCCGACCCCGCCGTCGACGCCGTGGCGGTAGGGGAGGGCGAGGAGACATTCCGCGCGCTGCTCGACGAGGTCGAGCGTCACGGAGCAATCCGGCCCATTCCCGGCCTGATCCTGCGCCAGGACGGCCGCATCCTCGACTGCGGCGACCGTCCGCTGATCGAGGATATTAACGCCCTGCCGTTCCCGGACTATTCGGACTTCTCCGAGGATATCGTCGGCCGGCGCTACAATAGCCCCCACCGGCTCGAGATCTTCGACAGTCGGGGTTGCGTGCGCACCTGTCATTTCTGCAGCGAATGGCAGTTCTGGCGTCGCTTCCGCACGATGTCGGGACGCCGCATGTTCGACGAGGTCAAATTTCAGATCGCGCGCTACCCTCAGGTCGATTACTTTTATTTCATCGGATCGCTGCTCAACGGCAGCCTCAAGGCCTTAAATGAGTTCTGCGAGCTCGTCATCCAAGACGGGATCAAAATCCGCTGGGCGGGGCAGGCCATCGTCAATCCCGGCATGAACAAGGGCCTCATGGAAAAGATGGCCAAGGCCGGCTGTGTGTGGCTGGGTTACGGCATCGAGAGCGGTTCCGAGGCACTGCGATGGCGCATCAATAAGAAGTTCACCAACCGCAACGCGCATGAGACGCTCAAGGCGACCCACGAGGCGGGCATCGGGACGCAGGTCAACATCATGTTCGGCATGCCGACGGAAAGCCGGGAGGATTTTCAGGATACCATGCGTTTCCTGGTCAAGAACCGCCCTTATATCGATACGATTCTAGCGAGTCAGTCCTTCTGCGTGATCGACAAGAATACGGCGCTCCACAGCCAGCCTGAGGAGTTCGGCATCTCGGGTCAGGATCACCATCTCTATTGGGAATCGAACGGAGGCGAAAACGACTATCCGGAGCGCTTCAAGCGCTATGAGGAGTTCTGCCAGCTGGCGTTGCAGCTGCGCATCCCCGAGACTTCGGGTATCCTCGCGCGGAAGCCGGATAAATGGTATTTGCTCGGCGAATACCATCTCTACAAAAGGAATTACCGGCGCGCCATACTCTGCTTTAGGCGCTCGCTTCGTTTGGAGTCCGTCAATCGGACTACGCTAGAGGCGCTGGCATCCTGTTATCGGGCACTCGGTCGGCCGGATAGGGCCGAGGCAATCCTTGGAGGGGAGGGAACGCGTTGGACGTTTCGATCGAGACCAAGCCTATCGGGCGCGAAGCCAACGTACGCTTAAATAACGAAGAGTTTCAGGCTCGCCGCCTGGAACTGGCCTCGACGCCGCGCCTGGTGACGCTGGGCACGCACAATGCCTGCAACGCCAAGTGCGTTTTCTGCCTCGAGGGCAGTTATTCGCGCTTCAGCCTGCAGATTTACAAGGATTTCTTCGAGGCCCGGATGGGCCGTTACATCAAGAACGCCGAGAAGGTGACGTTCACGGGTTTCGGTGAAATTCTCTGGGTGCCCGGCATCGAAGAGTTCCTGGATTACATCAACGAAACTATTCCGGAGACTTGGAAGATTTTCACCACGAACGCCACGCCGCTGCGACCCTCGGTCGTCGAACGGATATTGAAGGGGAAATACGCGATTCAGTTATCGGTCCATGCCTCGCATGCGAAGCTACATGAGGAGCTTACACAGCTCGAAGGCGGCTTCAATGAGGTGATCGCGAACATCCAGAACTTGGCCGAGCTGAGGGACAGGCATGATTTGGGGAGGCAGCTCCACTTGGTGCTCGTCGACGTCCTGACCACTCGCAATATCGATGACCTCTCGGAGCTACTAAAATTGGCCTGGCGCCTGAAGGTGCAAGAGGTGCGGGCCTTCCACATGACGATGTTCGCCCCGGAGCATATCGGCATGTCCTGCTTCTTCGACCAGGAGCGGGCCAACCGTAGCATCCTGGAGGCCAAACAGACGGCGGAGGCGCTCGAGCGCGGAGCCTCGAGTCTGCCCAAGCCGGAGGCTTTCCAGGTCCAGCTGCCGCCGCTTTTCAACGCCCAAGCCGCCCCGGCCGCCGCCGCGAACGAGCTCTGCTACGACCCGTGGCAGCACCTCTATGTCGAGCTGCAAGGATCGGTAATCCCGTGCTGCTTCTGGGGTGAGCACGTCGGCGACTTGAAGAAGGGCGACGAGCTCGATTCCATTTGGAATAACTCTTTTTATCGCGAGCTGCGCCGCGGCATGGCGCAGGGAGAGCCGCATCCCTGGTGCCGGAGCTGCATTCGCTATAAAGGCTTCAACGTCGACAATATCTATTGTCACCTGACGAATCGCCCGCGGCAACAGGCGGCATTGCTTGAGGAGATCCTCCGGCGAGGTCTCGATCCCGGCCCTTATTTCAAGGCGGGCGACGTCGAGAGGCTGGCGGCTGGAGCCTTATAATCGTCATGGAAATCAAGGAGCCGTTTGCCGCAAAGTGGCGTGTCCGGGACGAGTGGCACGGCCTCCAGATCGTCTGGGAGCTATGGTATTCCTGTAATTATCGATGCTCATACTGCCCCTGGGAAATGACCGGATCGTGGGAGCAAATGGAGGATTTCCAGGAGTGGATCGAGCCCTCCGCATGGCGGGCCTGCTGGGACCGCGTGTACCAACAATACGGCAGCGTGCATTTGACTATTCTTGGGGGAGAGCCGTTGCTGTATCGAAAGGTCGACGAGCTCCTCGCCGGAATAACGCGCAAGCACTTCGTGACGGTCGTTACTAATTTGTCCTTGCCATGGCCCCGCATCGAAACCTTGGCTGACGCCGTCCCCGCGGAGCGGTTGCGCTTCAGCGCGTCCTTCCATCCCCAGTATACGGAAGCCGAACCCTTCTTGGAGAAGCTGAGATTGCTCAAGAGACGGGGCTTTGAGTGCTCGGCATCGGTTGTTGCATGGCCGCCTTTTATGGACCGATTGGATAGTTTGCAATCCCTTTTCGGGCGTAACGGATTTCCACTTTGGATACAAGTGTTCTTCGGGCATTTCGAAAATCGTCTCTACCCCGCATCTTATACGGATTCCGAGCGGCGATCATTGGCCCGGCACGTCCACGACTTGACGGACCACTATGAACTACCGGAATCTCCGCTGGGCAAGCCTTGCGCTTCGGGATACGCGTATGCCAAGGTACTGTCCAACGGGGACGTTTACCGTTGCGGCAGCAGCGTTCGGCATGTCGCGCCTCTAGGCAATCTTTTTGATTCGGAGTTCGAGCTGCTCGAGGGCCCCACGGCCTGCCCCAAAAACCGATGCTTCTGCGGCGAGGCGTCTTATCTCTGGGATCACTACCAGAAGGTGCACCCGCGGCGTGTGGACCTATTCATGCCTATGGACGGCGCTGAGGAGCGGGCCCTATGACGGAGTATAGCGGCGAGCTTGGACTGGATACGACCTTTGCGGGCCAGGTCGCCATCACAGGAGATCTCGTCGTTCCGAGGGGAGTGATCTTGACCTTGGCTCCTGGAACCGAGCTGGGTTTTGCTCCGTCCCCACGATGGTCCTGCTCCATCTTCCGCAGCGCCCCGGAGGGCTACCCCATCGAGGCCTCGCTGCGCTCGCGCTGCGATATGGTTGTTTTAGGCCGCTTGGTCGCTCGCGGAAGCCCTGCCAAGCCGATACGTTTCGGGCGCCGGGGCCAGCCCTGGGGTGGCATCACGGCGCTTGGCGCCGGACGCCTTGAGATCGAGCATGCGGCGTTGGAGGGGGCCGAGGAGCATTTGATCCAGTGCTTTGACGATGCTCGAGCTTTCTTGGCTGATGTCCAATTTTCCTATGCCAAGCGAGGCCTGCTCGCTTGGGGCTTATCTAGGATCGCTTGCGACGGCAGCAGGCTTGAGGACTTGGAGACGGGTTTTCTGTTGCGGGAGGGTGCCCGGGCGGAGATTACGGGAGCCTCCTTCGCACGGATGAGCGAGGGTCTCTGGACGCAGCAGTGGTCGCTCGCGCGGGCGGCGGACTGCCGTTTCCTGGATTGCTCCAATTTCGGCGCGGGGGCCTACGACCATTCGCGCCTGAAGGCGTCCGGCTGCTCCTACGCCGCCTGCGTCAGGTCTTTCGTGGAGGAGACTCATTAAGCCATCGCTTCGAAGCCTTTTTGACGTGTTCTGCCCATATGGTGAATGGCCGGTAGCCCAGCGCCTTTGGCGGGCGCGAGCCTACCGCAAATGGGCCAATTACCTGCTCGTTGAGGCGCAACTGGCCCGCGGGCATTCCTGGCTCCTGGGCAAACCCTATTGGCTGACGGTCGATCCGACCAATTTCTGCCAGCTCCAATGCCCCTTCTGTCCGACGGGCGCGGGCCGCGGCGTGCGCGACAAGGCGATGCTGCGTCTGGATCATTTCGAGCGTCTGTTGGAGCGCGTCGGCCCCTACGTGATCCACATGGACCTCATGAACTGGGGTGAATCGCTGCTCAACAAGGACCTGCCGCGGATGATCTCCTGCGCCAAGCGCTACGGCATCGAGGTCAAACTCGACGCCAACCTCAACGACCTCACCGAAGCGATGGCAGACGGCCTCATCGGCTCTGGCTTGGACATCTTGAGCGTTTCCATCGACGGTGCCACGCCTGAATCCTACAAGCGCTACCGCGTCGGCGGCGATTTCGATAGGGTGCTTGCCAACGTCAGAACGCTCGTGCAAAAGCGGACCCGCGCCTCGCGGCCGACGCCTAGGCTGATTTGGCAGTTCATCGTCTTCAAGCACAACGAGCACGAAATGAAGGAGGCACGGCGCCTGGCCGCCGAGCTGGGCATGGACGGCGTCAGCTTCGTCGCCCCCTTTATGGCCAACGAGCCCGCCGTGCTGCGCTCCTGGCTTTCCCGCCTTCCGGAATACCAGCTCTACGCGGCTCCCGCGGAGGGTCCCGCGGACGGCGCGGTCCCGGTCCAATCCATTCCCTCATTGAAGGCGTACCGCGCCCGACGTTTCAAACCCCGCCAGCTCCTAGGCCTCGCGGCCCTGGCGCCCCTGAGCCCGGAAACGCTCGAGCGCGCCTGGCGCGCCTTGCGGCAGCCGGCGCCCGCGGCGGCGGCTATTCCCTACCGCGCGCCCGCGGAGCGCCCGATCTGCAAGTGGCCCTGGGCCGGCATGACCGTCAACCCGGATGGTTCCGTCGCGCCCTGCTGCAGCGTCGAGGATCAAGGCGACGATTTCGGTAACGCGTTCCGGAAAGGATTTTCAGCGATCTGGAACGGCGGGCGCTACCGTCGATCCAGGCGGCATGTGCGCCGCTACGTGCGGGGAGATCGGCCGGTGATTCCCGACTCCGACCATGTCTGCGAGCGTTGCACGGCGGTGGGCTACGCGAATTTCAAGTTCCCGGAGCAGACCGTCCGGGCGACCTCCTTACGTGAGGAGTTGCACGCGTGAAGCTCGCCCTCGTGCAGGCGCCCGTCTGGTGGACGGTCGATCCGCCGCTAGGACTCGCGCAGATCGCCGGCTGCGCCAAGGCGGCCGGCCACGAGGTCGAGATTTTTGATCTTAATATCTTGTTGTGGAAACGACGAACGGCGCGATACGAGAACTTATGGTTATGGGAGCAGTTTCATTTCTGGAACCAACCCGAGATCGTTGCTCAGTTCTTTGATGAAAATCAAGCCGTGATCGAAACGGAAATGCTGCGAATCTTGCGCAGTGACGCGAAGGTGATCGGATTTTCCGTTTGCCTCGGTTCCCAATGGGCGAGTCTCGAGTTATCGCGCCGTATCAAGAAGGAGGACCCGTCTAGGGTCATCGTGTGGGGCGGGCAATTCTTTTTTAAAGGGCAGGCCGCCAAGGAATGGATCCGGCATCCGGAGATCGACGCGATCGTACAGGGACCCGGGGATGAGGTATTTCCCGCGCTACTCAAGCGTGTTGAGTCTTCGGGCACGGTACTTCCGGCAGCCGGCATCGCGTGCCGCGTGGACGGCCGGGCCATCGACGGCGGTATGGCGCCGGCGATCCGTGATCTTGACGGGGTTCCCTTTGCCGATTTGAGCGGGTTCCCGATGGAATATTACTCCGATCCCATCCGGATTCCATTCGCGGCGAGCCGGGGCTGCGTGTGGAAGTGCCATTTCTGCAGCACGACCCAGTTCTGGAGCGGGTATTCCTATATGAGCGGCGAGCGGATGTTCGCCGAGGTCATGCACCAGCGCAAGGTGCTGCCCGGCCACAACCATGTCGAGTTCTACGACATCACTGCCAACGGTGACGTGCGGGCCTTACGTTGCTTCAGCGAGAAGGTGGCGGAGGTGATCGGGGACCCCGACAAATATATCGGCTGGAAGATCAACGCCATCATACGGCCCGAGATGAGCTCCGAGCTGCTTAAGACGATGCGCCGGGCCAACGGGCACAGCATCATCTACGGAATTGAGAGCGGCTCCCCGAAGGTGCTCGAGTCGATGAACAAGCCTTTCCGTTTGGAAGTGGCCGACCGGGTATTACGAGACACCCACGAGGCCGGCATTACGGTTACGGGCAATTTCATGTTCGGCTATCCCGGCGAGACCGAGGAGGACTTCCAGCAGACGCTCGATTTTATCAGGCGAAATGCCGCGTGGCTGGACCGCGCCTACGCGAGCGCGACATTCACGAGCCTCGAGGAGCACAGCTACCTGACCGATCATTCGGCTGAAATGGGCATCGCGCCGATGCCCGCGGGCCGATTCCATAACCTCTACTGGAAATCTGCGGACGGCAAGAACGATTACGAGGTCCGACTCGACCGATACCGCCGTTTCCGGGAGGCCGCCATCGCGTTGGGCATCGATGCTTACAAGGGGGTCAACGGGAACTTGGACCAGGATCAATGGGCGAATCTCGCGCAGTTCAAGCAGTTCCAATGCGATCACGTCGCTGCCATCGAGAACTTTCTTAAGTATCTCGAGGGCGATCTCTATCACCAACCCATGCGGGCGCAATTGTCGTCCTACCGCCCGCTGCTGGAGGCTTTGTGCCTTGCTCAGAGGGCCGTCGAGAAGGCCAATCGCCTGTTGGTCGAGGACCCGGGCGTGGCCGCCGAGCTGATCCCCTGGGCCGTGCCGCATTTAAATAACGGCGGGCTGCCGGAGGCGCCCGAACGCACGGAGCGGTGGCGCTTGATCTGCGGCTGCTTGAGCCGCGCCCGCGCTTTCCTGCAGCGCATGCCGGAGGAGCGCCGAGCCGGCCTCCATGCACGGGATTCGGAGTTCAAGCTCGTCTGGATCGAAAAGGAGCTTCCGCCGCGCGAACGGATGGAGGCCCTGCGCGACCGGGTCGCTCTGATCCTGGATTTGGCCGAGGCGGAAATCGCCCGCGGGGAGCATCGGAAGGAGGCGCCTCAGTGCCGGAGATGACCGTCCCAGCGGCCTCTCTCCCGCTGTCGGCCCTCCGGCGGCAGGCCCTAGAGAGGCTGCAGAAAGAAAACCTCGAGCTTAACGAGCGCGAGTGGAACGAGCGCCGGCTGATCCTATCGAGCACGCCGCGGAACGTTTTTATCCAGATTAATGCCGTCTGCAACGCCGACTGCATCTTCTGTTCGAAAGGCTACGACTATCCCTTATTCAGGCTCGACGACTACCTTGACAAGCACGGCGCGCAGATGACGCCGA
The DNA here is from genome assembly GCA_041694815.1 of Elusimicrobiota bacterium. Lineage (GTDB taxonomy): Bacteria > Elusimicrobiota > Elusimicrobia > UBA1565 > JACRDR01 > JBGFSC01. The sequence continues at coordinate 29,042 of JBGFSC010000007.1, read as the reverse complement.
TCTTGCGACGCGCGCAGCAGGTGATCCTGACAGGCTCCGGGGAGTTTCTGGGCCTGCCGGACTCCGAGCGTATCCTTCAATATTTCAATCGCGAGTTCCCGCATGTCGACAAATACATCGCGACCAACGCGTCGCACTTGAAGCCCCGACTTTGCGAACTGATCGCCGCGGGAGGGAGCAAATACGTTCTGCAACTCTCGCTGCACGCCAGCGACGAGGAAGGCCATAAGCGGATGATGCGCTACAACGCCTTCGACCGGGTGCTGGAAAACATCCGCTATCTTATGGAACTGCGCAAGAAGACTGGAAACCCCAAGGTTTATTTCATGTTCGTCATGACGACCTTGAACGTTGAGCAGCTCCCGGATTTTATCCGCTTTGCCAAAGAGCTGGGCGCCGACCGGGTGCTGGCCGGCTACTTCTATATCTACGAGTCGCAGCAGAAATACCTCTCCCTCTTTTTTAAGCAAGAACTGGCCAACCGTTACGTCGAGGAGTCCCGGAAGGTAGCCGCGGAGGTCGGCATCGACGTCCAGCTCCCGCACAAGTTCGGCCAGAATCCGACGGCCTACGAAAAGCCGAGCTGCTGCCACGAGCCATGGTACCAGACGATGTTCAATGTCGACGGCCATATCCTGCCGTGCGACGTTTATGGTAATTTCAATGAGTCGTTATTGGAGAAGACCTTTCAGGAGATATGGAACGGTCCGCATTACCGCGCCATCCGTAAGGCCCTGCGCGACGGTACGGGCTGCCTGCAAACCTGCCCGCGGCACAATCCGGTGGGCATCAACGATTGGAAGGCCCACGTCATCCACCGCCACAAGGACCCCGCGCAAATCGTCAAGGAGTACAACGAGGCGTTGAGAAAGCCATGAGCCCTGCGGTCGAGATTCTGTGGTATCTTAACTCTCGGTGCAATTTCGACTGTCCCTACTGCTCGTATTCCTTTGGTCTTCGCGAAGAGTTGGTCCGAACGGAAAAGGTCTATCCGTATGAGCTATGGCTTAAGGCATGGCAGCGGTTCGGCCAGCGCTACGGTCCTGCCGTAATCTACATTTCAGGCAGCGGCGAACCGACGCTGTATCGCGGCTTTATCTCGATGCTGCGGGAGTTGTCCCGGACGCACCATGTCATTTTTGATACGAATCTTTCCTGGCCGATGGCGACCTTACAGCGCTTCATGGCTGAAGTTCAGCCGTCCCGGCTGCGTGTGGAAACGAGTTTTCATCCTTCCGAGATGGAAGCGGGAACCTTCGTCGCCAAGGCCGCTTGCTTAAAGGAGAGGGGATTTGTCGTTAATTGTCGTTTCGTGGCCTATCCACCGTCCCTGGGACGCCTTGAGGAATACAGAAAGGTTTTTAAGTCAAAGGATCTGCCTTTCGTTTTGACTCCATTTAATGGCCGGTGGAACGGGATCGAGTATCCAGAGGGATATTCCATCGAGGAGAAGGCGGCTATCGCTGGCGCAGCCCAACGGGAAGCGCGCGACAGCATCCGCAGTAAGCAGGTCGAGCTGGTGGATCACCTCCTCAACGAGCATGCCGTATCGCCGAAGGGTCGCTTATGTCGTTCCGGCCAGAAATATGCCTGCCTCATGCCGAATGGTTTGATCTATCGGTGCCAGGAGTACGGAGTGCGTCGTTGGGAGCCGATGGGGAGCTTCATCGATCAGAGCTTTGATCTCACTGATTCACCTAAGGAATGCCGGTCTTCCTCTTGCGGCTGCGCCTATCGCTGGCTGGTCGACGAGGCCGAAAGATTTCGTAACGCGGGGGCGTTGATTGCCTAGCCAACAGGTTCGCTTCACGTGGAATATCCATTGGAGCTGCAACTACCGCTGCACCTATTGTTTTTTCGACCAGCATTGGGCGGAATATGGTCGGCGCAACGTCTATCAAACCGTCGATGAGTGGGTCTCCCATTGGAGCCGGATTTACGATAAGTACGGCCGCTGTTACCTGACGATTAACGGGGGGGAGCCTTTCGCGTACCCCAACTTCGTAGAGCTGATCCACCGGATATCAAAGATGCATTGGCATATCAATATTACGACCAATACCTCCTTATCCCTCGGGGAATTCGTCGAACGGATCGATCCTGAAAAGGTATCTTTATCGGTCAGTTTTCATCCCCAATATCATGACCTGGAAAAGTTCATCGAGACGGTCCGATTCCTGAGGAAGGCCCGCGTGACGATCGGATGCATTAATTTCGTTGCCTGGCCACCGTTCTTAAAGGATCTGGCGGGCATTATCGAGCGGTTTCAGGCGATCGGAGAGAGCCTGAAGGTCATCCCGTTCATCGGCGAGTATAAGGGTTGTTCGTATCCGTCCCAGTATACCGCCGAGCAACGGGAGCTATTGGGGATGCGCGAGGACTGGATGGAGCACAAGCGTCATGATGGCATGCTGTGCAAGGCCGGCTATCAATCGGCGTTACTTTTGCCCACGGGGAAGGTGGCCCGCTGCGGGCAGATCGGGGATCGGCAGCTCATCGGGGACTTTTTTGATCCGGGTTTCTCACTTCTGCCGGAGCCGATGCCGTGCGATGTCACCTTCTGCCCCTGCGATGAATGGAAAGTCATTCCGGATGAAAAACCGCCGGAAAAAGCGGGTGCGTGGTTGCCATGAGCGAAATGAACATGTCATCAAAGTTGCCACGCCGGCGCGTTGTTTTTGCCTGGGACATGCATTATTCATGCAATTATCGTTGCCCATATTGCTTTTACACGGAAGCGGGCTGGACGGAGTTGGCCAAAAAGAGCAACTACAAGACGGCCGAGGAATGGGTCGAGGTTTGGAACCGGATATGCACCAAATACGGGCGCTGCCAGCTGCGGATTACGGCCGGCGAGCCCTTTACCTACCCACGCTTTGTCGACGTTGTCGCCGCCGTCTCCAAGATCCACGATGTGCAAATCACGTCCAACTGCTCGCAGAGGGAGGCTATCGAGGAGTTTACCCAGCGCATCGACCCGCAGCAGGCGGAGCTCGATTGCACGTTTCATCCCTTGCAGGGCGAGCTAGAGCCGTTCCTGGAGAACGTGCTCCGACTGCGACGAGCAGGATTTACCGCAAACGTTTGTTACCTCGCCTACCCGCCCCAAATGGAAAAGATGGGAGAGATTAAGCAACGTTTCCTCGACAGCGGCATTTACATGAACATGGCGATTTTTTGGGGGCGCTACAAGGATAAGCAATATCCACAGGCCTATACCGAGGATGAGAAGCGCTGGATCAAGAATGTCATCGGCACGGATATCGGTCCTGAGACGGTGGGGCTCGACCCGATCCCTATCAACGGCAAGGTCTGTGGTGCGGGGCAGCGTTACGCTGTGGTGCAGGCCGACGGGCGCGTATATCGGTGCGGACAGTTGGGACGCGAAGAGCAGTCCATTGGGAGCATTTTCGACCCGGGTTTCGAGCTCTTCCCGAAGGGCATGGCCTGCCTTGTCGACTATTGCCGCTGCAAGGAGTTCCAATCGGCTTGGGAGGAGTCTGACATCGAGGCGCTCAATCGGCGGGGCGAGGTGCGCGTCGTATGAACGCCGCGGAGCTCTCGAATCGCGTTGCGTGGCTGGGCCATTCGGGACTTTGGCTCCGGGGTTCCCTCAACATCTATTTCGACCCGTTCAACGCTCCCGATTCCCTGCCGAAAGCCGACATCATATTCCTCACCCACCCCCATTATGATCACTGTTCTATCGAAGACGTGGAAAGCCTCTCGACATCCCAGACGATCGTGGCTGGGCCGAGGGAGTGCGTTTCAAAGTTCCGCCTCAATCAGCTCCCCATGGCTCCAGGGGAGCGCAAGCGTATCCTGGGGGTCGAGGTGCAGGCCCTCCCCGCCTACAATCAAAAAAAGCCATATCATCCCCGTGATAAGGGTTGGCTAGGCTTTCTGGCAGTCATCGAGGGATCCAGGTTCTACCATGCTGGCGACACCGATCCGATTGATGAGATGAACGGTTTAGCTCCCGACGTCGCGTTTCTTCCCGTTGACAACCTCTACAGCCTGGGGGGCGGTGGAGCGGCTGCCGCGGCGGAGAGACTGCGGCCACGCCTAGCGGTTCCAATACATTATGGAACGGTCTGCGGTGGGGGTCAGGACGCCATCCGTTTTTTGGAAGAGTGCGGGAAAAAGGGAATCGCTGCTGCGGTCATGGACCGTCCGGCTATGGCGCCATTTGAGGCGGCACCGACGGTGGAGCCGATGCTCGGGCCTTAACTTATGAAGGTGGTCCTAGTCGTGCCGCCTATGCTGATCCGCCGCTGTCCGCTCATCGGCGTCGGCTACATTGCCGCGTACCTGCAGGCGCGCGGGCACTCCGTTCGGGTAATCGATCTCAATGTCACCAAGGATCTGCCTTTTGCGGACCAAGAGAGCGTTTGGGGACATTGGGAGTTTGCGCCGCAGCTTGCCCATGAGCGCCCCGAGCTATTCGAGTCGTGGGTTGACGATATCCTGCGGGACGCTCCGAGCGCCGTCGCCTTTTCGACGTGGGTCACGACCCGTTCTTCCGTCCTGCTGTTGGCCGAACGGATTCGCAGTAGAGGGCCCAGTCCGTGGATCATTTTGGGAGGCCCCCAGGCGGGCTTCGAGGCGGCCGAGCTCATCCGGATGGACTGCGTCGACGCCGTGATCCCTGGGGAGGGCGAGGAGACGCTGGCCTGCCTGCTGACTGGCGCCGAGGGAGAGGATGAGCTTCCCCTCGTTGACGGCGCGGTGGTCAAGAGCTGCGGCTTAGCCAAAAGCGGCGGAGACCGCGAAGAAATCCGATATCTCGACTCGTTGCCGTTTCCGGACTTCTCCCATTTCGATCTAGACGCGTATTTCATGCGCGAAACACTGCCGCTGTCCTTCAATCGAGGATGCGTGCGCCGATGCGTCTTCTGCAACATCTACGAGAGCTGGAAGACGTACCGGCACCGGAGCGCCAGGAGTATATTCGACGAAATGCGCTGGCAATTGGCGCGGCATCCGAGGACGAGGCATTTCGAGATCGACGTCGCGGCGCTGAATCTCAACCTCAAGGAAATCGAGCGCCTGGCCGACCTCCTCATTGTCGAGGACGTGCGGGTAACCTGGGGCGGCGCCGCGGTATTTCGACCCGATAACGGGCGCGCCCTGCTTCAGAAGCTCGCCCGTGCAGGCCTCAAGCGACTCGACATCGGTTTCGAGAGCGGCTCACCCAAGATACTGCGCCGCATGAAGAAGGGATATATCGTCGAGCATGCCGAACAGATGCTCCGGGACTGTTTTGATGCCGGCGTCGAGGTGAACCTTAACGTGATTGTGGGATTTCCCGGGGAGACGGAGGACGATCTGCGCTTGACCAAGGAGTTCCTCGTGCGTAACCGGCGGCACATCTCGCATATCGGCCCACCGAGCGAGTTGTGGGTGGGCAACAACAATTACATCGAGCGGCACGCCGAGGAGTTCGACATCGCATTGGGACCCATGGGGCATCTCTGGAAATCCAAGGACGGCTCCAACGACGACTCGGTGCGTAAGGCGCGGGTCCGGGAGGTCGTGCGCTGCGCGGCGGAGGCGGGAATCAGCGTGATCGGGTATGCCGATGCGAAGGCACGGCACGCGGCGGAGTGCTCCGCGTAATGTCGACCGCGACGAGCTTGGGCAACGAGCTGCTTCAGGGCCAGTCCCAGGGCGCCGAGGCCCTCTTCGACGCGGGCAAGATGCCTGTCTTTTGGAACTGGGAGCTCGTCTACACCTGCAATTACCGCTGCAGCTACTGCAACTATACGGCGGTTGGGTGGGAGAGCCACTACTCGATGAACGCTTATCCCGGCCTCAAGCGCCTCGCCGAGGTCTGGACCCGCCTGCGCGCTCTCTACGGCTCCTGCCATATCGAGCTCAGCGGCGGCGAGTGCTCCAGCTACCCGCGCTTCTACGACCTCATGGGTATCCTCGTCGGCCTTCACACCGTCACGCTCGACACCAACTTGAGCTTCGACGTCCGGCGCTTTGCGTCGATCCTGGATCTCCGGCGCATCCGGATATCCGCCTCGTTCCATCCCCAGTTCTCGAGGCTCGAACCCTTTCTGGAGAAATGTACCTTCCTGCAGGCCAACGGCATCGCGCAAATCTTCATCAACTACGTGGCCTACCCTAATCAGCTGGCCGGGATGGCGCGCGTCAAGCGTGAGTTCCACAGGGCGGGCCTGCAGTGCTACATCCAGCCGTTCCAGGGAGTCTATCGGAAGACCGCCGTCTATCCGGACGGCTACACCGAGGAGGAGAAGCGCCTTATCGACGAGGCCTTGACCGAGCCTGGCATCGATACCGAGCTCAGCCGGGTTCGCTTCGCTTGGAAGGGGAGTACCATGCGCAGCGGCACCGAAAACCAGCTACGCAAGATCGAGGCGGAACGGCAGGCGCGCGGAGAGGGTCCGCTGCTTGAGAAGAAGCCGGGGAATTGGTCGCCATTTCCTTGGGCTGATCTGGCGCCTTCGGCGGAGGAGCGGCCCAGGCGCGAGCCGGTGCTCTGCCGGATGGGGCAGAAATACGCCAAGACCTACGCGAACGGAGACACCTTCCGCTGCTGCGCGCAGCTGCGCGACGACATGCCGTGGCATCTGTTCCGCGAGAAAGTCTATTTGGGGAATTTGTTCTTCGACGACGGCCTCAAGCTCTTAGACGAGCCGGCCTGGTGTGACTACGATCCCTGTCCCTGCGACCGGTGCATGGTGCTGGGCCAGGAGACGCGCTGGGTCAAGCGCTGGAGCGCTCCGAATCTATGAAGGTCTTTCTGGTCCAAGCGCCACTCTGGGGGCTGTCGCCGCCCATTGGCATCGCGCAACTGGGCGCCTATCTTGCCCAGGCCGGACACGAGGTTGAGGCCTTCGACATGAACGTCGACCTATACCGAAGGCGGGGGGAATCCTACCGGTACGCCTGGGAGGCCGGTTTCTCCTCCGCCTGGACGCAGCCTGACTGGGTCGCCAAATTCTTCGAGGCGAACCGGGAGTTCGTGACCTCTCAGTACCTGCGCCGGATCTCGGCGGTCGGCGAGGCGGCTGTGGGATTCTCGGTCAACTGTTGCTCCATGGAATCCAGCCTCTACCTGGCTCGGAGAATCAAGGATGCGAGCCCTGGGACCCGCGTAGCCTTTGGCGGCCAACATTTTACAGTCCGCCGGGACGAAGCGGTCACGGCAGTGAAGTCTGGAGCGGTGGATGCCGTCATCTTTAGCGATGGAGAATACTCCTTCGCGGAACTGCTGCAGTGCTGGAAGGAGGGCCGGGATGTCGAAGGCTGCTCCGGACTGTGCTACCCGGACAAGGGCTTAGCACGATTCACACCGGCCCGCAGGCCGGTGGAGTTAGACGCGCTGCCCTTCGCCGACTACCGCCTCTTCGACCTGGAAGCCTACGAGAACTACGACAGCAACCTCATCCTGTTTATGGCGAGCCGCGGCTGCGTGCGCAGTTGCCTGTTTTGCGGGTACCGCACGCCTTGGGCCGGCTACAGAACCATGAGCGGGGATCGCATTTTTGCCGAAATCAAGCATCAAGAGCGAATAATCCCGAACGTGCGCGGCCTCTATTTTTACGACCTGCTCATCAATGGGGACATGAGAGCCTTGGAGCGCCTTTGCGACCGCATCCTCGGCGACGATTCGGTTTATCGCCATCCTTGGGAGTATTGCAACTGCATCATCCGTCCGGAGATGAGCGAAGCGCTTTGCCGTAAAATGAAGAGTGCAGGCTGCAACCACGTCCAGATTGGTATCGAGTCCGGATCCCAGCACGTGCTCGATCTTATGAAGAAGGAGCAAAGCATCGTCACGACGGAGGCGGTGCTCCAGAACCTGGCCCGGGCCGGGATAGTCGTTAAGGGGAATTTCATGTTCGGTTTTCCAGGGGAGACCGAAAGGGATTTCGAGGGAACCCTTGAGTTTCTTAAGCGAGTGCATCCGTATCTTCCTAAGGTTTACCCAAGCTATACTTTCACCCTGATGGAGCCCGCGAGTCCCATCGGCATTCAGCGGGAGAAGTACGGCGTCCTCTCTAGGGGGGATGGGAGCGATATCTTCTGGGAATCGCAGGATGGTCGCAATACCTATCCGGTTCGCTTAGAGCGCTATCGTCGATTTTGCGATCTGGCCGAATCACTGGGCGTCGAGGTCGAATACGGCTATCAAGTTCCGATCGACGCATTCCAGAGTTACTGGCTAGCCCAGTATTATGAATATAAGGGCGACGATCGGCATAGCTTGAAGCAGTATGAGAGGTACCTTCGATACGACCCTGAGAACCAGGAGGTGCGCAGAAAGCGCGACGCGTGTGCCGTATCGCTGGCCGCACGCGGTGTTTCCGCGGAGAGTCTTCAATCGGAGAATGAGGAGCCCCTTCGTATTCTCTGTCTTGGCGACGCCTTCACGGCGGGAGGCGGGGTCGCAGGCGGGGATGCCTATCCGAAGCGCCTCAAGCAACTGCTTTATGAGCGTTACGGCAGGCTGGCTCGCGAAATTCTGGTCATCAATGCGGCCGATCCGCAGTGCAACAGTTCCATGGCCGCTAGGGATTTCGAGAGAAACCTGGAAGCCCACCGCCCGGATATGGTTCTTTTATGGATCGGACACAACAACAACTCCAATTTTACGGCGAGTAATTATCCGTTGTTCTTTAACCGCCCGCCGTCCTTCTTGTCGAGACTTTCCGACGCCTTGTTCAATCGGAACATCGGGAGCGCCGTTGGGCCGCCTTCGCGGGAGTCCGACCGGATTTCTCAGGTTCTTCGCCGCGTCGCCCGGCTCAATGCGGAGAAGAATTTCCCGGAATCCATCCAGTACCTAGAAGAATTGCTAGCACGCGGCAGTAAGAATGATGGACGGCTCCGTCACGCGCTGGGCTATCTCTACTTAAATTTCATGAATAAGCCGTCCCTGGCGCTGCCGCACTTGGAGATGGCTTTTCATTTCGATCCGACCAACGAGGAGGTCGCGTATCATCTCTTTACTGCGTATTATCGGATGGGAAAGCTGCGTCGCGCGAGACGGCTGGCTCGGCGGCTCCACCAAATCAGGCCTGGTGACGACGCCTATCGCCGATTCGCCGAACATGGCGTCCCAGACTATCGCGATTTCCCCCTGTATCGGCGGGTTTTCCGCCACGACGTCGAGGCTATCGCCGAACGTTGCCGGCGGAAGGAAATATCGCTGTTTCTTCAGACCTATCCCGAACCCCATTGGCTAAACGAGGCGATCGTCACGGCCGCCGCCGAGCTTCGCTTGCCACTCATCGACCATCGGCACGTTTTTGGAGAACATTCGTCGGGATATTACGAGAATCTATTGCCCAACGCGGAAGGCTGTCTCCTGCTAGCTAAAAATGTGCTCATGAGCATCGAACCCCTATTCTCGCGGAAACTGCGCGAGGAGGCTTTATTGTGAGCGAAAGGGGTCGGTGGTGGCTTAACGAAGAGTGGGACGGCATCTCCTTCACGTGGGATCTTTGGTATGCCTGTAATTATCGCTGCTCCTATTGCTGGTACGAGATGGACAATAGTTGGGCCGAGTTTGCCAAGAAGCATCTGATCTTGCCGCCTGAAAAATGGCTCGAATGCTGGAAGCGCATCTACGACCGATATGGCTCCGTGCGCATCGACGTCATCGGAGGGGAGCCGATGCGCTACCCGTCCGCCATAGAACTCTTCCGCGGCTTGACGCAGTGGCATCGCGTATCGATTACTACTAACTTGTCCAATTCCATGGAGGAATTAGGCCGGCTTGTGGATGGTATCCAACCTGATCGGTTGCATGTTGCAGGTAGCTACCACCCGCAATTCGCACACTGGGAAGAATTCGTAGAAAAAATAAACTTTCTGCGCGACCGGAACTTCGAGCCGCATGTCAGCATCGTCGCCTGGCCGCCTTTCTTTTCTAAGATCCGCGAGTGGCGCGAATTCTTCGAGGATCAGAGCCGGTATCTTCCCAAGGTTCCTTTTACGACCTTGGTTTTCCAGGGTCGCTATGAGGGTAAGGACTACCCGGCCGCCTATACTGTCGAGGAAAAGGCCCTATTAGGTGAGACTATACTATTGCCGGAGGAATTCGAGTATCGGTTGGAACGCAGACGTACGAAAGGCAAGCCCTGCGCGGCAGGGCATGTGTACGGCAATATCAAGGCGAACGGAGATGTCTACCGCTGCGGACAGGATTTCGGACAAAGGCCTCTGGGAAATCTCTTCGATCCCGAGTTTCAGTTGCATCCAGTCCCGGAGGCATGCCCCTATGAGTATTGCAGCTGCGGCGAATACGCCTTCCTGCTCGAGAACTGGAAATTGCGGAAAGCCCTAAGCCCGGTGATGCGTTTGGAGCCGGCGGCGGAGCGCAGCTCATGATACGCGTCGCGTTGATCCAGTGCCCTGTATGGGGCGTCGAAGACCCGCCACTGGGCCTCGCACAAATGGCAGGCTGTGTCACGCATTGTGGCCTTGAGCCTCTGCCCTACGACCTTAACGTCGCCCTGTGGCGGCAGGCCTCCCTGAAGGAAAAGGAGTATTGGGGATGGAACAAGCTGGCTCTCTGGAACGATTCAGCGTGGGTAAATTCCTTTTTCGAAAACGCGGAAGGGCAGATCGAAAGGCATGTGGAGCAGATGCTAAAAAAGGATCCCCATGTCATCGCCTTTACCGCCGCCGTTGGTTCCCAATGGGCGACGTTAGAGACGGCCCGGCGCATAAAAAAACGGAGCCCTCTATCCACCGTTGTGGTCGGCGGTCCGCTATTTACGGATCCAGCGCAGGTGGATATCTTTATTCGGCACCCAGCCGTCGATATAGTCGTCTCGGGTGTTGGCGAAGACATCTTTCCAAAGATGCTCGGCTTGTTCGTGGCATCGGGCCATTGGATACCATTACCGGGGATGTACGTCAAATCCAAAGAGGGGATCGTGCGAGGCGGTCGTCCAGTGCCGTATACCTTCGACCTAGATATTTCTCCGCTACTCGATTTCTCCGGCCTCTCGTGGGAAAGCTACGCCAATCCGATCCAGGTGCCCATCTCCGCAAGCCGAGGCTGTCCCTGGAGCTGTCATTTCTGCGGTTCCCGAGGATACTGGGCGAAATTCTCCTTTAAGAGTGGCGACCGCATTTTTCAAGATGTCAATATGGTTCTCGGACAAAATCGGAGAGGCAAGCATTTACGCTTTTACGATATCATGGCCAACGGAAACGCCGCCAGCCTATCTCGCTTCAGTGAGATGCTGCTGGAATATGGCGTCGCGGACCGCGGCATCACCTGGAACATTAACGCCGCGATCAAGCCTGAAATGGATTCGGGGCTTTTCGCGCTCTGGCATCGATCCGGCTGCCGCGAGGTCGTATACGGTATTGAGAGCGGCTCCCAGCGAGTGCTGCGGGCGATGAACAAGCCTTTCGCGCTTAGCGACGCAGAAAACGTTTTGCGAGATACGAATGCCGCTGGCATCCGCTGCATCGCCTCCTTCATTCCCGGCTTTCCTGGAGAAACGGAAGCTGATTTTCAAGACACCTTGGACTTCGTAGAGAAAAATGGATCGTCGATCGATGGCATTTGTGTCTCGCCGGCGATGGCGGAGGATCCCAGCCTGCTGTACAGGCGTCCGGAGCTTTTCGGCGCCATCGATGAAGGTCTGGGTCGCCGTCGGGCCGAGCGATTGAAAGAATGGGCGTTAGAGATTGGCTTAGAGGTTATCGATAGCTCGTATTCTGTGAACCTGAAAACGAGCCAGACTCTCGTTGGGAGTTAGGAGGAGTAATGGGTGCATGCGAGACGGGCTGCAGCGGTTGCGGCTCCGGTAAACACCATGTGATGGTCCCGGACGGCGATATGGCCGCGCACGGCGTCTTGGATTCTGCGATCGCGCACAAGGAAGATGAGTATAGGCCGTTATTTCCTCGGCGGTCCGCTCCCTATAAGGTCCATTGGAATTGGGAGATATTGCAGCCCTGCAATTATCGCTGCAGCTATTGCGTAGTGCATAATGAGAGCGCGCCATATCTCATCCTTGAGATCATCGAATGGCAGAAGATTTGGGAGCGAATATTCAAACTTTACGGCTGCTGCCAGGTGCGCTTCGCCGGCGGCGAACCGACGATTTACCCGAACTACATCGATCTCGTGGGGATGATTCTGCGGATGCATACCGTCGACGTGACGACGAACCTGAGCTTCGACGTGCACGAGTGGATCAAGAAGGTTCCCTCGGAGGGCATCGCAATCTCAGGCAGCCTACATCTAGAACATACGGATCCTCAGGCGTTCATGGAGAAGCTGCTTGTCCTGCGTGAAAAGGGAAATCAGCTTATTTCCGCCTCCTTGGTCGCATATCCGCCCATGCTCAACCGTGTTGAGGAGGCGCGGGTGATGTTTGAGAAGAATCAGATTCTCTTTAAGATCATCCCGTTTAATGGTGTCTATGAGGGAAAGCGCTACCCCGGCGCCTACACGGACGAGGAAAAAGCGTTATTGGGCATGCAGGTGGAAAAGTCTCCCGATATGCTCGGCCAGACGCTCAATAGGCAATGGCAGGATTACGCCAAGGCGAAGCCCGACGAAAAAAACTTCATGGGAGTTCCCTGCCATATGGGGGAGATGTACGCCAAGATATACTCGGACGGAACGGTGCGCCGTTGCTGCCACACGGGCGTCTCGATCTTGGGGCATATTACCGACCCCAATCTCCGCCTCTACGAGGGGCCCGAGCCATGTACCGTGATGAGCTGCAGCTGCTGGAAGCCCATGGTGGCAGGCAAGTATGAGGAAAAGGTCGAGCTTTTATGGCAGTCCGCCAATCATCCGAAGTTCCCGGTCAAGGCGCCCAATGCGTGAGATAGAATACTTTTGGATCCTGCTGGGACGATGCAATTACCGCTGCCCTTACTGCGTTTACGGTATGGGGGAGTTCGACGATCGACGCAAGGACGAGCTGCGTTACGGGGCCAACCAGTGGCTGGCGGCCTGGGAGCGTGCCCATGAGAAATACGGCTCCGGGAGCATATTCATTACGGGCGGCGAGCCAACCGTATTCCCAAATTTTGCCGGCATGGTTGAGCGCCTCAGCGCCTGGTTTTACGTTGCGTTCGATACGAACCTCTCGTGGACGGAAGAGGCATTAGCAGAGTTTTTGCGCCGGGTCAGTCCGAATGCGGTACGCTTCGAACTCAGCTTTCATCCGGATTCGACGGATCCGGAAACGTATATCAAAAAAGCGCGATTGATCGCAGAATCGGGTTTTGGCTACATCAATCGGGTGGTCGCTTACCCGCCGTTGTTGGCTCAAGTACCGCGTTATCGAGAGTTGTTCCAATCAAGCGGACTGACCTTCATTGTGAATCCCTTTCAGGGCACCTACGACGGTCGCCGCTACCCGGAAGCCTATACGGATGCCGAGCGCCGGCTTATCGAGCGGTGCGCGGCCCATCTGGACGACGGCGCGGCCGACTCACCTCACAAGGCCTATGTTAAACGTATGCTGCGTCCCGATTCACCCAAGGGGAGACTGTGCCGCAGCGGTTATCTCCACATACGAATCGAAGACGACGGCAACGTCTATCGATGCGAGCCATACGCTCGGCGACAATGGGAGTCTTTGGGTAATTTTTTTGATGAGCGGTTTTCCTTATGGCAGGCCCCTAGGCTTTGCCGGTCCGATTTTTGCGAGTGGGAATATCGATGGCTGACGGACGAAATGATGGATCGACATGGGTCAGCGGGGGTCTCGCGATGAATTCTTTATTAGAGGACTTGCTGTGGCTGGGGCATTCGAGCCTTTTGATTGATGGGCCGCAGAAGATCTACATCGATCCGTTTAACATGGACGAAGATCTCCCTAAGGCAGATTTGATCTTGATAACGCATGCCCATTTCGACCATTGTTCTCCCACCGATGTCGCCAAAATAGCGAGACCCGAGACGATCATCGTTGGGCCTCCGGACTGCGTGTCAAAGTTTAAATACAACCAGATTCCGATGGCTCCGGATCAGACCGAAAAGGTATCGGGCGTGACGGTTCATGCACTGGCGGCATATTCGCCCGATTCACCCTATCATCCGAAGGAGAAGGGGTGGCTCGGATATTTAGTCGAAGTGAATGGACGCCGCATCTATCACGCCGGTGATACATGTTTACATGAGGCGATGGCTGGGCTCATCACCGACGTCGCTTTTTTCCCGATCGACTCCGTTTATAATATGAACGCGGCGCAAGGAATTGCGGCCTTGGAAGCAATGGGGCCAAAATTCCCGCTGGTCGTCCCGATCCATTTCGGGTCTGTGTGCGGCTTAAGGTCAGAGGCGGGGCGTTTCGTGCGGGCGTGTCTGGAGCGCGGTTATGCCGCGGAGTTTTTACTTCCACGGAGCAAGGAGCGGGAATTGCCGGCGGTGGCCCCTCGTTTATTGGAGGTGTGATTATGGTCTTTTTCGATTGGGAGCTCGTTTATACATGCAATTACCGCTGTTCATATTGCTTTTATACCTCGAGTGGTTGGGAGAATCAATATCCGATGAACGTATTTCCCGGCCTAGAGCGCTTGACGGCCATTTGGGAACGTATGCACGCGATTTACGGCCCCTGCCATATACAGATAGCTGGGGGTGAATGTAGCACATACCCGAATTTTTACGACTTCATAAAGATGATGCTAAGTCGGCATACCGTAACAATGGTGACGAACTTGTCCTTCGACGTTGAGAAGTTCGTTTCAATGGTAGATTTAAAGCGCATGTTCATTGGCGCCTCCTACCACCCCCAATTCTCTGAATTCGAAAAATTCCTTTCGAAATGCGTGTACTTGAAGGAAAAGGGGATTCCCAACCTTTTCGTCAATTTCGTGGCCTATCCCGACCAGCTCGATGGAATGCCGGAATATAAGCGGCGCGTCAATGAGGCCGGCTTTGAGTTTTACGTGGACCCGTTCACCGGCATTTATAAGAAGGAGACGCCCTATCCGGCGGGCTATACCGAGCAGCAGAAAGAGATCATCAACCGTTCCTTCGCCAACGACCGGGCGGACAGCCGCTTGAGCGCCGCCCGTTTCTCATGGGGAGGCAGTCCCAACGAGAGCGGCGCCGGTAAGCTGCTTAATAAGATCGACGCGGACCGCAAGGCGAAGGGTGAGGCTCCCATCGCCTCCGCACCCGTGCAGTGGCGGTCGAGCCCTTGGGAAAAATCCTCGCAGCCGGTCGAATGGGATGCCGTGGCGGTCGGCAAAGCCCTCCGCGCCTCCACAGAGGTGGCTGGAGTGGCATCTGAAACGAGCGCGTGCTTTACCGCGGAGTCGCCGAGAAAGCCGGTTCTCTGCCGGCAGGGGCAGAAATATGCCAAGGTCAGAGCCAATGGGGACGCCTTCCGTTGTTGCGCGCAACTTCGCGATGATAGGCCCTCTCCCCTCTTCAAGGAGACGGTGTATCTTGGCAACTTGTTCTTGGACGATAATTTCAAGCTTCTGGAGGAACCGGCCATGTGCGATTACGAACCTTGCCCTTGCGACCGCTGCATGATCGTCGGCGAGGAGTCCCGATGGGAGTCGCGCTGGAAGGCGCCCGCGGTGTCTTAGAGATGAAGATATGCCTGCTCCGTTTGCCGTGTGTGACCTTGCCGTATCCTCCCGATATCGGCCTCGGTCACGTTGATGCTGCCATAAAGGCCGCTGGTTATGATGTTAAGGTTGTAGACTTAAACTGGGATTTATTTCGGACTTCTCCGTCCCATGTAAAGGAACACTGCTTAGACCACGGAATGATTCCCGACGTGATTACTGAGTTGCGCCGTGCAGGGTGCTGTGCGGTGAACTTCGGCCTAGAAAGTGCGTCGCAACCGGTTCTCGATGCCATGGGAAAAAAATTTAAAATTGGGGATGCCGAAAGGATTTTTAAAGACCTAAAAACGGCGGGCATCGGCACCTGCGTCAATTTCATCGTAGGTTTCCCAGGGGAGACCGAGGAATATTTTCAGGATACTCTTGATTTTTTAGCGCGTAACGCGCCCTACATCGATGCGGTCGGAAGCATGGCCAGCATGTGGATCAACAGCTATGCCCCCGTCTACAATGAGCGCGACCGCTTCGGGGTTGTCGTAACCCCCAAAGAGGGTACCCACTGGTATACGGATTGGCATACCAAGGACGGCGCCAACACCGCTGCCATTCGCGAGGATAGGAGGGAGCGTTTTGTGCGGCTAGCTATCGACCTCGGCCTATACCTGTCCTCCATAAAGCAAAAGGTGCCGCTGAACAATGGATAAAAAATCTTGGCCGGCGGCCAGGCGGGTCAATTATTTCTGGATGGTAATGGGCCGCTGCAACTATCGCTGCCCGTACTGCGTCTATGGCCAGGTGCCGATGGACCGGCGTAAGGTAGGCTATTATTATGGCCCCGAGCAATGGCTCACCGCCTGGCGGCGCATGTACGAAAAATATGGTGAAGGCGACATCATCCTCACTGGCGGAGAACCTACTCTTTATCCGCGTTTCGCAGAACTCGTGGAAGAGCTGAGCCGCATGTTTTGGATCGCCTTCGACACGAACCTTTCCTGGTCCAACGAAGAACTCGATGGCTTTCTTGGCCGAGTCAGCCCCAGGCGCGTGCGCTTCGAGACAAGCTTCCATCCCCATTGTACGGAAACGCGGCCGTTCCTCGAAAAGGCCTTACTGATCCGCCAGCGCGGTTTCGATTTTATCCATCGTCTCGTCGCCTATCCGGATCTGTTGGGACGAATTCCACGCTTCAGGGAAGAGTTCGCTCAACACGGTTTGACGTTCGTCGTCAACCCGTTCCAAGGCTTCTATAACGGCCGGCAGTATCCGGGAGCCTACAGCGATGCTGAAAAAGCCCTCATTGCCGGGGCGACCGTGAATATAGAGGGCAGTAGGGAGAACGTCCCTCATAAAGAATTCGTCCAACAGATGCTAGCCGGCGAATCACCGAAGGGTCGTCTCTGCCGCACGGGTTACCAGCATGTCCGCATCGAAGACGACGGCCGGGTATACCGCTGCGTCGAGTATTCCGGCAAGGATTGGGAGCCGCTGGGGCATTTCATCAACGACGAACTCCGGTTGTGGGATTCACCCAAACTCTGCAGATCCGATCACTGTGAATGGGAGTACCGATTCCTGGTGGACCAGGCGGAGCGTTTCCAGAACGCCTGACCGCGTTATGAAAAATCAGGAGCTGGTACGGCGCCTAGAGGAGTGGATCGAAGGAGGCCGTCCCCAGGCGCCCTATACCCTGCAGCTGAACCCGACGATGGCGTGCGATCTCAATTGCATCTTCTGCAGGCGCCAGGACGAGCTTAAGGCCTTCTACGCCGAGCATCGCGAAATACCGAACGGAAAATATGTCCAAATGGTGCGCGACGCGCTGGAGATGGGCACCAAGTCCGTTATTATCAAGGGAGGAGGCGAGCCGCTGCTGCGGCGAAGCCTGCTCTTCGAAATCATCCCTCTGATCAAGTCCTATGGCGCTTGCGGCACCTTGGTCACCAACGGCACGCATATGGACGAGGGGTTTTGCCGATTATTCGCCTCGTGCCGCTGGGATCAGATCAACTTCAGTTTGGACGGCGCCGATGCGGCCGTGCAGGACGAGCTTCGCGCGAAGCGAGGGGTTTTCTCACGCATCATCGAAGCCTTGGAGCGTTTCCGCGCGATAAAGTCGGCGCCGGAAAATCCGCAGCTTGGATTCCATTGCGTTCTGACGAAGAAAAATTACCGCCAATTGGGCCAATATATCGATCTAGCCGCGCGCCATGGGGTGAGCCTGATCGAGCTGGATACGATGAGCCTTCGCTGGCCCGCCAATTTTGATCGCGGCGATCTCGACCTGGGCGCGTTAAAAGAGACGTTGAAAGCGGACTCGCCGTCCAATCGACTTGTCATGGAAGCTTTAGAGAGCAGCGCGGGCGTGGGCCGCGACCGACTCGACGCGATGCGGGAAGAGTTCGTCATAAGCGCATTCCGCGCTCTTCAATATTCTCCGGATTTATGCGAACGGGTCGATACCGCGGCCCTTATCCTCGACTCGGCGACGCGCGAACGGGTGGAGGCCTTGCGCGCCGACCTTTCGGGTGGCAGGCCTATCGAGGTCGATCGTGTCGGGCTCATCAACCGGAAAATCCTTCAGGCGCTCTATCCTTATGAGACCCGTCATAGCCATCGGCACGACGGAGCCAAGGCGTTGTTGATGGAAGAGGCTGATCTCACGCGGCTCCAAGAGCTGCTTCCCGGATTCATCGAGCGGGCTAACCGGCATGGGATTCGGCAGAATTTCGAGCTGTTCATCCGCAAAGGCGATTTTCAGCGCCATGATACGACTTTTCCATTCTTTTCGAAGGGCGACTTCGATCTGCGGAAGCTTCTAGAGCTTGTGCGCAAACCCGGGAGATTCAACGATACCTTGTCTGAGTCTCTAGGCGATCGATCTCGGGGTTCACCGGAAGAAGAACGCGTTATTGAGGCCTTCAACCGCTTAATACGGTCCTCCGACCTTTTCTTAGCGGAAACGTTCAGCGCGCAGGAACTCGACGGCATGGCCCGATTCATCTCTCGTATTTGCCGTATTCCCTTCATGCCAGAAGAATTGGCTAAGATCAACGACGTCCGCCTGAGAAATCGCGCCGTGCTCCAATCCCTCTACGCTTCCGCAATCAATCCGAGCTCAGTATACCGGGCGAATGACGCGGCCGCAGTGGGACGCGTTCCCTGTTATTATCCCTGGCATCAGGCGGCCGTAACGCCCGCAGGCCATCTGGTGCCCTGTTGTTACGCCGAGGAGACGCACCAGTCTCGGATCAACCTGCGCGACGTCCCTTTCCGCCAGGCATGGGTCGAGGGGGACGCGGAAGAATACCGGAAGAGCATGCTTGAAGGAACCATGATGCCGTTCTGCCGGCATTGCACGGCGATGTACGCTGAGAACAACGCGCAGATCAGGCAATGGTTGGAAGAGGAGCATGGGAGCTGAGGACCTGCGTTTCGCCGCCCACTTCGGCCTTGATTTGACCTATGCTTGCAATTATCATTGCCCGTACTGCGTCCTTCCTCCGGTACTCAGGCATCGTCCGGTCTCAGAGTGGATCACGGCCTGGGAGCGAATCTATCGGAAGCATGGCCGGTGTTATATATACATGTCGGGCGGGGAGCCATCCATTTTCCCCGGCTTTTACGATCTCGTTAAGGCTGTCGTGTCGATGCACACCGTGGACCTCTGCACGAATCTATCATGGGAGGTAGAGCGCCTGATCCCAAGCCTAGACCCCGAGCATTTCAGGGTCTCGGCCACCTTCCATCCGACGCAGGTGTCCTTCGAGGAGTTTCTTCCGAAGGCCGTCTACGCGCGAGATTACCTCCCCCAGCGCTGGCCGCCTAAGCGTTCGGTCTACTTCGTGGCTGATCCCGCCCAGATGGGACGCTTTGAACGGTACCGGGACCGCATGGAACGCGATGGGTTGGTCCTTGTCCCTCTTCCCTTAATGGTGGATGGGCGCTTAGCCAACAGCGAGGAGGAGAAGGCCCGCATCGAGGAGCTGTCGCCGAACAAGTCGTCGGTGGATAAAAAGCTCGAGTATCAATTAAAGGCGCTGAGCCCGGCCGGAAAACTGTGCCATGCGGGGCAGCGCTACGCCCACATTAGAGGCGACGGGAAGGTCGACCGCTGCACGCGTTACGAGGACCGCCAGCTGGGAGACTTCTTCGCCGAGGATTTCTCGCTTTGGCCGGAGCCGAGGACATGCGCGCAGGAATGGTGCCCGTTCGAATCCCAGTGGCTGGTGCGCAACGTAGCATGAGCGTCCGACCCAAGGTGTTTCTGATACAAATGCCCCTTTGGGCGCGCGAGCCGTCTATGGCGTTGGCACAGCTCTCCGCGTATCTGGCGCAGCAGGGTTTTGAGTCGGAGATCATGGACATCAACATTGCGCTCTACCACCGCCACCACCGCCCGGGAAGCAACGGCTGGTCGGATGCGATCGAAACGGTATGGGACCACGACGCGTTGGCATCGGAGTTCCTGAAACAGGAGAAGGCGTGGATCTTCGCCCAATACCTCGAGCGCATCTGTAGACACGAGCGTCCCGTCGTTGGCTTTTCCGTCAATTCGAGTTCAATCCCTTCCAGCCTGATCGTCGCCGGGTGGCTCAAGGCCGTCCGCGCCGACGTCGTGGTGGTCTTTGGGGGGCAGATATTCAATACGCTGCCGAACTGGGCGGATGTGGTTATTCGCAAGCCTCAGGTGGACGCGGTCATCGCGGGCGATGGGGAGCACACCTTGGCCGACCTCCTGGATCGCCTGCGCCAAGGAGCCTCTCTTGAGGGATGTCGTGGAATGTACATCCGAGATGCGGAGGGGGAGCCGGTGTATACAGGGGCACGCCCGCCGGTGGACTTAGATGAATTGCCGTTCGCGGATTTTTCGTCCTTCGACATGGAGCTCTACGGCAGCGATCATGCCAAGCCGCACGACCTGGTGATGATGACCAATCGGGGCTGTGTGCGGCGCTGCAGCTTTTGCGGTCATAGGACGGCCTGGCCGGGCTTTAGGCAGATGAGCGGAGAGCGGATTTACGCCGAGATCCAGCACCAGCGCAAGGTCTTGCCGAGCCTGCGGCACTCAGACAGTGAAATCAAGTTTTACGACCTTCTCATCAACGGCGATATGAAGAAGCTAATGCGCCTCTGCGACCTTTTGATCTCGGATTCGGGGCCACGGCTTTCGTGGCGCGAATGCAACGCCATCATCCGTCCGGAAATGACGGAGGACGCCTGCCGCCGCTTATATGAGGCCGGCTGCCGGATGCTGATCATCGGTCTTGAGTCCGGGTCCCAGCGCGTCCTCGACATCATGGAGAAAGGCCAGACGGTGGAGCAGATGAAGGCGGTGCTTAAAAATATCGACCGGGCCGGCCTGATGACCCGTGGAAACTTTATGTTCGGACATCCCGGAGAAACCGAGGACGATTTCCGGGCGACGCTGGATTTCATCCGAGAAATGCATCCTTATATCCATCATGTTTATCCTAGTTTCACCTTCACGAACCTGGAAGGGCGGCTATTAGAGGATCCGCGGGCATGGGGCGTCGTGCCTGGGCCGCATGCGCTCTATTGGGAATCCGCCGACAAGACTAACACGTATCCGGTGCGATTGGAGCGCTACCGGGCCTTCCGGCAGCTCGCCTTGTCGTTGGGCATGAACGTCGGCGACGGGTTGGAGATGTCCGTAGAGGCGTATACGCAGTTTAGCCTCGGACGTTACCACGACGGCATTGGACAGCTAGATAAGGCGATCGAGCATTACGGCCGCTACCTTGCGGAAGACCCGCAGAACGAGTATGTCCTCAAGCGGTTGGCTGAAATTAAGCAGGCGCCGGTTTCACGAGCATGATACCGACCTCCAATAGAATTCGAGAGGAGAACCGTCGCCTCAACGAGCTGGAGTTTCGTGAAAAGAGGCTGGTATTGATGTCCTTTCCTCGCTATTTGCGATTTATCGTTACCAACGCCTGCAATATCAACTGCATCATGTGCGAATTACGGGACGTTCCCGAGAAATTTACGCTCTCTTCCTTGTGGCTAGCCAGGGAACTAGACCGGTTCCTTCCCTATGCCGAGGACCTCTTTTGGCAGGGTGGCGAGGTCTTTATGGTGCCGCATTTCCGCGAGATGATAGAGCGAGCGGCGGCGTTCAGCGACCTTGAGCAGACTGTCCAGACGAATGGGCTTTTTTTGACAGAAGAGTGGGTAGAGATATTGACCCGCCATCCTGTCTCGATCAAGATATCAATAGACGGCGCCAAGGAGAAAGAATACGAATATATCCGTCAGGGAGCGCGATTTTCCCATCTACTACGCAATCTAGAACGTCTGAGCCGGGCCCGCCAAGAGCGCCGCTGCAGCGCCCCGCTGAGTATGGCGGTGTGCGTGATGAAGTCCAATTATCATCAATTGGCCGATTTTATTGATTTGGCGGCCGCATTTGGCTTTTCGCAAGTCAGTTTCGGTCTCATCCATGGCGAGTTGGCGCCCGAAGAGAAGATCGACTTGTGCAGGGATCATGAGGTTTTAGGCGTTTTAAAATCCCAATATTCGCTTCTTTTAGAAAAGGCCACAACGAGTGGAATACAGGTAGAAATCATCTTTGAGCATATGCTGCATGCAGATACCGACCTGGACGAAAACCGGCTTTATAAGGGAACTAGAGGCGGATCGAGCCAGGAACGGGTCTGCCGCAGGCCCTGGGAGTCTCTATGCGTCGACGCTATCCGGGGAGGCTTGATCTTTCCCGACTGTCTCTGCTCCGAGGGTGCGGGCCATGCGCCTGCTCAAGATCTCTGGTCGGTGTGGAACGGCCCGGGGATGCAGGAATACCGGCGAGCCCTAGGGAATAAACGCTCCGAGCGTGTCTGTTCCAAGCATTGCCTCAACGGCTATACGCCTGCCGCTTATATGGGATAATTCATGGAAGCGTCCTTGGATGCTCGCCTGCGCAGAAACGCGCTCTTGCAAAAGGAAGAGATCCTTTCTAGGAAAACGTCCCTGGAATGCTTCCCAGACATGATGCTTGTCGTGCTGACCGGCCGCTGTAACGTTCATTGCATTATGTGTCCTTTCAGAAATCAGCGCCTGCAGGACGTGCCGGACCATGTCTTGGAGCAAATTCCGGCCTTTTATCCGTATCTGAGAGTCATAGAGTGGGAGGGAGGCGAGGCCTTCGTCCATAGGAAGTTCTTCGAACTAGTTCGTCGGGCCGCGGATTACGCGGAGTTGCGCCAGGTCATCACGACGAACGGACTTCTGTTCAACGACGACTGGTCCCGGCTCATCGCTCAGAGCGATATCTCCTTATCCATTTCTGTCGACGGGGGCACCCAGGCGACTTATGAGCGGATTCGCGAGGGTTCCGCGTGGCCGCAATTGATCAGGAACCTGGACGGTTTAAACGAGGCACTGGATCGGTTTGGAAAGCTTCCCCGCCATCAGTTGAACGTTGTCTTGATGAAATCGAACGTCCACGAGGTAGACCTCATCGTCGATTTCGCCAAGAGGCATCGCTTTGCGCGGATCAATTTCAAAATGATGAAGGCATTCGACTATATTCCTGACGTCCACGGCGAAAACCTCTATGCGCCGGAAAATAATCGATTGCTGCAGCGCCTCATAGAGGAGGTTCCCCGGGTCAATCGCCTCTGCGAGGCGAATGGACTGGCATGTAATTGGCCTTGCTTGACGACGCCTGGAGAAGTCATTGAAAAAGAGCCGTATTTGGCCGCGGAATTAAGGGAAAGCCACATGCGCGTGGAATCGCATCAGGTACAGCCGCAGAGCTTAGATGGTCCTGCTTTCGGCTCCCAGCAATGCCAGGATCCCGTCCGCCCGATCGACCGGCTTCATTGCGTGCTGCCCTGGAGAAGGCTCTATATCCACCCCGGAGGCGTTTCGGTCGCCTGCGGCTGCATCCCCGAAATGCGTTTTGGCGAGAACTTCGACCTGATGGCGTTCTGGAACTCCTCGATGATGCGAGGCTTCCGCGAAAAGATAGCTCGCGGTGCTACCGACTGGTGCGGCATGAACTGCCTCTTGGGTCGAGAAAACAGAATGAGCCAGCAAGAGTGGGAGCGTTGGCAAGGCGGCATCCCCGTCTGTGGGGAAATCGTATAGACATGCCACAGGTAGCCGCATTATTAGACTATCCCTCGTGTTTGGAACGCAATCTCGAAGTCAACCAACGGGAATTCGAGGCGCGAAAGATTGTTCTGGAGTCTTGGCCGATCGAGCTCATGGCGATCCTGACGACCGAGTGCAACCTCCATTGCATCCATTGTTCCCGAGAAGTATCGAATAAGATCTTGCCGGAGGAAAAGGCATGGGAGATCGCTGAACTATTTCCTTATCTACAGCGCATCAATTGGCAAGGGGGAGAGGTGTTTCTGGCGCCGTATTTCCAGAAGCTTCTATTGGCCGGAAGCCGGTATTCCCGGCTTGAGCAACAGATAACCACCGCCGGTGTGTTGATCGACGAGTATTGGGCGGATGTCCTGGCGGAGGCCGATGCGTCTATAGCCTGGTCTATCGATTCCGTAATCCCGGAGACCTTCGAAAAGATATGCCGTCCGGCGCGTTTTGAACGGCTCCTGCAGTCCCTCCATTGGGTGCGCGAAGCCGTGGAAAAAATTCATCGTCCGCATGGATTTTAACGGTGACATCCATCCGGAGTGTTTATGTCCGATCCCTGCCGGCAATCTCATGCGGCAGCCACTCAAGGCGATCTGGAACGGTCCCGGCATGCAGGAATACCGGCGCCGGCTCCGGGACCAGGAGATGACTGGATTCTGCAACCCGCAATGCTTGAACGGCTTCCTTTTCCCGTCGCAGCGCGATTACGATGCATGAAACGCCATGACAAGTGCTTCTGTGAAAGCCATCGGCTCTTAGATCGGGTCTAAGGAGATGCTTTTTAAGATTTGTTTTCTATTTGCCCTTTACGGGGCAGCCGCTCAAACTCCATCGGTAGACCCGACATACAATTCGGCGACCGCCAAAATTCGAGATGTTATTGAAATGCTTGGGCCTATGCACGCAACTCCTGCTCAAATGCAATACGGCTTGGTGTCGCCCGAAGACGGCAAGTTCCTTCAAATCTTAGTCCAGGCGTCTAAGGCAAAGAACGTGCTGGAAATCGGCACAGGCCTTGGATTCTCGTCGCTCCATTTTACCCTCGGCCTCCGCCAAACTGGAGGGCGACTGACCACAATCGAAATCGATTCTAAGAGAGTCCGCATGGCCCGAAGGAACTTTGAAAATGCGGGGGTTGAGGATATCGTTACCCTGATCGAGGGCGACGCCTTGGCCGTGCTTCCAACGCTTAAGCAGAAGTTCGACGTCGTATTTTCTGACGCGCTAAAAGAAGATAACCTTCACTATTTTGATCTTTTTCTGCCCTTAGTGAGGGAAGGCGGCCTCATCGTGCATCATGACGTGAATCCCGGAGGATTTGAGGCCTGTAAGATGCGTGATTTTCTGGATATGCTCAAGGCCCATCCCTGCCTAGATAGCGTCTTAGTGGCGGATGCTACCTTTCCCCACGGCATCGGAGGTCAGGGGCTTGCCGTCAGTTACAAGCGCTGCAGCGGCCTAGACGGAAAACCATGGAGCCGTAGCCTTGCGAGATCCGTCGTTCACGCGGCACCCAGCAATTATGAGTCCTCTACAGTAAAATACGAAAGCCTCGGGGAATGCAGGGATT
This sequence comes from Elusimicrobiota bacterium, assembly GCA_041694815.1. Lineage (GTDB taxonomy): Bacteria > Elusimicrobiota > Elusimicrobia > UBA1565 > JACRDR01 > JBGFSC01. The sequence continues at coordinate 3,802 of JBGFSC010000007.1, read as the reverse complement.
CTTTCGGAAACTCGCGCCCCTATCTTTACGTGAAACCAGGGACTCGAAAGAAAGAAGTAATTGCGCTATGCAAAGCTCTAATCCAGAAATACGACCACCAGATCGACTTTACGGTTCATATTTACGACGATACCGAAGCTTATCGCAACCGAGATGTTTTTACTTATCCTAAGGAACGGTATTTCAGCCATTTGATCGCGGAGGTTTCCCGATTTCGAAATGCAAAATTCGATGAGATTCGGTATTTCCCGGAAGCGTTATTGTTGCTGATCGATAAGCGGGTGGCTGCAAAGTAGTCCGGAGTTAGACATAGGTGGAGCCTTATATTTTCTTTTTGGGCAAGAGAAGATATAGTCCATCTGGGAAATACTGAATCTCGTCGTTTTGGGCGTTCCGGTGTCGCCAGACTCTGGCGATTAGATGCTTAAAATATTTATTGGGAGGGTGCCTCAGAACGTCTCGTTTCTCAAATGCTTCCCTCTTGTTATAGATATGGATCGTAAAGTCATCCTGATGCGAATACTTTTGTAAAAGCGCCTTACATAATTGGATGATTTCCTTTTTGGAGGCTCGTTCGTTCACCAGCAAGAGCAGACGGCTGTTGCCAAAGTCATCCTCGTATTCCTCGAGCATCTCGTAGGCCAGGCCGCTCTCTTCAGATGAGCGGAGCTGTGCGTAGGACGACGATTTTGCAAAGGTCCAGTTCCATGGTGTCCCGTCGAGGTCGCTGCAGCGTTTGTAACTGACGGCAATACCAGGGCCGCTGATGCCAATAGGGTGAGGGAAGGTCTCATCTCCAGTGAGGACCGAATCCAGGCATGGATGCACCTTCAGCATGTCGATGTAGTCCCGCATCTTCTTTGCCTGGGAGCCTCCGACATTGGTGTCATGGGCCATGATGATCCCACCCTCATTGACCAAAGGCATGAAGAGGTCGAAATATAGCACGTTATCCATTTTCAACGCGTCCGAAAAGACGAGGTCGAACCGAGTCCGGAGAGTGGGAATTACCTTAAGCGCGTCACCATCGATGACGGTGATAACGCCTTGCAGGCCTGCAGCCTTAACGTTCTCGCGCGCCATGCGCGCCAGACGCGGGCTGATTTCAATCGTTGTCAGCCGACCTCCCGTTCGGAGCAGGCCAAGGCCTATATAAAGTGATGAGAATCCGATCCCTGTTCCTATTTCGAGGACATTCTGGGCCCGCAATGCCTGGGTCATGATCTGAAGGAAGCGGCCGTCCTCAACGGCGACGGTGCCGTATTCCCATTTTTGCGCACGATTCTCCATGTCCCGGATAGTAGAGAGCTTCTCAATGACCCGCTCCACCCGATAGATGGCTTTTGGGCTGGGGCGTTGCGGTAAGGCGAAAAGGTAATTAGGCGGCTGCAAGAGGAGTATTGTGGTGGCGGCAAGGCGCAGTAAAGAGAGTCGTTTAAGGGACATGGCGTAGGAGTCCTCCTATCAAGAGCGTGAAATTGGGATAATGTCGATAGAAGCAGTGGCTGGAATCCAATGAGTTCCAGTCATCAGCAGGCGTCTTCAAGGTCTCGAATAACGACGGCTCGACCTTTGCGAACAGCGCGGAGTCGTACCGTTCGAAAACCGGTAGCAGGCTTTCCAGATCGTCTGGATCTGTGACGACGCCGTGCTCCAAATAAAGGTGAAGGCTCAGGAGGCGGCCGTACAGCAAGCAGACGCGATATGTGTTGTCGCCGGCCCAATGGTCTTGTCCAAAGAGCCTCAACGCACGGGTAAGATTGGCTACGGCATGTCTGGCTCCATAACGCAGGAATACAGTAGGAGGAGGATCGAAATCGGTGGTGGATACTTTCCATTGAACCCGATATTCATTGCGTCTCGAGGAGAGCAGTGGAAGATTGCCGCGCCTGCGGACGCGAAGGCCAAGAGGATTTAAATCGGGGCTTAACGAGAAGTAAAAAAAAGGGCTGTCTAGATAGCAGGTCCATGCCAAGACCTGAAACATGTTCCGCGACAGCAATAGAGGCGGCGCCTTGAAGTGTGGATCGCCTCGATGCCAGGAATCTAATTGTTCGAAGAGGCGGGAAAGTCCTAGGGGTTCCTCGACGTGCGCGATCACTAGCCATCGAAAGAGGCTGTCGGAATAAAATCCGGAGACGGTTGGGAAGCGTCCTTCCTCGAGTGTCTTGAGCCGGGAGCGCCACGCGAAGGATTCGGAATTCGGTAAGCGGTAATCCCAAGTCTCGATCGACGATTGTATTTCCGCGGGATGCTTCTGAGCCTTCACGGCGTCGATGAAACGCGCGCATGCGGAGTCTAGGATACGAAGGGCTCGGCAGCAGGTCTCGAGCGCGAAATCCTTGTCGATCGTCAAAGGGTGTTTGAAACCGGATTTCAGTCTTGAGTCTTCCATTTGTCGTAAATATTCTTTACGGCTCAATGGTGCTCCCTCCGAACGAACGGCTTCTGAATAGCGCAATACATCTAGGCAGCCCTTCGCGACCTTATATCCGTACTCCGGATGAGAAGCGGGGTCGGCATCGAAATAAGTCTGCTCGAGAAGGAAAAAGCATGCAGACAGGGCTTCGTGCGCGCATTCCCACCGACGCCGGTAAGGCTCTTCGGAGGGGGGGGGATCGGTTGGCCGCCATTGTACATGCTTTGCCTCTTTGACGTTGAGAAGCTGGACCTCGCCGAGGAATGGAAGCGTGCACTTGAATTTGCGGTAAAATATCCAGAATTCGCGGAGAAAGCGAATTTCTTCCTCCGTATCTTTTGCGTGAAAGAGTATGCCGAGATCTACGTCACTGCTTCCCGGGATGAGGGGTGAGTTTGCCGCGCCGCGCCGCAGGTCTATCCTTTGTATCGCAGGAAAGAGGATACGAGCACTGTAGTAGAAGGCGAAGGCTCCAACAATGTAGAAGCCACGATAAATGGCTCTGAACGGGAAAAAACCGGCCGAGATCAAAACAAACTTTTGTATCCGGATGAACCATGAAATCATGGGCATTCAGGCGCGTCGTCTTACAGGACAGTTTGCAATTCCTTTTTTATTTTTTTTGGATGGGACCTTAAGGCAAATAGGCCCGGCGCCACCGCGACGCCAAATATAAGGCGATAGATATGCGCGCGCGAGACAATTCGATACATTGGGGTCATTGCCGAGATCTCTGATTGCTCTCATGCTACTAAAGTACTAGCTTTTGCTCAACGAGAGATGATCGGCTCGCCACGCCGCTTTATCCGGCGGCGGGCCGCTGCCGATCGGTATCCATCCTTACCACGGTGTGCTCGATAATTGCGCGCGCCTTCCGTTCGTGCCGCTCTTCGAGGATCCAGCGTTTGTGCTCCCATTCTAGGCCTTTTACGGGCATCGATCCTAAGTTAATTTCGTAAGCTTCTGACCGCCGTTAACGGGCCAGCGACTTCCAGGCTTTCTCCTTCGACGAAGTAGCGCCGACGGCGATGGCATGGAAAACCGGGGGACGTCAGCCTTACCGCAATTTTGAGCGGCAAACGAGGAGCAGCATTGAGGTTTCTTTTAGGACGCAACTCTTTATTGGGCGTATCCTAATTTGCGCAGGCCTTCCAGGGCCTGCTGGCGTTGGTGGCGTTGGCCTGCATCCCGTGAGTTCCAGACTGGAATGGAAATTCCAGAAGGGATAAGCCGAATGGCGGAGATCCAGTACCCACCTTGACTCACTCCTGTCCGGTTAAAGTTGGAGGCATAGCTGGAGGTCTTGACGCCTGAGGCGGTCGAGCCTTTTGGGGTTGAGGTGGAGCAGATCGAAAAGCGAGGCTCGCTCAAGCAAGGTTTCTT
>JBGFSC010000046.1:0-6964 GCA_041694815.1 Elusimicrobiota bacterium | reverse complement strand
CGGCGGCCGCCGCCGCCGCGGCATGGCTCGAGCTGCGCGCCGCGCGCCTGCTGGTCTCCCTGCGGGAGGAGGGGGTGCGGGACGCGCGACGCCTGCTCCAGCGAACCGAGGAGAAGCGGCGCTACGGCACCGCGGAGGAATCCGAGCTCCTGCAGGCCCGGGCCTCGCTGGAGGCCGCCGAGGCCCAGGCCCTGCTGGCCGCCTCCACATTGGAGCGCGCGCGCCACTCGCTGGCGGCGGCCCTGCGCGGGCCGGAACTTCCCTCGGCGCTTTCGGCGTCGACGGCACCCCTTTCCGGCCTGCCGCTCGAAGTTGAGCTTCCCCAAAGCGAGGAGGCCGCCCTTGCCCTGCGTCCGGACATCGAGGCCGCGCGGCGCCGCCGCGACGCCATGGCCTGGGCCGCGCGCATCGCGCGCTTGGATACGCTGCCGGAGCTCTCCATCGTCGGCTCCTACACCTTCGCGGGCCTCCATAACCGCACTCGCGAGGCGTGGACCGACATGGCCACCTGGAGGCACCCTATCGCCGTCGCCGGGGCCAGCCTCGCCGTCCCGCTGGGCTTCTGGAAGGAGCGACTGACCCGGCAGCAGGCCGCCCTGCGCCTGAAAGCCGCCGAGGCCGAGCTGGCCCAGGTCGAAAGCGAGGCTAGGCGCTCCTGGCGCGACGCCCGCGAAAGCCTGGCTTTGGCCCGCAGGCGCCTGGCGGCCGCCAGGCGCCTGGCGGGGCTTGAGCGCGGTAAGTTGTTCGCCGGCGAGGCGGATTTCAGGCGAGGCCGTGCTACGACCGACCTGCTCGTGCGTTTCCAATACGACCTGCGCCGCGCCGAGGCCGAGCTCGTGCGCGCCGAAACCGACGAGGCCCTCGCCTTAATCGAGCTGGCCCGGCAGGCGGCAATCCTCGGCGGTCCATGATCGAATTCTTCCTGCGACGCCCCGTCCTATCGAATCTCGTCACGTTGTTTATCTGCGTGCTTGGGGGCTGGCATTTCTTCACGGCGCGTCGCGACGCCTTCCCGGACGTCAAGTTCGACATCGTGCTGGTGCAGACACGCTACCCCGGCGCCTCGCCGGAGGAGGTCGAGAACCTCGTCACCCGCAAGATCGAAGAGCAGGTGCGCACCGTCTCCGGCGTCGACCGCGCCGAGAGCTACTCCATCGAGAATCTTTCGCTCGTCATCTTGCGCTTAGACGAGGATCTCTCGGAGCGCGAGAAGGACAAGACCGTCAACGACCTTTTCCAAGCGGTCGCGCGGGTCAAGGACCTTCCGAAATTGGCCGACCGTCCCGTGGTCCAGGAGATGACGGCGGACCGGCCTCTGATCTCCGTCTCCGTGGCGGGCGGCAGCGAGGACGACCGCGACCGCTACGCCGAGGATTTGAAGGATTCCATCGAGGAGATCGACGGCATCTCCCGCGTCGCTTTCCGCGGCGACCGCGAGCGCGAGATCCTCGTTGAGGTGGACCGAAACGCCTTGGAACGCTACCGGCTCACCCTGGGGGAGCTGGCCTCCGCGATCAAGGGAAGCAATGTCGACCGATCCGCCGGCACCACCTGGTCCGGCCCGCTCGAGAATTGGGTGCGGGTGCGCGGAGCGGTGTTCACCGCGCGGGAAGTTTCGGAGATCGTCGTGCGCTCCAACGAAGCCCGCGATTTCGTCCAGGTCAAGGACGTGGCCCGCGTCCGTGAGGGTTTTGCGGAGGGTGCCCTCCGCACGCGCGCGGAGGGCAGGCCCTCCATCGAGCTCTTGGTCAGCAAGCACAAATCCGCCGACATCTTGAAGCTCACCGACGCCGTCAAGCGCTTAGTCGAGCGGGAGCGCCCCCGCTTCGCGCAGAAGGGCATGGCATTAACCCTCTCCAACGACGTCAGCTTCTGGGTCAAACGGCGCCTGAGGGTCATGACCGGCAACATGCTGCAAGGCGGGGTTCTGATCCTGGCGGCGCTCTTTCTCTTTCTCGATTGGCGCCTGGCGGTGGTGGCGGCACTGGGCGTGCCCATTTCCTTCGGAGCCGCGCTCATGGTCGCCGTGCCGCTGGGATTCACCTTCAATCTAATGTCGCTATTGGCGTTCATCATCGTGCTGGGAATGCTCGACGACGATTCGGTGGTGGTGGCCGAGAACATCTACCGCCATCTGGAGTCCGGTAAGCCGGCTTTCCGGGCGGCCGAGGACGGCGCGCGCGAGGTGTTCTGGCCGGTGCTGGGCTCGGTGATGGTCTCCTCCTGCGCCTTCCTCCCCTTCGCGCTTATGAGCGGCATCATGGGCAAGTTCCTTTTCATGATCCCCGTGGTCGTCGTGATGTGTTTTCTCGCCAGCATCTTCGAGGCCTTCTTCATCCTGCCGGGACACGTGCTCGAGCTCTTGCCCTACGGCAGGCCCGTAGCGGAAGGCGCGGGTGGGCGCTGGTACCACATAATCCAGGCGGCCTACCGCCGCGCGATCGAGTGGGTCATCCAGCACCGCGCCAAGTTCGCGCTGCTGCTGCTCGCCTTCCTTCTATTCACGGCCGCGGTAGCCAAGTGGCGGCTCAAATTCATCTTGTTCCCGCAGGGCCTCATCGAGCAATTCTTCATCCAGGTTGAAATGCCGCCGGGGACCAACCTCGATGCGACCGAGAAGGCCATCGAGCACGTTGAGCGCGCGGTCGCCGAGCTGCCTCGCAACGAACTCCAGACGCAAACCTCGGCGGTCGGGCTCAAAGGCCAGGAAAACATGGAACGGCTCGGTACGCATTGGGGGCAGGTGCACGTATACCTCAGCGAGGACACCAAGAAGCGGCGCCCCACCCGTGAGATCATCGAGGGGCTCCGCGCCAAGATCGGGTTGCCGCCCGGTGCCGAACGCATCGTCTTCGACGAGTTCACCCCCGGCCCTCCCGTGGGGGATGCCATCCTCGTGCGGGTGCGCGGACGCGATCCCGAGATTAACCGCAAGATCGCCTCCGAGATCCGGGACTATTTGGCGACGATCAAAGGCGTCACGGATATCCGGGACTCCATCGAGGACGGCAAGTGGCAGTGGCGCATCGTTCCCGATCCCCGGGAGGCCGCCTTCGCCAACCTCGACGCCGAGAGCATCGCGCGGGACGTGTTCTTCGCCGTCGACGGCCTAGAGGTGTCCAAGATCCAGAGGCCCGACGAGGAGGTCGAGATACGCCTGCGTCTGCTGCCCGAGCAGCGCGCCGAGCCCGGGCAGCTGCTCGATATCGACGCCCTCAACCCCCGGGGACGGCCCGTCCGCCTCTCGCGCGTGGCGTCGGTCGAGCGCCGGCGCGGCCCGCCCTACCTGCCCCGCTACAATTACCGGCCGGCCGTCAGCGTTTCGGCCGACGTGGAGGAGTCCGTCATCACCTCCAACGAGGCCAACGCCCTCGTGATGGAGAGGTTCAAGGACGTTCCCGAGCGCTATCCCGGCTACGAGCTCATCTTCGGCGGCGAGCAGGAAGAGACGAAGAAATCCCTGCGCTCTCTCTATCAAGCCTTCGGCGTCGCCCTGCTGCTCGATTTCGTGATCCTCGCCGTACTGTTCGGCTCCTACGTGCTTCCCTTCCTGATCCTGCTGACGGTGCCGATCGGCCTGTTGGGCGTGGTCTACGCCCTGCTCGTGCACGGCATGCCGGCCTCCTTCATGGCGATGCTCGGGGTCGTCGCCATGACCGGCGTCGTGGTCAACAACGCCATCGTGCTCGTCGCCTTCATCAACTCCAAGCGCGAGCAGGGGCTCTCCACGGAAAAGGCCGCTATCGAGGCAGGCGCCGACCGCCTGCGCCCGATCTGGGCGAGCTCGATTACGACCCTCCTGGGGCTCTTCCCCACGGCCTACGGGTTCGGTGGCTACGAGCCCTTCGTCGCGCCGATGGCCCTGGCGCTGGCCTGGGGGCTCACCTTCGCCATGCCGATGACCTTATTCCTCATCCCGGCGGCGTACGTGACCTTGGATCAGTGGAATGCCCGGATCAAGGCGCGCGTAGCGCGCTTATTTGCGCGCGGATAGGATCCGGCGGGCCAGCGACGCGGCCAAGAGAGCCGCGGCCTCCATCGCGAGCGGGCTGGCCTTCCCGCGCCCCGCGATATCGAAAGCAGTGCCGTGACCCGGGGCGGTGCGTGGCAACGGCAGCCCGACGGTCCAATTGACGACGCCGTAGGGCGCGCGGGCCTTAAGCGGGATCATCGCCTGATCGTGGTAGAGGCAAACGAGGGCGTCGACGCGCCCCTGGGCGTGCGCCGCCCACGCCGCGTCGGCCGCGATGGGGCCCTGGACGCGAACGCCCTCCCTTTGGAGCCGTCGCAGGGTCGGCTCCAATACGCGCTCTTCCTCGTCGCCCAAGAGCCCGGATTCGCCGGCGTGGGGGTTCAAGGCGCATAGGCCGAGCCTCGGCGAAGGGATTCCGAGGCCGCGCAAGGCCGAGTCGGCCAGCCGAGCGGCGCGCAGCACGGACGCCGAAGTCAGTCGGCGTGGCACCTCGCGCAAGGCCATATGCCTCGTGGCGAGTATCGCCTTAAGCCCCCCCGCCTCCAGCATCATGCCGGCGCGAGAGCCTCCGAAGAAGTCCTCCAGGAAGCTCGTATGATCGGTGTAAGGCACTCCCGCCTCGGCCCAGGCCTCCTTCGAGACAGGGGCGGTGACAAGGCCGTGGATGAGGCCCCGACGGGCCAGCGACGCCGCCAGACGCACCGCTTCAAACGAAGAGCGGCCGGCCTCGGCATTCGGGCATCTGCGGATGCGGCCCGCCGGAAACCCGGGGTCCAATACGGGACAGCAGCCCTCGCGCCAGCCGCTTCTTTGAAGCACCTCCCTAGAGCCTATGGCCAAGGGGAAGCAGGATTTGCGGACTTTGGGATTCTTAAGGCAGTCGACGAGTATCTCGGGCCCGATGCCGCCGGGGTCCCCGAGCGTGAAGGCCAGGATCGGCTTCAATTATCTTTGGGGAGCCTGATCTCGATCTGGGCCTGGGCCCTTAAGCCCCTGGCCATCTTATCGAGCTCCTTCTGGAAATCGAGATTGAACAGAAATTGCGCCACGTCGTCCTTAATCTTGTCGAAGCTTACGCTCTCGGCGGCCTTCTTCTCCTGCACTCGGATGATATGGACGCCGAACTGCGTCTCGACCGGCTCGCTGGTGTCGCCGACCGGGAGGGAAAAAGCGACCTTTTCGAATTCCGCGGGCATCCACCCCTTGAGGATGAAGCCCATGTCGCCTCCGCGACCCGCGCTCTCCTTGTCGTCGGAGTGCTTGTGCGCCAGCTCCGAAAAGTCCTCGCCCTCGTCGACCTTCTTCTTGATGGACTTGACGTTGTCGAGGATCTTCTTTTTCTCGACAAGGCTCGTGTTGGGCGGGATCTTGAAGAGGATATGGCTGACGCGGACGCGCTCGGAGGTCAGGTCCTTGACGCGCTGGCCGAGGGCGAGGAAGGCCTGCGCGTCCTCCTCGGGCAGGCCGGAAACCACCGAGGTGTCCCCCTTGATGATGAATTTCATCTTGTCGAAGGCCTTGCGGACGTCCGCCTCCTCAGGGGGCTTGACCCGGGGCTTGACCACCTCCTCAATGACGCGACGGATCATGATCTGCTTGCGGATGCGCTCGCGGAACTGCGCGGGGGTAAGGCCCTCCTTCTGCAGCTCGGCGTTCAAGGCCTTCTCGATCTCCTCGTCGCTCAGCTGGCGGCCGTCTAAGTCCCTCCGGAAATTGCGCTCCTTGACCTCGTTGATGCCGGCGTCGACCTCGCGCTCGTGGACCTTGATCTTGCGGCGGACGGCCTCCGCCTCCATGAGCTTGTCGTCGACCATCTGGTCGAGCACCTTGCGCCTAATCTGGGCGACGGTCTCCTTCTCGTTGAGTATCATCGGGGCCGTGCGCCGGTACTGCTCCATCACCGACTCGAGGTTCTTGGCGTATTCCGTCCGCAGGATCGGCTGCCCGTTGACGGTGGCGACGGTGTCCTCGATGAGCTCGGCCCCGGCGGGGGCTGCGGCGAGAAGCAAGGCGCAGGCGAATAAGGGGTTACTTAAACTGGGCATCGACGACCTCCACGGGGTAGCGGGACTGCAGCGATTGCAGGTGCAAATCGAGCTTCTGCTTCTCTAGGATCATGCGGATTCGGGGCTCGGCCTCCCGGAAGGGCACGGCGTGCTCCGACTCCTTGCGGAGGAGGTGGTAGCCGAACTTGCTGCGGACCGGGCCGGCGGTTTCCCCGGTCTTCATCCGGAAGGCCACGTCCTCGAGCTCGGGGATGATCTCCCCGTAGATGGTGGGCTTCATCTTGCCGCCGACGGCCGCCGTCTCGGCGTCGAGAGAGGCGGACTTGGCCAGCGCCGAGAAGGGCTTGCCCGACTGTATCTTGTGCAGCGCGCTCTCGGCCTCGTCGGCGCTCGCCAGCAGGATATGCCGGAGCCCCACCTCCATCGGGTGCTTGCGGTGGTGCTCGCGGACCTCCTCGTCGGAAACGCTCAAGACGCCCCGGCGATTGAGCTCCTGACGCCACAGCCGTATGGTCAGGTAGTCCCTGGCCTGGGCCAGGCGTGCCTGCTCGTCGGCCTTGATCTGGGCGAACTGGGTCTTGAATTCGGGCGAGCGCTGCACGCCCGAATCGGCGGCGGCGGCGAGCACCATCTTCTCGCGGATGAGCACGTCGAGGAATTGCCGACGGCCGTTCGGGCTGATGACGTAGTTCTGGTAGTCCGGGGCCACGTCGGCCAGCTTGGAGCGGAACTCCGACTCGGTGATCCTGTAGCGCCCGACCTTCGCGATCACCGGGTCGCGCCCGCCCTTGCAGGCGACAAATAGCGCAGGCAAAAGCAGCAGGAAAAGCCGCCGCATCGGGGTTTACTGTAACATTTTTCGGCCCAAAGGCAGTAGTGTCCCAAGAAAAATAGAGAATCCCCCGTCTGATTGGTAGAATGGTTTTGTTCAGGAACCATCTTACCGACGGAGGATTCTTATGTCCCATTATAACACGTTGTTCGG
>JBGFSC010000020.1:0-7276 GCA_041694815.1 Elusimicrobiota bacterium | reverse complement strand
ACACGGCGCCGACCGGAGTGTCGGCGCCGGACTTCGTCGCGCTTCGCGCGACGAAGTTCGAGGTTCCTCGCGAGAATTCCCGCGCTCGGCGCGGCCGTTCGCGCCGAGCCCACGCGCCCAAGGCGCGTAAAAATTGAACTACGGTGCCAGGGATTGACTTTCGCCTAGGCGAAAGTCAATCCCTGGCACCGTCATTGCGCAGGCAATCCTCTAACGCCGCTTGAAGTCCTGGAAACCGGAACTGGTAACCCGTCCGCCGCGCCACCTCGGGTTCCACCTTCTGGCTGCACAGCAGGGCGTCGGCCATCTCGCCGACGGCTAGGCGCAGCGCGAAGGCCGGCACGCGGAACAGGCAGGGGCGCTTAAGCGCGCGCGCAAGGGCCCGAGAAAACTCCGCGTTCCGGACCAGCTCTGGCGAGACGACGTTGACCGGGCCTTGGATCGCCGTCTTCTCCATGGCATGCCGTATCACGCCGACCACGTCGGCCCGATGCACCCAGGGCATGTATTGCCTCCCGGGGCCGAGAGGGCCTCCGAGCCCGAAACGGAAAGGCAACGCCATCTTGGGCAAGGCCCCGCCACCGGCGCCGAGCACGACCCCGAAGCGCAGGCATACGACGCGAACGCCGGCGGAACTCGCCTGCAGGGCCTCCCGCTCCCACGCGACGCATAACTTGGCCAGGAAATCCGAGCCCGGCTCGGAGCCCTCGTTCAACGCCTCCTGGCCGCGATCGCCGTAGAAGCCGACCGCCGAAGCGTTGAGCAGCACCCCCGGCTTGGCGCGGCATTCCCCCAGAGCCGCGACTATCTTTCGGGTAGGCTCGAGGCGGCTGTCCACTAATACCTTTTTTCTCGCCTCGCTCCATCTGCGATCGGCGATCGAAGCTCCGGCCAGATTGATCACCGCGCCGGCGCCGTCCAACGCCTGCTTCCAGGGCCCGGACCACGCCACCCGGCGCAGCGGAGGCTTGGAGGGAGCGTCGTAGCGCGAGAGCAGCGTCACCTCGTGGCCGATCTCGGCGAGCGCCGAGCACAACGCGCCCCCGATGAAGCCGGTGCCTCCCGCCACCAGTATCCGCACGCTTTTAGTATACTAAAGTGGTTTTTCATCCACCGTAATTTCATGCGACACCGCTACGTAATCTTCGGCGCCGGTCCGATCGCCGTCGCCTTGGCCTACGATTTGGCCTGCTTCGGTGAAGCCTCCGAGATCGTGATCGCCGACATCGATCCGGCGCGCTCCAAGAAGGCGCTCGCCTCACTCCGGAGCCTGCTCAAAAAGAAGATAGCCTTGAGCGCCGTCGCCGTGGATGCGGCGAAGCCGTCGGCCGCCTCGAAGCTGCTCAAGCGCGGGACAGCGCTGCTTTCGGCGCTGCCGCCGAAGCTCAACGGCGCCCTCGCCAAGGCCGCGCTCGGCTCCAAGGCGCATTACTGCGATATCGGGCATAGCTTGGAGTCGACCCGGTCGATACTCAAGCTCGATCGCGCCGCCCGCCAGGCCAAGATCAGCCTCGTCGCGGATTGCGGGTTGGCTCCCGGACTCTCGACCATTTTGGCGGCGGCCGCCGCAGACGCGCTGGACTTTCCCCGCGAGGTGAAGATCTACTTCGGTGAATTGGACGCTATTTCGAGACCTTTAGGCGAGGCCGTCGCCCTGGACCGGTGCGGCATGGCCGAGTGCGGCGCCCCCGCGCCCGTGCTGCGCCGGGGTCGAGCCCTCACCCTACCCTCCTCCAGCGAGATCGAGGAATTAGAGCTGCCCCCCTTCGGCCGTCTGGAGGCCTGCCTGAGCGGCCGTTCCGCGACCGGCCCCTGGTCGTTTCAAAATCGCTTGTCGGACTTTGAATGCCGGCGCCTGCTCCTGCCGGGCCATTCGCAGGCCCTCTTGGCCATGAAGGAGCTTGGCTTCCTCGATGAACAACCGGTCCCCGTGCGCGGTGCCAGCGTTTCGCCCCGCCGGCTGACGGAAGCCCTGGCGGCGACCTTGAAAAGCTCCAACGGTGAAACCGTCGCCTTCATCCAGGCCACCGCCCGCGGCAAGAAGCACGGGCGCCCCTCCGAGGTCTGCTATAGCATGACGGAGCGCGGCGGCCGGGACTTCGGAGCGGCCGATCGCGCCGCAGGCTTCTGCGCGGCGACGGTCTCCTTTCTGCAAGCCTCGGGCCGGCTTCCTCCGGGCGCCCATGTCCCCGAAACGGGCCTTCCCCACGCGGAATTCCTCCAGCAGTTGCGCCGGCGCGGGGTGAAAATCCAGCAATCGATCCGCAGCTTTGGCGGCGCCGCGTGAGCGCTAAGGCGCAGGTCGCGGCGGGTCTCTTCGCGGCTCTGTGGAAGCGTTATCGGCAACGCGTGCCCTATGTCCAAGCGTACGAGCGCCTCGTGCGCTCCGCGGGGGCCGTCTTCGCCAACGACCATGTCGCCTTCCGTACCTTCGCCAGCCAGGAGCCGGCCTTCGGGCTCTTCAGGATCGCGCGAATCTTCGAGTCGCTCGGCTATTCGGCCGAGGGCTGCTACGCCTTCCCGGACAAGCATCTGTCGTCGATCCACTACCGCCACCCGGATCCGGCCCTGCCCAAGGTGTTCCTCTCCGAGCTTAGAGTCTGGGAATTATCCTTAGCCTCGCAACGGATCATCGACGGGGTGCTTAAGGGCTCGCGCGCCCCGATCCCCCTCAAAACGCTGACGTCCCCGAGCGCCAAGAAACTGCTGCCGGAGTTCACGCGCTTGCCGTGGCGGCCTCCTCAAAAAAAGGACGTGTTGGCGCTCAATGAAGAAAGCCAATTCGCCGCTTGGGTCGCGTTGTTTGGGCACGAGGTCAACCATTTCACCTGCCTGGTCAACGCGCATCAGGTCGAGGGCTTGGCCGACATCGAAAAGACGGTGGCGGCGCTGCGCGGCGCCGGGGTGCCGATGAAGGCCGAAATCGAGGGTGCGCCGGGCAGCAAGCTGCGGCAATCCTCCACCGAGGCCGCCTCCGTCCGCGTGGCCGTACGGGAAGGCAAAAAGTCCTCTATGATTTCCTGGCCTTACGCCTATTTCGAGATCGCCGAACGGGGGTATCAGATCGACCCCGCCACCGGCCAAAGCGTGCGTTTCGAGGGTTTTTTGGGCGGCCAGGCCGCGCAGCTCTTCGAGATGACTCGACGGAAATAGGCCTTTCGGCCTATCCGCGATACCCCAAAGATTAGGCTTGTTTTGGGCCCTTAGACCCTGCTGCGATCGCCCTTTCCCTAATATCCTTGTCTCGGTGAGGGCCGCTCCGGTGATCAAGATCGGTTTATGGATACTGCTTTTGGTATCCGGCGCCGCGATTTTCGCGTGCGTCGACGACCCGCCGTCGGAGGCCGCCGTCCTGCGCGCCAGGGAAAAAGAAGAGGCACTGCTGCGCGCCTCCAAGACCCGGCTGACCCCGCAAGAGCATAAAACGCTCTTAAGGCTGGCGGAATCCATTTATCGGCGCGAGAGGAATCTCGATTTCGCGACAGGCCTCATCGGGCAGCATCAATTCAAGATACGCGGCAGGCCGCGGGCGGACGGCGGCCTCGAGATAGACTCGATCGAGCTGTGGGTCGGATGGGAGACGCACGGTCAGGTTCTCAAAAAATCCGAATACGCGCTCGCCGTGCTGCATCCCGACGGAAGCATCACCAGCCCCATGCGCCGGCTTTGGGAGAAGGAATTGCAAGAGCGGCTCAAGGAGGAGCTGGAGTTCTGGCTCGACTACGCCGCGCGGGACCGCACATGAGAAAGCATCTCGTCTGCGCGATTTTGTCGACGGCCGTATGCGTGCGGGCCTCCTACTCGGAAGGCCTTGAGCAAGCGAAGGAAGCTTCCGGGACGGAATTCGGAGAATCCCGCCGCAGAGATTCGCGAGGCCGAGCTCAGCCCTCCATTTCCTATTTGGCGACAAGCGTCGGCGCACTGACTCTGGCGAATCCAGCAATACCGAAAAATTACGGGCCCGTGCCGCCACCGAATGCGACAGGACGCCAACATCAGCTTGCAGGCCGTATGAGAGGCCTTGATATAGGCCAGGATTTCGGCATTGGGGCTAGCATCCTCCTGGGATTCGGCCTCGCTTATTCTTCTGTACGAATTGTAGAGCTGATAGAGTTGACGTCCTCCCTGCAGTCGCCCCAGTCGCTGGCCGCATTTTTCCTGGCATTCGCCATCCCGATGGCTCTGTTCGTTTATTTTATAGTCGGGAAACAACTATTGGTACGCGCATTTAAAGCTCTGGGCGGTAATATCGGCGAAGCCGTCGGACGGCGCAAGGATGAACCGGCCTACCAAACCTATATGGCCGCAAAGAAAATTGAACTTGAAGACCGCCTGAAAGATTTCAAGTCACAGCCCGAAATAGGCAAGAATCCCGAGCCGGACGGCCTTAACGAAACAGCCGAAAAGAGATTTAAGTTATGAGCCTCCGACTATGAATAACAAACTGATCCCCGCCTTCCTACTCGTGATTCTATTCTACACTCACGCCCCTGGATTCGCCGAAAACGGGGGAAGTCTCGAGAAGCTCAAGGCAGAATCCGGCGCCACATTCGATCAAAACGCCGAGACTCCCAGAAATCCCATTCCAGCACAGTCGGCAACCGCAACCGCGGCGCTTACGACCGGATCGGAAAGCCCTTCAAACTCGAGCAAAAGCCCACCGGCGCCGAACCGCAATAAGCAGGCGCAAGGAGCCCAAGGGCAGGAAATCGGATCAGGAATCGGAGCCCTGCTTGGCGCCATCGGCTTCTTCGTCTCCGTTATGATCGCCGCCCCGAGCTTATACGACGCTGCCGTGAAGTCAGGCTTTCCCGCACCCGTTGCGTTGGCCACACTGCTCGCCGTCATGTTGTCGGCCTTCTTGATCATGCGAGCAAAATTGCCGGAGCGGCTGCTGGGGGCAGCCGGGCGCGCGATCGGCGAATCGATGGGACGGCGAAAAGACAATCAGGAGTTTAAGACCTATTTGACTGAAAAAATGGATGATTGGCTCAAAGACCCGCCGAAAAAGGTGGAGAAAGAGAAAAGCCCCGTCGAAGCGGCGGACGAGACAAGCGCGGAAGAGAGGTTTAAATTATGAAAGCGGGGGCCGGGTTTCTGGCGGCTTTCTTATGCGCCCCCTTCGGTCTGAGTTCGGCTTACAGCGAGACGGGCGCGCTGGAATGGGAGAAGATGAACTCTGGCCTGCTCTTCGAGCGCGGCGCCAGAACGGAATCCGCTGTTTCCGCGGTGGCGGCTCTTGAGCTGCCGCCAACCGTTATCAGGCTGACTCCCGGCCCGTCCGGCCCGAAATACCGGATCGCACCTCCTGAACCTAGGCGGCATGAGAAAAAAGGCCGCGAACAAGGCCGGGCCATCGGCTTTATATCGATGGGCATCGCAATAGTTATCGCCGTCTTTGCCGCGGTCGCCGTCACCAATACGTTGGCGGGAAACTTTTACGGGCTGTTTCTGTTCTATCCGCTGACAAAGGCTGCCGAATGGATCGGCGGCCATATCGGCGGCAGGATCGGCAGGCGCCGGGACGGGAGAGAGTTCCAAGCGTATCTACTGGCTAAGCGCGGAGAATGGCGGCAACAGCTTTCGGAGCCGAAAGCCGCGATCGTGGCCAAAAAATCCGCTAATGCGAACGAGAACACCGCCGATAAAAGATTCAAGTTATGAACAATAGGTCCGGATTAGCGATGGCGGTTTTCTTTTGTCTCGCCTTCTGCACGAGGGTCCATGGCGAGACTGACACCTTGGAATGGGAAAAAGTGAGCTCAGGCTTTCTCTTCGGCGAACGGAACGCCGACCCTGCATCCGCTATTTCCGCGACGCCGTCCGTTGCACTACCAGTTGCTCCCATCCTATTTGCGACAAATCATAAACGCGAATCGATACACTCGATTACACCTCCTCCCTTGACCAGCTTAGAACATGAATGGGGAGTACGGGCCGTGGGGCCGGGACAAATTATTGGTGGGCTTTTAGTGCTGGCCGCCTACGCCAAAACGCTGCTTTTAATAAGCAATCTCATCTACGGACCTCTCCCCTGGGAACTTTACGTCCTTCTCACCATCCCGGGCATTCTCGTGTGCCGGCCGATCGGTGGCGAAATCGGACGAAAAATCGGCCGCCTTTTGGGGCGACGAAAAGACCGCCAAATTCGAAAAGCCTATTTAGCGGCGAAGGCGGAGGAATGGAGCTCGCAGTTAAGCCGCCCGCTTCCGGATCCGAAGGAGGTCCTTAGCGAGGATAGGGTCGTTGCCGATACGAAAAAATCATCGCATTCAGACGCGGCGGAGCATCGATTTAAGCTCTAATGATTTCCCAACTTGCTTTCGCCATTCTCTTCTGCATAGGCTCGAGTCTTGCCGAGGATGGCGCGAGTCTCGAAAAGCTCAAGGCGGAATCCGGCGCCACGTTCGATCAAAACACCGAGGCTCCCGGCAATCCCATTCCCGCTCCGGCGAGATCGGCAAGCACGACCGCGGCGCTTACGACAGGATCGGAAAGTCGTTCAAACCCGAAGAAAACCCGGCCGACGCCGAACCGGAATATGATGGCGCAACGAACCCTAGGCCAGGAAATCGGTTCGGGAATCGGAGCCCTCTTGGGCGCGATCGCCTTCCTTGGCTCTGCTTTTGTAGGCGCCCCGCACGCATACGACGCCGCCGTGAAGTCGGGCTTTCCCGTACCCGTCGCGTGGGCCGTGCTGATCGCCGTCATATTGGCAGCCTTTTGGATCGTGCGAGCAAGATTGCCGGAACGGCTGCTGGGTGCGGTCGGGCGCGCGATTGGCGAATCGCTGGGACGGCGAAAGGACGAACAGGAGCTTAAGGCTTATTTGAGCGAAAAAAGAAACGAATGGGTTGACGAACTATCGAAAAAGGTGGAGAAAGAAAAAAGCTCCGTCGAAGCGGAGGACGAGACAAGCGCGGAAGAAAGGTTTAGGTTATGAAAGCGGGAACTAAGTTCCTGGTGGCCTTTTTATGCGCCACCTTCGGTCTGAGTTCGGCTTACAGCGAGACGGGCGCGCTGGAATGGGAGAAGATGAACTCTGGCCTGCTCTTCGAGCGGAGCGTCAGGACCGAATCCGCGCTTTCCGCGACTCCGTCCGTCCCTTTGCCGGACATCGGGGCCGTGGCGTTGACGGGAAATGGAATAGGACCCAAATCACTCCTGTCCGGTTAAAGTTGGAGGCATAGCTGGAGGTCTTGACGCCTGAGGCGGTCGAGCCTTTTGGGGTTGAGGTGGAGCAGATCGAAAAGCGAGGCTCGCTCAAGCAAGGTTT
>JBGFSC010000032.1:0-7510 GCA_041694815.1 Elusimicrobiota bacterium | reverse complement strand
TCACGCTCATCGATCTTTTGGGACTTAATGAGCGCAGGCTTGGCCGCATTCGCGACGACAATTTACAAAAATTACAGCTAGATTTTGCCTTCTAGAAAAAACTTTCTTGGGACAGCTGTGTCCCTAAGGGCCTATTTCGGATTAGGTCCTTCGCCCCTGTGACAATTCCGTGGCAAAGCCCACACTATCGGTGATGGGGGGAACTCATGAAATTTAGTATTCGATTAGCCATTGCCCTTTTATTACCATTGACCGGCGCCGGATGGGCCGCCGTCGGCGACGAGGCCTGGATGAAGGAGATCAGCGACAAGAACCAGGCCGCACTGGACGCCCAGTTCAAGGCTTTAGATGAGGCGGCTAAGGCCCAAGCGAATCGCTTCAAGTTCGTCTCCCGAGGAGGGAGCTACGGTTGCGTGAACGCGCAGGGCAAGAGAGGCCTCAACTCCATGCCCGCCGTCCGCTACGGACTGATGCCGCGCGATTTCGAGTGCATGGATTTGAACGGCGTCGACCTGTCGCATCGTTCCTTCCGGAATTCTTCCTTCGCCGGGTCCTCGCTGCGCGGCGCCGTTCTCCGGCGGACGGATTTGTCGGGCGCGGACCTGCGTGGAACGGATCTGCGCGGGATCGATTTTTACGGGATCACCTTGGTCCGGATAAATCCGATGGAGGGAGAAGTTGCGGCGGCTGACCTGCGCGGGGCCGACCTGCGCGGCTGCGATTTCTCGAGCGTAGACACGAAGTTGTTCAAGGAATTATCTTGGACGGGAGCGAAATACGACGACACCTCTGTCTTTGTTCCCCGCGTGGAAGGCGCGGCTGCCGCCATCAAGGCGCAAACGGGAATGGACTTAGACCAGCTCCTAGTCCACCTGTACGGCATGGTGAAGCTCGATGGCGAGGGCAAGCCCATCGCCATCGAAAAGCCCGCGGCCCATCCGTCGACGCCGCATTCCCATGCTGGGCATCGGGGCCGGGGCGTGGAAATCAATCCAGCCAAGGCCCGGGAATGCGTCGAGAATATCTCCAAAAAATACCCCGGCTCGCTGGGCTTCGACGGCGGAAACCTGATGGTGAGAGATTTATCCGTGTACGAAGAACTCATGAAATGCCTGGGTGAAGGCGGCGGATCGAGCCCGGGTTTGTTGCACTAAAACAACGTTTCAGCGGGAGCCGCCGGGGTTTCGGTGGCGGTCGCGGGGTGATGCCCGTTGTGGTGGATGTAGGTGTACTCCTGCAGCACTCCCTCGTACTGATTGAGCAGCTCCACTCCCTCCCGGGGCTTGAGCGCCCCGCTCTTGACCTGCGCGTCGATGGAGGCCTTGACCATCTTGACCAGCTCGAATTCGTTGTATTGGATGTCGGCCAGCACTTCCCGGACCGTCTGCCCGTGGATCACTTCCTCCAGGTAATAGCCGCCCGGCTCCTGGTCGTCCTGGAATACGTGAACCTCGTTGACGCGGCCGAATAGATTGTGGATGTCGCCCATCGTCGCCTGGTAGGCGCCCATGAGGAAGATGCCGAGGTAATAGGGGCCGCCGTTGATCGGGTGCAGGGGCAAGGCTCCCCGGGCCTTCTTGTGGCAGGCGAATTGGGATATCTTGCCGTCGGAGTCGCAGGTGATGTCCACCAGCGTGGTGCGGCGCGACGGCTCCTCGGTCAAACGGTGCAGGGGCACGATGGGGAATAGCTGGCCGATCGCCCAGCTGTCGGGCAATGATTGGAAAAGCGAGAAATTGCAAAGGTACTGGTCATTGATGGCCTTGGCCAGCTCCGCCAGGTCGTCGGGCACGTTCTTGGTGCCCGGCAGGCGCTTGATGATCTCCTGGCAGAGCCTCCAGTAGAGCGTCTCGATCTTGGCCTTGTCCTCCAAGTCCAAGAAGCCCAGCTTGAACATGGTGAAGGCCTCCTCCTTGAGCTGCTGGGCATCGTGATAGCTCTCGGCGAGGTTCTTTTGGGTCAGGCCCTTGATGATGTCGCGCAGTTCCGAGACGACCTTGTTTTCCTCGGGGCTGGCGACGGGCTCGATGGGGGCCGCCCCGGCCTCGATGGAGCCGAAGACGTTGACGACGAGCACGGAATGGTGGGCCACCAGGGCTCGCCCGGATTCGGTGACGATGTGCGGTTCCGGCACCCGCTCCTGGGAGCAGACCTCCTGCAGCGTATACACGAGGTCGCCAACGTATTCGCGCAGCGAGTAATTCATCGAGCTGTTGCGGTCTGTGTGCGTGCCGTCATAATCGACCCCCAAGCCCCCGCCACAGTCGACGTATTCCAAGCCTAGGCCCGACTTTCGGAGCTTGGCGTAGATGCGCGCGCCTTCTTTTACGGCGTCCTTGATGGCTTGGATGTCGGTGATCTGCGATCCGATATGGAAGTGCAGCATCTTGATGCAATCGACCATATTGGCGTCGCGCAGGAACGCGACGGCCGAAAGGAGTTCGGGGGTCGTTAGGCCGAATTTGGCCGTGTCGCCGCCGGAGGACTTCCATTTACCGCTGCCTTGGGCTTGAAGCTTGGCCCTCAGGCCGATATTCGGCCGGACGCCTAGCTCCCGGCTGACCTTGAGCAGCAGCTCGAGCTCGCTTAGCTTCTCGACGACGA
Source organism: Elusimicrobiota bacterium (assembly GCA_041694815.1). Classification (GTDB taxonomy): domain Bacteria; phylum Elusimicrobiota; class Elusimicrobia; order UBA1565; family JACRDR01; genus JBGFSC01. Next base: position 4,906 of record JBGFSC010000032.1, on the reverse strand, counting down.
GTATGACCTTCTTGCCGAGCTTGATGCCGATGAGGGCCAAGCGCATCATTGACTCGTCCTTGTAGCCGTTTACGACGGTCAAGGCGTGGGGGTTGTTCATGGCCAACACGGCGATGAGTTCCCCCTTGCTCCCGGCTTCCAGGCCGAATTGGAATGGTTCGCCGGCGTCGAGGATCTCCTCGACCACCTCGCGCAGCTGATTGACCTTGATGGGGTAGACGCCGAAGTAGCGCCCACCATATTTATGTTCTTCGATCGCCTTTTGGAAGGCCTCGTTGAGTTCGATGACCCGCTGGCGCAAGATATCCTGGAACCGGAAGAGGACGGGTAACTTTATGCCGCGCCCGACCACGTCATCGACCACTTGTTTGAGGTCGATGGACTGTTGCGGATTGCCGCGAGGGTTGAGCGTTAGCGTCCCTTCCGGGCCGATCGCGAAATAATCGAGCCCCCACCCTTCGAGATTGTAGAGTTCGGCGGAATCTTGGGCCGTCCAGGGTCGGGGAGGCCTAGAGCCGGCCATGTTTCTCCTTGGACCATAGGTAACCCATGATTCGATAAGCGAGTTTGGCGGCGGCAAGCTCCGATTGCACGGTGTCCCGCAGGGGGCAGAGCTCCATGAGGTCGACGCCGACGACTTTCTTCCGCGAGACCACGGCCCGAAGGAGCTCCAAGCCTTCGCTCCAGGATAGCCCGTCGGGCTGTGGGGTGCCAACGCCGGGGATCAGCGACGGGTCGAAGCCGTCGAGATCGATGGTGACGTAGACGACTTCGCTTAAGCCCTTGAGTACGCGCGGGATCAGGCGGCGCATGTCGCGATGCTCGTGCCGAAAGAACGTGAGCACGTTTCCCGCGTTCGTCAGATGAGCCTCCTCCTCGGCGACCGAGCGTATTCCCACTTGCACGACCCGGCATATCCTCGATACCGGATATAAGGCGCAGGCGTGATTGTGCGGCGAGCCCTCGTAGTTCGGCCGCAGATCCGCGTGAGCGTCGATATGCAGTACGGAGAGCCCGGGGTAGGCCTCGGCAAAGGGGGGGATCAAGGCTTGGGAGATGGAATGCTCGCCGCCGATCGAGAACAAGGTCTTATCCTTGAGCCGGGCCAAGCGGCGGACCTCAGCCTCGAGCTTGGGGAAGAAGGACTCCGCCGGCTCCTCGCTGCGGAAGGCCGGCAGCGTATGCAAACCGGCCTTATAGGTTTGGATCTTTAGCTCCTCGTCCCAGAGTTCGCAGCCAAGGGAACCCTCGATGAACTTTTCCGGCCCGCGCTCCGTTCCTTTCTTGTAAGAAGTCGTCCTTTCGTAAGGTATGGGAAGGACCACGAACCTCGCCCGCTCGAACGGGACCGTGACGCCCATGAATTGGCCCGGGACGATGTCCTCCGCGGGATCCATGGGCGAAACGGGACGCGGCTTGAGCGCGGAACGTGAGTCGGTAGGCATCGGCCCGAGATCCCTAGCGGCGGGCCGGGACGAGGATTCCCTCGTTGAGCAGCGCCGAGAACTTTCTCGGCTGGCGATTTTTCCAGGAGCCCTTGTGGTAAGCGTAACCGGCGATCAGCGGTACGGCGAGGGTGGCCTCGGCGAAGACCATCTGCTCGAAGGTCACGTCCACCTTCCCCCACGAGCAGGCTTCCTTGAGCGTGGAGCCCGAGAGGGCGCCATCTCGCTCGTCGGCGACCGTCACCTGGATCGCGTACTTGTGCATGCGCGTCTCTAGGCCGATCATTTCGGCGGCCACGACCACGTCCTGGGCGAAGTTCTTAGGAACGCCGCCCCCGATCATGAACAGCCCCGTGTCCTTGGCATCGAGCTTGCACTTCGTCAATTCGACAAAGTCCTTGGCGGAGTCGATGGAGACGTGCGAGTCGGGATTGTGCCACTGGTGATGCAGGAGGCCGAAGCCGGCGCTGCAGTCGGAGAAGGCGGGAACGAAGATCGGCACGCTCTTTTCGTATGCGGCCAGGACGATGGAGTCCTTCACCTTGGCGCGTTTGACGAGGTATTTTCCCATCTCCTCGATGAACTCGCGGGAGGAGTACGGGCGAGGCTCGAGTGTCTCGGCGATGGCCGAGATCGTGTTGTCGCACTCTCCCAGCTGGTCCTCGTCGATGAAGGTATCGTAGATCCGGTCGACCCGGTTGTCGCGCAGCTCGCGGTCGTTGACGAAGGGAGTGCCGCGATAATGCTTATAGCCCAAGGCCTCGAAGAAATCCTGGTCGACGATATTGGCGCCGGTGGATACGATGGCGTCGACCATGTTGTTCTTGACCAAGTCGAAGACCAACCGCTTGAGACCGGCCGAGAACAGCGAGCCGGCGAGGCAAAGAATCACGGAGCAGTCCTTGTCGGCGAGCATCTTGTCGTAGATCTGTGCGGCGCGCGCCAGGTTGCGGGCTTGGAAGGCCATCTTGCTCATCGCGTCCACGAGGCCGACGACATTGTGCTTTGTGATGTCGATGTGCTCGACGGTCTCCCGCAGCAATTCTGCTTTCTTCCGGTTGTTGGCCATTCGTTTTCCTCGCAGTCAGAAGATATCCGCGCGAGCGCTATGATATAAAAATTTCCGTCACACGACAAATTTTCTGAGGTGTCAGACATTAACTTTTTGAACTTTTGGAACTTATTAGGTACTAAAATGTATGGAGTCGTGGAAATTAGTTCCAAAAGTTAATGTCTGACACCTGATGGCGTTTGCCTTTCTCGCGGCCATTCTTCTTCTCGCGCCTTCGTTTCATCTACCGGCCAGCGCTCGGCCGCCGCGCTACGGAAAAAAACGAGCGGTCGCCAAGCCCGCGGCAAAAGTTCCGGCCGTGCCCAGCCTATCCGGACGCTGGCTTCCCGAAAACAAGAGGGCACTGGAGGATCTGATGCGGCATCACGGGCGCGGAACGCCCGGTTACAGCGAAGAGGCCCCGCCGCGAGCCCTAGTGTCCCTCGACGCGGCCGGCATCGGGCACGCCGGCGAGGTAGCGTTCTACCAGCTCGTGGAAAGGGCGGAATTCAAATTTTCGCCCGCCTTCTGGCCGCTCGTTCCGCCCCCGCACGCCCGGCGAGCCGAGGTCGGTTTCGAGCGTTTTAAATCCTTGCCGAGGAGCGTGTGGAAACGCGACGCCGATTACTCGATGTATCGGAAGGCGATGATGGCCGCCTACCACCAATTATGCCGCGACGGGAGTCTTAGGCTCTGCCGGGCTTGGCTGGCTCGGACCCTGATCGATTTCGGCGAGGCGGAGGCGATCTATTACATGCGGGATGCCGTTCAAGAAGCGGTAAGCCAACCGACGGCGCTACAATCCGTGGAGGAGTCAGCCGGAGACGACCGCCCACTGATGATTCGTAAAGGGCTACGGGCGATTCCCGAGATGGCGCAGCTGATTTCGGCGCTCCGCGAGAAGGGCTTCGACGTATGGGCGTTGAGCTCCGCGAATCAATGGGCCGCCGAGACCTTCGCGAAGGAATGCGGGATACACCCGTCGCGGGTCGTCGGGATCCGCCCCCGCATCTACAATGGCAAGATTATCCCGGAGCTCGTCGATCCGGTCCCGGAGGGCATCGGTGAGGCGGAGGCGGTGACAGTCTTTCTCGGCAGCGCTCCACCGCTCATGATCGGCGGCCCCCAGGACCTTGACCTGCTGGGCTATGGCAGCGGGGGGCTGCGCTTGGTTTTGGGTCCCGAAAACGAGGCATTACGGGAACTTGCGGCCCGGAAGGGATGGCGCCTACAGCCCGCCTTCGAGGAAGCGCCGTGAGGGCCTTATTCATCGTCAATCCCACGGCTGGCCACGGGCGAGGGCTTGCCCGCTGGAACGACGTCGCCTCGGCCCTGTTGTCCGCCAATCCGGGAAGCGAGCAGGTCTCTACGACGGGCCGCGGGGACGCCAGCGCGTTGGCGCAGCAGGGACTACGCAGCGGCTTCGAGGCGATCATCGCTGTCGGAGGGGACGGCACCCTTTGCGAGGTCGTGCACGGATTTCTGTCGTCACCCGAGGGGCTCCGGGGCGGGGCGGTGGTCGGGACATGGCCGGCCGGCTCGGGCTGCGACGTCGCGCGGCAATTCAAGATCGGGCGGAATCCCGGCGTCTTACTGGAGATGCTTTCGAGCCCGAGGCCGAGGCGGGTGGACGCGGCGCGAGCCAGCTGCGGCGCCGGGGCGGATCGCCGCATGCGCTATTTTTTCAACGTGGCGGGCGTCGGCCTACCAAGCGAAGTCACGCGCCGCCTGGAATCCGGGAAAGGCAAGCGTTGGGGGGGGACGTTGAGCTATCTTCTGGCCTCGATTGGGGCAATCGCCTCCGCCAAGGCCCGCGAGATGCGCCTGGTCGTCGACGGGGTGGCCCAGGAGCCCGATAGGTTTCACATCATCGTGCTGGCCAACGGAGGGATCTTCGGCGGTGGAATGCGCGTCGCCCCCGGCGCGGACCGCGAGGACGGGCGGCTCGATTTAGTGACCTTGGGCGAGCTCTCGGCATTGGGCCTGCTCCGGCATCTGCCAAAGGTCTACAGCGGGGCGCATATGCGGCTGCCCCAGGTCCGGCACCGGCGCGTCAGCCGCGTGGAGATATCCTTGTCCGACTCGGCACGGCTGCCTATCGACGTGGATGGAGAGTTGTGGGGGGAGCTGCCCGCGAGTTTTGAGGTGGTTCCGGGGGCTGTTCCGTTCCTCTGTCCTTAATTGGCATGATCGTTAAACGGCAGTTTTTACGCGCCTTGGGCGCGTGACTCGTCGCGCTTCGCGCGACGAGTTCGAGGTTTCTCGCGAGCATTCCGCGCTCGGCGCGGCTGTTTGCGCCGAGCCACGCGCTCAAGACTTATATGATGAATGTCGGCAGCTTCTCTGCGATCCTCGCGGAAAGTAAAATGAGGAAACTAATTCGCAGAGGAGATTCAAATGACTACCGGGC